>PAHS01000046.1 GCA_002711145.1 Marinovum sp. | reverse complement strand
TTCCACGCAAGAAACTAAATTTGCCGTAGCTAGAAAATTAGTGATAACTTTTAGTATACTGGCACTGCCCAGTTCTCCTGTGTGAAGAACCCTCCGACCCATAGTGGTTAGCAAAGGTAGGATCATATCAAATGTGGCTCTGTCGCAGCCAGCGAAAATACTTATATTTCCAGTATCTGCTCTATGGCAACCTCCTGATACTGGACAATCAACGGCCTTTCCACCCCTACTTATGACCTCCGCCCCCAAGCGCTTCACTTCAGCATCATCTGTCGTGGACATTTCCAACCAAGTTTTTCCTCCTGTTACAAATGGAAGCATTGTTTGCATAACTGCATTAGAAGCAGCGGGACTTGGTAAACACGTTATTACAAAATCACAAACATTCATTAAATGTGCAGGATTTTGGCCAATCTTTGCTCCTTTTTTTGCAAATTCCGCCGTTAGCTGGCTATTTAAATCATAAACGAATACATCAAAGCCATTCCGTAGCAAGCTTCCAGATAACTTACTGCCTACATTACCTAATCCTATAAAACCAATTTTCATTTTATTCTCCATAACCCCAATATCGCTAACATATTTTTTACAGCTTTTCTAAAAGCGACAGATAATGATTTATAACTAAAAATTATGAACATAGCTTAATGCTTTATTTTATTTTTTTTCAAATTTTTAACACCACAATATCCGATAAATTATGATCCATTAGTATCGGTAGCCTGTTGCTTAATATCAGCTTTATGGTTAAATCGCACCTATAGCTTGCTACTCACTAAAGGAACGTACCATGACCAATCCAATAAAACTTGGCATTGCCGGATTGGGAACAGTAGGCATTGGTGTTGTAAAGATCATACAGCAGAAAGCAGAAACACTGCAGGCCCGAACAGGCAGAAAAATCGAACTTGTCGCTGTCTCCGCAAAAACAAGGCAAAAAGAGCGTGGGGTAAATTTGAGTATGTACGATTGGGAGAGCGATCCTGTTTCTCTGGCTAATCGAAAAGATATTGATATTTTCGTTGAACTAATCGGGGGCCATTCTGGCCCAGCCAAAGACTCCGTTTTAGCAGCTATTAATAGTGGGAAAGACATAGTGACCGCTAATAAAGCTCTTTTAGCACATCACGGACAGGAGTTAGCCGAAAATATCGAAAAAAATAATAAATCACTAAGGTTTGAGGCAGCTGTAGCAGGGGGTATTCCAGTCGTTAAAGCATTAACTGAGGGGCTCGCGGGCAATAGCTTAAAGCGTGTCGTTGGTGTGATGAATGGAACATGCAATTATATTCTAACACGCATGCAGTCAGCCGGGTTGAGTTATGAAGAAGTGTTTAAAGAAGCTGAGGCCTTAGGGTATTTAGAAGCTGATCCTAATCTTGATGTTGGTGGAATTGACGCAGGACATAAACTTGCTTTGCTCGCTTCAATTGGCTTCGGGACCAAAGTAAATTTTGAAGCGGTACAGTTAGAAGGTATAGGTCAAATCTCAATCGAGGATATAAATCATGCAGCAGATATGGGGTTTCGAATAAAATTAATTGGTGTTGCGCAACTTAACGGAGACGGCCTCGAGCAGCGAATGTCGCCGTGCTTAGTTCCAGCTGCATCACCACTTGGCCAATTGGAGGGCGGTACAAATATGGTAATGCTTGAAGGCGACCATGTTGGACAGATTATCCTAAGCGGCCCCGGAGCTGGAGAAGGCCCGACGGCCAGCGCCGTTATGGCAGATATTATAGACATTGCTCGAGGGGTAAGAATACCTACTTTTGGACAACAGGCAAATACACTCAGAACGGTCCAATCTGTGAAATCAAATACAAGAGCGCCATACTATTTACGTTTATCATTGTCAGATAAGCCTGGTGCTTTGGCGAAAGTAGCATCACTACTAGGCGACTTCGGAATATCAATAGACAGGATGCGCCAGTACGCTCATGCTGATGAGCATGCACCAGTTCTCATTGTTACCCATAATACTGACTCGCAGTCTATTGAGAAAGCTTTAGCCAATTTACCAAAAACTGGGGTAGTGCACGATAAACCAGTCGCTTTACGCATCGAACCACTTTAAAGCAAGAAAGCTTTCCAATGACTAACCCAAAGATTGAATTTGATGACCGAATGCTTTCCCTTGGATTGGCAAGAGTTTCTGAAGCCGCAGCTATAGCATCAGTATCACTTATCGGACGTGGTGACGAAAAAGCAGCAGACGAAGCCGCCGTTAATGCAATGAGAGAACAACTTAATTTACTGGATATAGCAGGCACAGTTGTTATCGGCGAAGGTGAGCGTGACGAGGCGCCAATGCTGTACATTGGAGAGGAAGTTGGAACTGGGAATGGGCCCGGCGTCGATATTGCGTTAGACCCACTAGAAGGCACAACCTTAACCGCCAAAGACATGCCGAATGCGTTAACTGTTATCGCAATGGGGCCAAAAGATTCTATGCTACATGCTCCGGATGTCTACATGGAGAAGCTGGCAGTTGGCCCGGGTTTTTCACCAAAATTACTTTCTCTTGATATGTCACCTTATGAAAGGGTTCAAATATTAGCTGAGGCAAAAAATTGTGATCCCAGCGACATCACGGTGTGTATTTTAGAGCGACCACGGCATCAGGACATGATAGAGCAAGTGAGGTCAACTGGGGCAGCAATTCGATTAATTTCCGATGGTGATGTAGCTGGAGTTATGCATTGTGCGGAAGCAGAAACGACTGGTATTGATATGTATATGGGAATTGGAGGAGCTCCAGAAGGAGTCCTTGCCGCTGCTGCGCTTAAATGTATGGGAGGTCAAATCCACGGCAGATTATTATTTCGGAATGATGATGAAAGACTTCGCGCTGAAAAAGCAGGAATAAGTAACTTGTCTCAAATTTACTCAAGAGATGATATGGTCACTCAGGACGTTATTTTCGCCGCAACGGGAGTTACCAGCGGATCACTCTTGGAGGGAATAAAGCGAGAGATCACTCATATCACTGCAGAAACAATATTGATGCGGTCTAAAACAGGCTCAGTAAGACGAATGATTTATCGCGTGCCCAAGAAATAAGGTGTTTGTTTATGGCATTTCTAGGTGTCCATAATTCCATAACGGGACGAAAATGGAACGGGCCAAGTGACGAACAACATCGGCGAGCAGAAGCTATCGCGCAGACCACTGGACAAAAAGCACCAGTTGCCAGTGTTTTAGGTAGATTAGCGATCTCTCCAGAAAGTGTAGACGCGTATCTAAACCCTCTTATTAGAAATCTGTTACCAGATCCAAGGCAGTTAAAGGATGTGTCCAAAGCAGCTCAAAGACTTATAAAGGCGGTAAATGATAAAGAAAAAGTAGTTATTTACGCTGACTATGATGTTGATGGGGCGACTTCAGGAGCAATGCTTGTCTCATGGTTTCGTTTTTTTAACATTCAGCCAAGTATTTATGTCCCCGACAGAATAAAGGAAGGATACGGCCCTAATGAGCGGGCTATGACTTCATTGTCTTCAAAACATGATCTTATTATTTGTGTTGATTGTGGAACTCTTGGTCATGAACCATTGGAATTCGTTAGTGAAGGTTGTGAAGTTGTTATTTTAGACCATCATCTAGGATCTGAATTAGATCCAAAATGCTATTCAATAGTCAATCCAAACAGACAAATTGAAAGCGGCAATTTATCATATCTATGTGCAGCTGGTGTGGTATTTCTAACTTTGGTTGAATGCGGTCGTCAAATTAAATCTCAAAATAAAAACACGCCTAACCTAATGGAGTACTTAGACTTAGTCGCTTTGGGAACCGTTGCAGACGTCGCCCCGTTGATCGGTGTAAATAGGGCCTTTGTTCGTCAAGGACTAAAAATTTTATCCACCAGGCAGCGATTAGGCTTACAAATGCTTATCGATAAATCTGGGCTTAACTCAGCACCTACTTCATACCATTTGGGATATATATTGGGTCCAAAACTAAATGCACCAGGTCGAATAGGACCTTCAGATTTAGCAATAAAGCTTCTTTGCTCAAATTCAATATCAGAGGCCACCAATCTCTGTGAGGAAATAGAAGAACTGAACCTCAAGCGAAAAGAAATTGAGAATAATGTGCGAGAAGAAGCACTTGAAAAAGTCGATGNAAATCAGGCCAAAAATTCGATTATTTGGGCAGCAGCAGAAGGGTGGCACCCAGGGGTTGTTGGAATTGTTGCGTCGAGACTNAAAGATAAATTTAATAAGCCTGCNCTCGTAATTGGTTTTGACGGGATTGAGGGTAAAGGGTCAGGCCGATCCGTCGATGGTTATGATTTAGGTTTTGCGATCCAAAGGTTACAGCGAGAAGGTCTTATACAAAAGGGTGGTGGACACAAAATGGCGGCGGGCTTGAGCCTAAAAAAGGACCAGTTGCAGACAGCAATGCATCGATTATGTGAATTAGCTGAAAAAGATAAAATTATAACTCCAGAAGCTCAGGAAGTACCGGTAGATGGAATCCTTTTTATTCAGGCAGTAAACATTGATCTTATTGAAGAATTAGAAAATTGTGGTCCATTCGGTTCAGCAATTCGAGAGCCAAGGTTTGCATTTTGTGATGTTAGCATNAGTTTCTCNAAAAGNGTCGGTGATACCCACCTGAAAGTTCGNTTTTCAGATGATAATGGCAAATCAATGGATGCNATATGTTTNNGGGCTTTTGAAGGGAATTTAGGTGCAGCNCTAGCTGAACACGGTGGTAAAAAAGTACATTTGGTTGGAAAATTGGATATTAATTATTGGCAAGGTAAAAAATCTCCTCAATTAATTATAGACGATGCAGCCTGGCCAGAAAAGTTGTAGATATAATAGCATAATGCAAAAAAAAAAAGTTTGATGCGTTTTTCTACTTGCACAGCACGTGGGCTTTACATAATAACGGCAAACACAGGCAGAGCGGCCCGTTCGTCTATCGGTTAGGACGCCAGGTTTTCAACCTGGAAAGACGAGTTCGATTCTCGTACGGGCTGCCATTTTAACAATCTATTGTTTGTGCATCCAATGATTATTAANGAATTTTTCAGCAACATCAGCAACAATAACTTCGTTATTTTGTTTTTGACTAGAATCGATCTATTGAGAATAGTCATCTGATTTTACCACCACGAATTTTTTATTCATAAGGGTTGTTTTTTTGTAACCTTACCAAAAAGCTTAGACTATCTCGTTTTAATATGAGGGTGTGANAGTGGGGGGTATTCATTTTGGTTGATCTAATCAAATCGATTTTTGTTGACAAAAAGCTAAACACCGCCACGATCAAAAAACGTGATGTACAGTAAACCAAATATCATGGGGAGGAAAAATATGAATTTTAAATCAAAAAAACCAATTTCTGGTCTCATAACAGCAGCAGCGCTCGCCAGTTTTGCCGGCGTCGCCCTGGCTGGAGAATGTAAAGTGTCTGAGTCCAGCATGGCAAAACCAGGAGGTTTTCCTGATCGTGCTTTAACAATGATCGTACCATATGGACCAGGTGGAGGTTCAGGACAAGTGGCCGCTGCAATGGCAGAAGCTGTTTCAGGATTAACCTCAGTTGGTATAAACCGTGACCACAAACCCGGTGGTTCTGGCACTGTAGGCATGACGGCCTACATGGCGGCACCAGCAGATGGGTATACAGTCCTCGAACATATCGATGACGCTTCATCTGCACATGCCTTAGATTCCAGCAAACCAAATCCTGCGGTTGATTTAATACCACTTGTNATATCTCAAGTCACATTTTCACAAATATATATTCGAACAAATGAGACTAGATATACAGACTGGCCAAGTTTTGTTGAATGGGTCAAAGCTCAAGATGGGAAAGCAACAATTGCAAACGTTTCAAAAGAAGGATCCATGGAGCGCGTAATAATGAAGTTTATTACNGAAGCTTCNGATATGGAGATACAACAAATTTCTTTTGACAAAGGCGCACCTAGATACGGCGCATTACTTGGCGGCCAAGTTGATGCACTGTTCGAACAGCCTGGNGATGTTCGCAAATTTCTAGATGCTGACAATTTTAAGCCAATTCTTACAGTCTTCAATGAGCGCCCAGGTGTATTTAGCGATGTACCTACTCACAGAGAAATGGGTATGAATTTTGAACCGTTGCTACGGTTTAGAGGTTTCTACGTTCACAAGGACGCACCAGCAGATAGAGTAGACTGGCTGAAATGGGCATTCCAACGCGCATATTGTGAAGATAGCTACCAGGCATATAATGAAAGTAAATTCATGACCGTCATTGATAGCTACCGTGACACAAACGGTGCAATAGATATGATCAATGGAGCCATAGCACAGTACCGAGATGTGTATAAAGAAATGGGTTTAGACGTAAAATAAATCAGCCTATTTTATCTGAAAAATCAAAGTCCGCGACATATGTCGCGGGCCTCTTCATTGAAAGACCAAGTATGGGAAATCTAAAAAATTCAGATCTAGTTGAAGTAGCATTCTGGTTACTAATTGCAGCGATTTTCTTTTCAGTAAGTTTTAACTTTAATCAACCTATTGAGATTTATAAATTTGGTGCAACTGGGTGGCCTCGAGTGATTTTGATACTGATAGGGCTGGCTGCGCTTGGTAACTTATACCATTCTTTAAAAAATGGATCGAAAATTCAAAAAGGTAGAGTTGGAGCCAGTGAAGCTCCAGACCAGGTAAATTACACGTCTGTTGTAGATTATTTAAAAACAGCGTGGATACTTTTAATACCACTTCTTTACGCAATCTCTCTAAAACCTGTGGGATTTTATTTTGGGACACCATTTTTTATCTCACTTGTTATGCTTGCTTGGGGAGAACGAAGAGTAAAATTCATTTTGTTCAATACTTTACTTATCTACAGTCTCTTGATTATACTTTTCATGTTCATATTAAATGCCCCTTTGCCACAAGGAAACGTATCACCGTTTTATGATTTCAGCGCTTTCATGTTGAAAATGAAAACACAATTTGATCAACTTTTATGATGGCAATTCTGAATGCTTGATAATTTTCTTACCGGAACTGCAACACTATTTGGGGATCCATTTACAATTGGTATCTTTATTTTTGGCGTGATAGGCGGCATGCTGTTTGGCGCAATACCAGGCGTCAGNATGCTAACCCTGGCCGCAATATTGCTACCCTTTACCGCTGACCTTTCGCCCTCTCAAGGCGTTATGCTTTTTGCGGTAATTTATTGTACTGGTACATACGGAGGGGCAATTACGGCTATTTTATTCAATATTCCGGGTGCTCCAGAAAATGCACCAACAGCTTTTGACGGGTACCCAATGACCCAGAAGGGTATGGCAGGGAAAGCAGTTGGGGCTGCAGTTTTATGCTCTGCGGTAGGAGGTATTGCATCAGCAATAGTAATGATGAGCGCAACGGAACCATTAGCTCAATGGGCCATAATGAATATTGGGCCACCAGAAATTTTTGCATTAGTTTTTTTTGGTCTTGCTGTTGCTTCTTCAGTTGGTGGGCGCACAATATGGAAAGGCTGGTTATCAGTACTCTTTGGGCTTCTAATTGCAACAATAGGCCAGGANCCCGTCGGCGGCATAAACCGCTTTAATTTTGGCTTTAGCGATCTCGCAGCAGGTATTGCTTTTGTGCCGGCAATTCTTGGTTTCTTTGCTGTTTCAGAAATTTTTGTTCAAGCCGAAAAAAAAGTAAGTGGCAACTATAGTGCGCCAAAATTTAGTGTAGACTTTCCTACATTTTTTGAACTGTGGTCCCACAAAATTGCAGTGGTTCGATCTATATTAGTGGGTTTCTTCTGCGGTATATTACCTGGAATTGGCGCAACTCTGGCTGCGTTTATGGGGTATGGGGAAGCAGTACGATGGTCAAAAAATAAATCTGAATTTGGAAAAGGAAAGCTCGAAGGGGTTATTTCCTCAGAGACGGCAAATAATGCCGCAACTGGGGCCGCAATGATCCCTTTANTAGCGCTCGGGCTGCCNGGAGGGGCTTTAACAGCCATGATGGTTGCTGTCTTTCAAATGCATGACTTAGAACCAGGGCCATTAGTTTTTTATAATTCACCAGATTTAATTTGGGTTGTGTTTGCCGGAATGTTTTACGCAAATCTTTCTATCCTTTTCATTGGCCTTTTAGAAACAAAAACTATCCTCTATCTGCTAAAGATTCCCTTCCAATTTCTTGCCCCTATGATCTTAATGCTTGCCAGTATTGGCGCATATATTAGCAGAGGACTGGTGTTAGATGTAATTGTGATGTTTGCGGCAGGTGTAATTGGGTTTCTTCTCAGGAGATCGGGATACTCCATACCCGGTATAGTTTTAGGTTTAATTTTAGGAAAAATAGGCGAACAAAATTTTGCCCAAGGCATGCAAATGGTCCATTATGATTTGGGGACTTATTTTTCTCGACCAATTTGTACAATTCTAGTAATTGCAGGTGCCTTAACATTGCTCAAAAGTCTTCACTCTGCCTTTTTTGCAAAACAAGTAAATTCATAAGTCGAAGGGTATAAGTTGGTTGATGATATAGAAATACAAGAAATAGATACACTTATTGCCACCGCGAAAGAGGCCCAGGCAGAGTATGAAGCTAATGGCTCACAGGAAGTATTCGACTTAGCGTGTCAGGCGGTAGGATGGGCCTTGATGCAGCCCAAGAATAATAATGAGCTTTCAGAACTTGCAGTAATGGAAACTGGTCTTGGAAACGTTCGTGATAAAATTCAAAAAAATCATAATAAGACGCTCGGACTATTAAGGGACATAAAAAACGTAAAATCTTTTGGACATATCTATGACGACAATGAAAAAGGTTTATCTATTTATTTTCGCCCTAAAGGAGTTGTTGCAGCCATTGTNCCATCAACCAATCCACTAGCAACTCCAACTAATAATATAATAAATGCATTAAAAACAGGCAATTCTATTATTATTGCACCATCCCCAAAAGGTGCGGGTCCATTTTCAATTTTATTAAAACACATTAGAAAAAATTTAGAAGATGTTGGCATTAACCCGAATTTAGTTCAAATGGTACCTACGCCACCTTCAAAGTCAAAGACCAAAAGGTTGATGGAATTAGCCGACCTACTGGTTGTCACTGGGTCTCAGAATAACGTTCGAGCTGGGTACTCATCTGGNACACCAGCATTGGGTGTCGGTCAGGGAAATGTTGTTACAATTTTAGATGAAACAGCGGACCTAAATGATGCAGCAAAAAAAATTGTTAAATCAAAAACCTTTGATAATGCAACGTCTTGTTCGTCAGAAAACTCAGTGATTGCAGTTCGGTCAATTTATGAAGAGGCCCTCGTCGCTCTCAAAAGTGCTGGTGGTCTAGTACTGGATGAAGATGAAACAAAGCGCGTCATTAATTTACATTGGCAGAATGGCAAAATGAACACTGCCCTTCTTGCCCAGAATATCGAAGTCATACTTGATAAGACCGGATTAGCCCATCGAGCGGACAAAAATACGCGCTTTTTGATTTTGCCAACTACCAAAGTAGGGCCTAGCGCGGTAATTAGTGGCGAGAAAATGTCACAATTTCTATCGCTTTACATGGCAGATGATTTCGACGACGCTGTAAATTTGGCAATCAAAATACAGGACTACCAAGGTGCAGGNCATTCATTAGGCCTCCACTCTAAAAATGATGAAAGAGCCCACCAATTAGCTATGGTGGCAAAAACATGTCGAGTAATTGTTAATCAAGCACACTGTTTTGCAACAGGTGGTTTCTTTAATAATGGCCTGCCATTCTCTTTATCCATGGGTTGCGGAAGCTGGGGTGGAAACTCTATCGATGGAAATCTCAATTGGGAGCATTTCATTAATGAGGTAAAAGTNGTTCGTGAAATCGAAGAGAACAAACCGGACTTAGNGGATGTATTTGCAGAATACTGGGCCAAAGTTTCATCATGAGCAAAATTACTTCACCCTCAACTTTAACTGAGCAAGTTGAATATAATGGAACTCATTTTGGAGACCTGACTTGGTTAGTATCACCTGAGACCGGATCAAAGGTATCGTACGCATCAGCAAGAAACAAAATACGATCAATAGCATTTCATTTGAATGCTAGAGGCCTGGCACCAGGATCAAAAATAGCAGTTGCTGCCAATAATGGTATAAGTTCTTGTTTGACCGTACTTGGAATAATCTATGCCGGGCATATAGCTCTTCCATTAAATTTAGTAGCTGGATCTAAAATTATTGCTTACACACTTGATCATTCAGAAACAGCTTTGATATTTACGGCNGATGATTGCGAAAAACTGATTTCTGAGGCCCTATCTGACTTTAAAAAAGAAATAGAAATTATAAAGTTGGATACTCAGCTGGGCCCAATCTGTGAAAAAGAAGCTCCTAATGAAACGTTTGTAAAAAAAGAAAATGTATCTGCGGAAGAGATCGCAGTAATAATGTATACATCAGGNACGACTGGTAACCCTAAAGGTGTTATGCTCAGTCACTCAAATCTACTCGCTGCAGGCCGCTATATTTCATCCGGCCATGAAGTANATCATAAAGATACAGCGCTATGCGTTCTTCCAATTTATCATATAAATGGACTCTGCGTAACAGTAATGGGTACACTTGCTTCAGCGAGTACTCTAGTACTACCTGACCGTTTTTCTGTTAATGCGTTTTGGACGCTAATAGAAACCCACAGGTGTACGTGGTTTTCAGCAGTACCAACCCAGTATTCTTACATTCTAAATAATAAATCTATGCCAGAAAAAATTCCTTTTTTGCGCTTTGCAAGGTCTGCCTCTGCACCACTCTCACCTGAGATACACCGTAAATTTGAGGAACGCTTTAAAATACCAATAATAGAGACAATGGGTTTAACAGAAACAGGATCACAAATTTCAACTAATCCCCTGCCTCCAAAAGTAAGAAAAATAGGCTCACCTGGAAAAGCATTTGGAAATAAACTGATGATTGGAAATGAGTTAAGTGATGAAGTATCGCCTGGCATTATAGGAGAAATTTTAGTCAAAGGTAATAATGTAATGAAGGGGTATTTCAAGCAGNCAGATGAAACTGCTAAAACAATAACTAAAGAAGGCTGGCTCAAAACTGGTGACTTGGGCTACATGGATGAGGATGGCTATATTTACGTAACCGGTCGTATAAAAGAACTGATTATAAAGGGTGGTGAAAACATTGCTCCTAGGGAAGTTGATGAAGCNTTGCTCGATCATGACAGTGTTCTTGAGGCCGCCGCTTTTGCAGTTCCATGTGCAAATTATGGNGAACGAGTAGAGGCGTGTATTATCCCGAGGCAAAGTATAAAACTTAACTTAGAACATCTCTTAGAGCACTGCATAAGTAGCATAGGAAAATTCAAGGCTCCTGATAAAATACATATAATGAATGATCTTCCCAAAGGTCCATCTGGAAAGATCCAGCGCTTGAAATTATACAATCTGATTTATCCCCAAGCCAAAATATAAGAGCAGAATAAATAATTAATCATGCGCTAATTGGAGATAAATTTGGAAGCAAACTTATTTGAGCACTTTTTCCCATCTAATAATCCAAGTATTTTAACATTTATGTTAGCTACATTTTTTTTATCAGGAATTGTTAAAGGATTCTTGGGTATTGGATTACCAGCGGCTGCTATGGCTTTACTTACACTAATTTTAGAGCCAACTCACGCAATTGCTCTTCTNGTACTCCCTATCCTAATTACTAACCTTTCACAGTTCTTTCGCTCAAATCATAGAATGGAGTCTTTTCAAAACTATTGGCCCATGGGCATGACTATATTAATAAGTATATTTATTACTTCACTATTTATGGCATCTTATCCTACAGAATTGCTGACNATTTCTATTGGTACAGCGATGGTAATATATGCCTTGAATGGCCTGGTCGGTCTCAAATTAAAAATCAAAAATGGAAAGTTTTTACAAATAATTTTTGGNATGATCTCGGGTATCTTGGGAGGGTTAAGTTCAATATGGTCTCCCCCCGTAGCTATGTATTTAATTGCAAGAGGCCTAGATAAAGAAAGATTCATTTCAGCCTCAGGCTTTTTATTTTTAGTTGGGGCCGCTCCATTCGCAATTGGATTATATATTGGTAAGGTATTAACTCTCCAGATCATCACTCAATCAACTTTTGGGTTATTATTTGTATTACTGGGCTTCTACTTTGGTGAAGGTCTTAGAAAACGTATTACGCAGAATTGGTTTGAAAAAGCCCTACTGATAGCNTTCTGCATAATGGGAATAAGGCTAATTGCCGTCGGCCTTTTTTAATTTTTACCTTTNAACAACTGTTGTTCAAGAAATCTTGCTACATGAATTGCTTGTCTTCCAGACCCATCAAAAATTTGACTGCGGCATGAAGTTCCATCTGCGATAATTAAAGTATCCCGATCAGCCTTTCGAACAGTTGGAAGAAGATTTAGTTCTGCCATCTGAACAGAATACTCAAAGGTATCTGCCGCATACCCAAAATCTCCAGCCATTCCACAGCAACTTGTAACAATGGGCTGTACCTCAAGACCATCTACGTATGATAGTATCTGTTCAACAGGACCCATTGCATCAAAAGCCTTTTGATGACAGTGACCGTGTAGCAAAGCTTTTGCTTTTCTAGGCTTAAATNTAATCTCATTCACATTCGCCATTAAGAGTTCTTCAAAAGTCATTACATGCTTTGCAACAAGATCTGCATCCTCTGACTTTAATAACATGGGGAGTTCATCCTTAATCGTAAATAAACAGGAAGGCTCTAGTCCAACTATTGGTATTCCTGCAGATGCATACGGCAAGTATGTTTCGACTAATTGCTTTGCATTCACTATAGCTGAACCTACATTTCCAACCGATAAATGGGTTTTGCCGCAACAGATCTCACTTTTTTTGCTGCTTTTCGGTATTGGAGCAAATGGCGTGTAACCGGCCGCCTTTAGCACATTTACTGCACTTCTTAAATTTTCTGGCTCAAAATATCTGTTAAAAGTATCACCAAATAGGATTACTGGTAATTTCCCTTTTGGTTCACTGTTTATTTCTGAACTTTTAAAATAGTCACTTCGCCATATTGGCAATCTTCTTCTCGATGAAAATCCTGTTATTTTCTCACTTATAAAGGGAAGACCTGGTATTCTGTCACGTAAATTCATAACCCAAGGCACTTTAGCCACTACNGATGCATAATTTGGTAAATAAGCAATTAGCCGATCATGTAAGGAAAGTGAGTGCTTCGCAGCCCACAGAGCATTGATTTCAATCTTCATCGAAGAGACATTCACACCAGTTGGGCACTCTCGCTTACAAGCCTTACAGGAAACACAGAGTTTTAGACTTTCTTTCATCTTATCACTGATCATGGCATCAGGGCCAAGCTGTCCCGACATAGCTAGTCTAAGTATGTTCGCTCTTCCTCTTGTGCTATCCTTCTCATCCCTAGTAATCCGAAATGAGGGACACATAACACCTCCAACTAATTTACGACAGGCNCCGTTGTTATTGCACATTTCAACGGCTCCCTGGAGCCCACCCGCAGCACCAGGCCATCCTTTCCAGTCCAATGTAGTAAGAAAATCAGATGCTTTATATCCAGGAGCATAACGAAACAAATCACGTGCATCCATCTTAGGGGCATTAACTATTTTACCAGGATTAAATAAATCACTTGGGTCCAAGATTTTTTTCAATTTTATAAAAGCAGTATTTAATTTTTCACCAAACATCACCGGGTTGAACTCAGATCTTGAAATTCCATCTCCGTGCTCACCAGAATGGGAACCAGAAAACTTCTTCACCAATTCAAATGCTTCTAAAGCAATCGCCCGCATTTTTGTNACATCAGAACCATTCTTCATGTTAAGAACTGGCCTAACATGTAGGCAACCTACCGATGCATGGGCATACCAAGTCCCATGTGTGCCGTATTTCTTAAATATATCAGTTAGGCCTTGTGTATAATCTGCTAAGTGCGGCAACGGTACTGCGCAATCTTCAACGAAGGATACTGGTTTTGCATCTGATTTCATCGACATCATGATATTTAAACCAGATTTCCTCATCTCAGAAATCCGATTTTGTTCTTCTAATGGCTCGATGACTACTATGCCTCGATCTATTCCAGATTTTTTTGGATTTTTGGACTTATTTCCGAGAAATATAGAAACCATTATTTCTTTGAGTTGATCCACTTTTGATAAATTTCCCGCCCAGGTCTCCTCAGAGAATTCAACAACCAGTATTGCTGCCGGATTACCCTTTACATAATCCTCAACGGTGCTTTTAAATAATGGTATTGTGCGCGCTAGTGAAACCATGGTCTCATCAATTAATTCGACTGTCATGGGATTTAAACCAACTATGTGCTGCGCGGATTCCATGGCTGAATAGAAACTGCTGAAGTGACACAAAGCCATAATTTTTGCTGGTGGCAAGGGAGAAAGTTTAAGTTCAATCGCGCTTGAATAATTAAGCGTACCTTCCGAACCCACAATCAAGTGTGCCAAATTGATATCGGAGGTAGCTGCATTACTGCCTGGGCGCCTAGAAAGTGTTCCTTCGATAAGAGCATCTAAATTATATCCACCTACCCTTCTGAGGACTTTAGGAAACCTTCTCTCAATTTCAGTACGATTATTTAAACCCAAGCTCAAAAGCTCAGGCAGNACTTCATCGAGGCCAAAAATCTGCGCAGGCATCATTCCAAAGCGTGCAAGTTCGGAGTTAGACATTATTACGTCAATTGAATTTACGTTATCACGCATTATTCCATACCGAATTGATCGACCACCAGCAGAGTTATTACCTGCCATGCCACCAATTGTTGCCCTGCTTGACGTAGATACGTCTACTGGGAAAAATAATCCGTGTGGCTTGAGGAACCGATTTAATTCATCGAGAACTATACCCGGTTCGACAACACATTTTCTAGAAATAGGATCAAACTCTAGGACTTTATTCAAATATTTACTGTTATCAATAACAATAGACTTGTTTACGGTTTGCCCGTTTTGGGAGGTACCACCACCACGGGCTAAAACTGAAAATCCATTTTTTTGAGCAAAGTAGATAACTTCTCGCGCNTCGTTTACTGTTTTGGGAACAACTACCGCTTTGGGCATCAATTGATAAATTGATGCGTCAGTGGCATATCGTCCAAGGTCAAAAGTACTTTCTAAAAATTCTCCTTCAATTGACCTTTTTAAAACTGAAAAATCTGACCCCATTAGAGCTTAAAAACCTTCCCTTATCTTGCGTTGATAAGTATCATAGCTTCATTAGTTCAATTCACAATATGGTATAAGGCTAGAATAGCTCGACATCAAAATAGTAATAAAGAAGCGCGATACAATGCCAAGAAAGTACGTCCCAGGCAAACATTTCCTGCAAATTCCAGGCCCGTCTAATGTACCAGATAGAATTCTGCGTGCAATGGATTTCCCGACTATCGATCATAGGGGCCAAGACTTTTTTGATCTCTCAAAAAAATGCCTTTTGGGTATGAAGAAGATTTTCAAAACAGACTCTCATGTAATTATTTACCCAGCATCAGGTACCGGTGCTTGGGAAGCAGCTCTGACAAATACAATGTCAACAGGGGACACGGTACTAATGGTAGAAACTGGGCATTTTGCGAGCCTATGGTGTAAGCTAGCAAATCGTTTAGGCATCGTTACTGAACTGATTCCTACAGACTGGCGTCGAGGCGCAGTCGCAGACAAAATTAAGGATCGTCTGTTAAGCGATAATTCAAACCAAATAAAAGCAGTCTGCGTTGTTCACAACGAAACGTCTACTGGTTGTATGTCAAATATAAAAGAGGTGCGTGAGGCTATAGATCAAGCAAATCATGGGGCATTACTCATGGTCGATACTATTTCATCCTTGGCCTCTTCAAACTTCTGTCATGACGCATGGGGTGTCGATGTTACGGTAGCTGGCTCACAGAAAGGTCTTATGTTACCACCAGGGCTCTCATTTAATGCAGTATCAGAAAAAGCACTTGAGTTTTCCAAAAGCTCAAACCTTCCCAAATCATATTGGGCCTGGGATGACTATATTGCTTCAAACAAGACCGGCGCCTTTCCTTACACGCCAGCCACAAATCTATTTTTTGGACTNAGTGAAGCATTAGATATGCTTTTTGATGAAGGTATTGAAGAAGTTTTTAAAAGACACAAAATACATGGGGAAGCAACCAGATTAGCAGTTCAGGCATGGGGTTTGGAGGTTCTGTGCCTTGAAAATAAAGATCACTCAAATACCCTTACCGCAGTGTTACTGCCGGATGGTCACGATGCCGACAAATTTAGAGAAGTAGTCTTACAAAGTTATAATATGTCACTGGGAAACGGGTTATCCAAATTATCGAAGAAGGTTTTTCGGATAGGTCATTTGGGTGATTTTAATGACCTGATGCTAGTAGCGACACTCGGAGGAATTGAGATGGCGCTTGGTAAGACCAATATTCCCCATCAGGCAGGTGGCACATTGGCTGCAATGCAGCTGTTGAAAGGGACAAATACTNAAGATAGTTTATAAAAAAATAGTGTAATTACGCAATTGAGCTCCGGATTGCTAGTATATTTTCTCCATAAACAGATGTGTTATCAGCGGAGCCCCCTTTAAATACCGCTGAACCTGCTACCAAAACATTTGCACCTGCATCTACAACTAGNGATGCAGTTTTAGTATCTATTCCTCCATCAATTTCTAAAAAAATTTTTCGGGAACCAATCATAGATTTCAATTTTTTTATTTTATCCACTTGAGATGCAATAAAACTTTGACCTCCAAATCCAGGATTCACAGTCATGACACAAACAAGGTCAATAGAATCCAACAGATATTCTACACTTTCAGCTGGAGTACCTGGGTTCAATGCAATACCAGCTTTGCAACCGGCCGCTCGAATTGCTTGCATTGCACGATGNGGGTGGGGTGTTGCCTCATAATGAGCGGTAATAATATCTGCACCCGCGTCCACGTATGCGGGTATATATGACTCAACCGGGCTGATCATAAGATGTACATCCATCACCGTCTTAACATGCGGACGGATTGCTTTGCATAAGGCCGGGCCAAATGTTAAATTTGGCACGAAATGCCCATCCATGACATCAACATGAATCCAATCAGCGCCCTGCTCCTCAACCGCCTTAATTTCCTTTTCAAAATTTGCAAAGTCTGCAGCGAGTATAGATGGCGCGATTTTTACATCTCTTCCCATAAAAAAAGGTCCATTTAAGTAATATTATTGCGGTAATTAGCCATTATCTGACATAAACACCAGAAAAAGAATTCTAAAATCGAAAATATTTACACAAATATCAAAAATCAGTAGGGGCACCACCCTCAGTTTTTCGACACTCAACAAATTCCTTCAATTCCTCATCAATTCCCTGGTCAATTACTGGTTCTGCGAATTCATTAAGAATTTGCTCATATATTTTATAAGCACGTTCAGGCGTCCATATAGCGCCNGCTGCCTCCCATGCCTCATAATTTTTCCAGTCAGATAAAAATGGCTGATAAAAGGCACTTTCATAACGACTCTGAGTATGTTCAACACCAAAGAAATGTCCGGTACTNCCAACTTCTTTAATAGCTGATATTGCGATGCTGTCAGTATCTGTGGAGAATATTTCAGGATCCATATACCTTTGTATTTGTTGTATGATTTCACAATCCATTATAAATTTTTCTGGGCTGGCGATAAGACCACCCTCTAACCAGCCAGCAGCATGGTAAATAATATTCGATCCTGACTGTACCGCTGCCCAGAGGCTATTAGACGTTTCCCANATAGATTGCCCATCAGGCACGTTTGCAGCGCATACTCCAGACGACCTTAATGGAAGACCATAGAAACGGGCTAATTGACCCGTCATTTGGGTTGCTCGAATATACTCAGGTGTCCCAAATGCAGGAGCGCCAGACTTCATATCAACATTAGAAGTGAAAGTGCCTATTGCGCATCCAACTCCTGGCTTAATATACTGCGCTAAAGCGATCGCACTTAAGCCCTCAGCAATTGATTGCGCAACTGCACCTGCCATAGTAACTGGTGCCATTGCACCCGCTAACGTAAATGGTGTTACGATCAAGCCTTGATTTCGTCTGGCTAACCTCATCCATCCATCAAGCATGGGTTCATCATGCTTTAACGGAGATGTCGAATTAATATTTGTATACATTTTTGGACCACTATCGAACTCTTCGTCCGTCCATCCACCGGCAATTCGCACCATTTCAATNACATCTTCGACCCTCTCTTTTCCTAAGCTNTAGGCGTGAGCGGCTTTATCAGTAATAGTTAATTTATCATAGAGAACGTCAAGATGACGGGTGCTGGGATGAAGATCAACTGGCTCTACCGGGTAACCACCAACAAAGTGAATACAATTAAAATACTGGCTCAGCTTAAGTAAATTTTTGCAGGTCTCTCTGGTTCCNGGCACTTTTCGACGTATTTTTGTATCCCAATAATTCGGTGGTGAAGAGACATTCCCAAACAATATTTTTTTCCCACCAACAGTAATTTTTTTCTCTGGGTTTCTTGGAGTGATATCAAATTCAGAGGGCGCTTTATTTANCATCTCCATAATAAATTCACGATCAAATTTTACGTTTTCTCCAACTACTATACAGCCCGCTCTTGCCAAAATGTCTCTGGCTTCAACATTAAGAATTTCCAACCCAATATCTTCTAGTATTTCCATTGCGCCGAAATGGATGGCTTTCACCCCCTCCTCATTCAAAGGCTCAGTAGGCTGGTCTATATTTGTGGTTAGTTTCCAGGGCATTTGAAGAATGGATGACCTTCCTCGTCTGCCAGCATTGCCAGCTCTCCCACCACCTCTTTTTCCCCGAGATTTAATAGAACTCATGTNTTTGCTCTTACGTTTTGTTCCTAAAACATAGGGGTTAACCAATTATGTCCCGTTCTTTTGCGACAATCTGAGTCGTATTAAAACATAATTAATTTAGGAGTTCTTCTATCTTCCCGATGTTATCAAGAACCAAATCAGAATACGGAGCNAGATCAGAATATGAGGCTAAGCCTGTAAGCACTCCAATTTTATACATCCCCGCTTTTTCTGCAGCAAATAAATCATGAGTGCTGTCTCCAACCATAGCAACCCGATCTGGTAAGATCGAAAACTGCTCTGCGAATGCCAGAAGCGGCCCGGGGTCCGGCTTAATTCCGAAACCGCTGTCGTAACCAGCGATAAAATCAAAATATTTGTGAATGCCAGCTGCTTTCAAATGTAAATGCGCTACAGCCTCGAAATCATTTGTTACAAGGCCTATCCTCACACCCTTAGATTGTAAATTCTTGAGAAATTTGTCTAATGGAATAACCTCCATAAGTTTCACATTTTTTGCTGAACTCAATAAAAAATTCTCAATTTCCTGCTTGCTGATATCATTTATAAAAGTCGCAATCTTATCCGCAGCCTGTTCAGATGTCCCGGCGATTAACAAACTCGATTTTAAAAAGTTCTGATTTTTCAAATCATACCCTAGGGCTCTAGCCACTAGTTCTTTTTTTGACGCTTCATTTCGGCAAAGGTGGTCAATTATATCTAATGTCCATGAGCTCCAGGTACCATGAAAATCAAAAAGAGTNCCGTCTTTATCAAATAAAATAGCGTCAAAATCCATTAAATTTCAAGTCCAGNTTACCTGATCGCCCCCTGGCAAGAATAGTCTTGCAGTTTGCATCAACTCAGGTTGTAATTTCATAGCATCGCAGGCTTCCATAACCCACTTATCATCAAGTAACAAAAAATCTAATACGGCCACTAAAAATACTGTGTTTTGAATATCACTTTTGATAGTATTCTCTGATACTCCAGTTGAGCCCATAAAAAGATCCAGAAGCTCTTGATTTGAGAGAAGCCAATTCGCAGCTTTTAATGCGTAAATTTCTGCGTCGTCCGAGGTCATAATAAATAATTAAAGAAGATTTCCAAATAGCTTTTTATAATCAAGAATTATAACATTCATAACCCTCAATAATTGAGATACAACAAATAATTTAAAAACTTTTTTTCCGCCCTTGCTGAAATCAGAATTTAACGCATTATGCAAAATAGTGTTTTTGTTTTGAAGGGTGAAGTCGATGGGCTACAGAGAAATTTATAATAGCTGGAAAAAGGATCCAGAAGCCTTTTGGATGAACGCTGCAGAGGCTATCGACTGGGATAAGAAACCATCTAAAGCACTATTTGCAGATAGAGCACCCTTGTACGAATGGTTTAGTGATAGCATGGTAAATACTTGCTACAATGCCGTCGACAGGCATGTTTTTAACGGTCGAGCAGACCAAAAAGCAATTATTTACGACAGTCCAATGACTGATACAAAGTATTCAATAACCTTCGCAGAGTTATTAGAAAAAGTTGCAAGCCTAGCCGGAGCCTTAAGTAGTAAAGGGATTTCAAAAGGTGACCGAGTTATAATTTATATGCCTATGATTCCTGAGGGAATAATATCTATGTTGGCTTGTGCAAGAATTGGCGCAATACATTCAGTAGTATTTGGTGGGTTTGCTTCCAATGAACTGGCCGTAAGAATTGATGATGCCAAACCAAAAGCCATAATAGCTGCGTCATGTGGTTTAGAACCCAATAGGGTTGTTGAATATAAACCATTAATCGACAGTGCTATTGAATTAGCAAATTATAAACCAAAGACTGTCATTATTTTTCAAAGGGCACAATGTAAAGCAAAATTAGTTAATGGACGCGATTACGACTGGGAGCATATTCAAAGTAAGGTAGAAAAAGCTCCATGCGTATCAGTTGAAGGTAGTCATCCGGCATATATTCTTTATACCTCCGGGACAACCGGAGCTCCAAAGGGGGTAGTCAGACCAACAGCTGGTCATCTGGTCGCTCTCAACTGGACCATGAAGAATTTTTATGATGTAGACCCGGGAGAGGTGTTTTGGGCGGCATCTGACATAGGATGGATAGTTGGTCACAGTTACATTTGCTATGCACCACTGATACACGGAAATACCACGTTAGTGTTTGAAGGGAAGCCTGTTGGAACACCTGACGCAGGAACATTTTGGCGTGTGATAAGCGAGCACAAAGTCAGTAATTTCTTTACCGCACCAACAGCATTTAGAGCCATCAAGAGAATGGATCCCAAAGGGGAACTCAAACAAAAATATGACCTCAGAAATTTACGCGCCTTATTTTTAGCTGGAGAAAGAGCTGACCCAGATACTGTTAAATGGGCAGAAAACTTGCTCCAGGTGCCAATTATTGACCATTGGTGGCAAACGGAAACAGGTTATGTGATTGCTGGAAACCCAATAGGAATAGAGAAACTTCCAATAAAAATTGGAAGCCCAACAGTGCCAATGCCTGGCTTTGACATCAAAGTTTTAGACCGCACTGGNAAAGAGCTGCCAGCTGGAGAACTCGGTTCAATTGCAATTAAATTACCCCTACCTCCAGGTACGCTTCCAACTCTTTGGAATGCGGCAGAAAGGTTCAAATCATCTTATTTAAATACATTCCCTGGATATTATGAAACAGGTGATGCNGGCACGATTGATGATGATGGCTATATTTATATAATGGCGAGAACCGACGATGTGATAAACGTGGCTGGTCATCGCCTATCAACNGGAGCAATAGAAGAAGTTCTGGCAAACCACCCTGATGTAGCAGAATGTGCAGTAATTGGAGTATCTGATAACTTGAAAGGGCAATTGCCCATCGGGTTCGTATGTCTCACATCTGGTGTTGAGCGGGAACATATAGCAATAGAAACTGAGTGCGTAGAAATGGTACGTTCGCAAATTGGTCCAGTTGCATCATTTAAAAATGCGGTTGTTGTAGATCGGTTACCGAAAACAAGATCTGGAAAAATCTTACGCGGTACCATGGTTAAAATTGCCGACAATGACGAATTCAAGCTCCCTGCCACTATCGACGATCCAGTTATTTTAGAGGAAATCAAAGAAGCTCTAATGACAATTGGTTACGCAAAATAGTGCAGACAGCTCACCGTTAAAAACAAAACTTAATTGATCTTNTATATGTTTTGTTTACGCTCTTTTTGTAACTAAGGTGTGAAATATGTCGGATAAACCTATATGGGCTCTCTCTGCCACTGAGCTTGTTAAAAAAACAAAAAATAACGATTTGAGTGCAACAGAAATCACATTTGCATATCTGGAACATATAAAAACAATAAATCCTGAACTCAATGCCATTGTCGATGATATGTCCAAAGAGGCCATAAAACGTGCTGAGAACCTTGACAGTGCTGCCAAATCAGGGGATTCAAAAGGAAGACTATTTGGAGTTCCCGTCACTGTTAAAATAAATGTGGATCAAAAAGGATACGCAACAAGCAACGGTGTAT
Source organism: Marinovum sp. (assembly GCA_002711145.1). Taxonomy (GTDB): domain Bacteria; phylum Pseudomonadota; class Alphaproteobacteria; order Rhodobacterales; family Rhodobacteraceae; genus Salinivivens. The sequence continues at coordinate 20,001 of PAHS01000046.1, read as the reverse complement.
CAGCGTTAAAAAATTCAATAGCCAGTCAAAATGCACCAATTGTTGATCATCTNCTGAATGCCGGAGCAATATTTGTGGGCAGAACAAATACTCCAGAATTTTCTTTTCGGGCTGAAACGGAAAATCCACTTTATGGTCGAACACATAATCCGTGGGGGAAGCACTTGTCGCCAGGGGGCTCATCGGGCGGCGCTAGTTCCGCAGTAATGTCCGGAATGTGCGCGTTGGCTCATGGAAATGATATAGGAGGCTCACTGCGCTTTCCATCTGTTGCAACTGGAGCAGTAACACTCAAACCTGGCCTAGGCAGAGTTCCCGCGTGGAACTCAAGNCAGACCAATGAGCGAGGCATCCTTGCTCAGTCAATGTCAGTACAAGGTCTGATTACTAGAAGTGCACATGATCTTCAGTTGGCCATGCCAGAAATAATAAAATCCGATCTAAGGGATCCTTTTCATGTCCCTATGCCATGGGATAATTCTAAGTTATCAAAAAACTCACGAAAAGTAGCTCTTTGTTGTGATACTCCAGGGTTCAAAACGGANTCAGAAGTTCTGAAAGGTTTAACAATAGCAGCTGATGCTCTGAGCAATGTAGGCTTTGAGGTACATGAAGTGAGCCCGCCGCTCTTAGAGGAAACCGCAAAAGAGGGCTATAGTGCACTTCTAGGTGAAGTATCNGGTCTTTTGGGAGACGATATCCGAAAATATGGTTCTAAAAAGATACAAATGATTTTTGATGAATATTTTCGTCAATTTGAACCCTATGAAGGAAGAAAGCTTTTAACTGCGATGGCTAACAGAACACGGTATGCTCGAGAATGGTCACTTTTTATGGATGAATATCCTTTAATAATTTCAAATCTAATACCAACCACCTTTTTTTATCCAGATCGAGATGCTGAGGGTGCGGCAGGNGTAACTGAAGTATTGGGTGCGGCACTCTGGTCATATTCTGTTAACTTTATTGGTCACCCAGCTGGGATTGTTCCAACACACATTTCGTATACCAAAACTGGTGCCACCCCAATCGGAATTCAGATAATTGGGCAACGGTGGCGCGAAGATACAGTTGTGAGTGCATTAATCGCCATTGAGAAACACTGTGGCACTATTTATGAAAAACTATGGAAGCANCTAGGTTGGCTTAATTAAACAAATTGCTCTTGAATTAATCTTTCATCTAGCCCNTGGCCCTGATTAAAAAGAATTTTATGCTTTATTTTAGTTTCAGAGCTAATTTCAACTTTCTTGACATTTTTAAAAGATACGCTGTCAGCATCTGCCATCACGGGTCTTTTATTATTATCTAGTACATCTATGCGAACGATAGAAGTTTTAGGTAACAAAGCNCCGCGCCATCGNCGGGGTCGATATGCATTTAGTGCGGTCATCGCTAGAACATCTGCGCCGATGGGCAGTATGGGCCCATGAGCAGAATAATTATAAGCAGTTGATCCCGCTGGAGTAGCAACTAAAACGCCATCACATACCAGCTCCTCCATGCGCTGTCGATTATCAACCCATATTTTTAACTTTGCGGCTTGCGGCCCAGCTCTTAAAAGAGAGACCTCATTTATCGCTAGCGCAGTCTCAACTTTTCCATCCACAAGTGTAGCTTTCATAATTAGAGGGTTAATTATTTGCTGCTCCGCATTAGCAAGCCGCAATGGCAAGGCTTTTATTTCATAAGCGTTCATCATAAAGCCAACGGTTCCGCGGTTCATTCCATACACCGGGGCTCGCAAATTCTGACAAAGGTGTAAAGTTTGGAGCATAAACCCATCGCCACCCAATGCGACAATATAGTCCGCTGTTTTAAAATCACATTGCCCATAAATTTCTGTCAGTTCATGCAATGCAGCCTGCGCACTATCCGTGTCAGCAGCTAAAAATGCAATTTTTTCTGACATATAAGTGCCCTCAATCCAATTATTTAAAGTCTACAGCTTTNATAAATAAGATTCAGCATAAACGAGATAAAAAAACAAGTTAAACAAAAGTTAGTCTGTCTTTTTGCATATTAAGCCGTAAGAGCCTTGACCAAATAATGATATTTAGGCATCACGAGATTTATGTTGATATTTAAAATTTTCTTGCCAAATGAGTGGCAAGATTTTGCAAAAGTTGGGAGAACCAAAGGTGCGCCTGTTGATATTGCCGATGGTTATATACATTTTTCTACAGCGACGCAGGTCAGGGAAACTTTAACTAAGCATTTTTCAAGTCATGACAAGTTGGTTGTCGCAGCCTTTAAAACAGATACTTTTTCAACAGACCTAAAATGGGAACCGTCTCGTGGAGGGCAAGACTTTCCACATTTATACAGAGGGCTACTAATNACAGAAGTCGAATGGCATAGTGCAATAAAAAAGGAAAATGGGTGTCATTATTTACCAGAGGCTATCAATGAGCTTATCTGAAAAAATTGGCCTTCGATTACTAACAAGCCTTGACCCAGAAAAAGCTCATAACTTAGCCATAAGAGCCCTCAAGCTTGGTATTGTCTCAAACACCCCAGTTTTNAAGTCTAAAGCGTTGGAACTNAATGTTGCNGGCTTAAAATTCAACAATCCTTTAGGTTTAGCTGCGGGTTTNGATAAAAATGCAGAGGCCATTAAACCCCTGATGAACTTTGGTTTTGGTTTCATCGAAGTAGGCGCAGTTACCCCAAATGCTCAACAAGGAAATCCTAAACCACGCCTATTCAGGCTTANAGAGGATAAAGCCATTATAAATCGATTTGGATTTAACAATGATGGTATGATTAAAGTCTCAAAAAGATTGTCTAGACGACCCTCAAACGGAATAATTGGGTTGAACCTTGGAGCGAATAAAACCAGTGCTGATCGCATCAGTGATTTTGCCACTGTATTTAAAACATGCAAAGAATTCATCGATTTTGCGACCGTNAATGTTTCATCGCCAAATACAGAGAATTTAAGAGANCTACAGGCACATAAGGAATTACGTGAATTATTGAACAAAGTAATGTCCTGTCAAAATGATTCTAAAATTAAAGTTCCTATATTTTTAAAAATAGCACCAGACCTTAAAAAAGGGGAGTTAGAAAATATTGCTTTAGTAGCCACTGAAACTAAAATTAATGGGATAATTGCAACAAATACAACCACCAGTAGGTACAATCTGAAAAGCATTTATCAGCATGAACAAGGTGGACTTTCGGGTGTTCCTATATTTGAGACTTCTACACGTGTACTTGCACAACTTTATTCTATTACAGATGGTCAAATTCCATTAATCGGCGTTGGAGGTGTCTTTACAGGGGAACAATTATTCCAAAAAATCCGAGCGGGAGCATCGCTGGTCCAGATATACTCTGCTTTAATTTATTCAGGATTTTCTGTTACAACAAAAATATTAAAAGAATTAGATCTTACCTTAAAAANCCATGGCTTCAAAAATGTGGAAGAAGCTATCGGAACTGGTGCAGAAGAATGGCTATGAATGAGNTCTGGCATAACCCAAGATGTTCAAAATCACGAATTGCCCTGACTTTACTTAAAGATCAGTCTATTGATGTAAACATATTTTATTACCTCGAAGAAAACATTAGTTACGAACACTTAATTTCCACAATCCAAATCTTGTCGATACCGGTTATAGAGCTCGTACGTACAAATGAAAAAATATTTAGAGCCTTAGGATTAAGCCGCACTAGTGACGATGAAATACTTATTCAGGCAATGCTTGAAAATCCAATTTTGATTGAGCGGCCAATATTAGTATTAGGTAAACAAGCGGTTATTGGACGTCCACCCGAGCGTGTTNTAGAACTATTCAAATAATTGATTTTTCAAGCCTTGGATATTTTGAAAGAAGTGATAGGCCTCTAACTATAAATGAGACTAAAAGGGCAATCCAGAGACCGTAAAACCCGTATAGACCTACTAAAACATATGCAGCTAAGGCATAAATTATAAGTGATAAAAACATCATGTTGCGCATATCAACTGACCTTGTCGCACCAACAAATATGCCATCCATTAAAAAAGGTAGCGCCCCNAAAATGGGTCCAATAACAATGAATATCAGAAATGTCTCAGAAACCAATCTAACCTCATCTGATGTTGTCATTATTTGAATAAATAAGGGTCCTAAAAGAGCATAAATGATAGACATAAAAACGGCTATTATAAACGTCCATAAACCAGCCTTAATGACTGCATCTCTCAACATGATACGATTTGATTTGCCAACTGCCTGGCCTACTAGAACTTCTGCTGCGAAAGCAAAACCATCCATTCCATATGCAGAAATATGCAGAAATTGAAGTAGAATTTGAGTTGCGGCTAACTCTANATCNCCAAATTTTCCTGAAGTCATAAGAAAGGATACAAATATCATTTCTAACATGAGTGATCGTAAGAAAATGTCTCTATTTACCAATAGAATTGAAAGAATTTTTGTTCTAGAAAAAACTATACTCCAGATTATTTTTGGAAGGTTTTTAGATATTATAAAACAAATTCCTAAACCAACGAAAAAGGCGAACCATTCAGCTATAAATGTGGCCCATGCAACGCCCTCTACGCCCCATCCCAAACCTAGCACAAACCAAAAATCCAAAATGGCATTCAAACCATTCATCGTGAGTTGCAATATCAATACATATTTAGTTTTCTCTAATGCGATCAGCCATCCCATCACTGCATAAGTAGAAATTATAGCTGGTGCAGAGAAAATACGAACACTCATGTATTCAAGGGCTAAAACCTCAACTTGATTGGAGCTGGGAGAGATTAGAAAAGATAACCAGAATATTATTGGATGTATTAAAATTACAAAAAGACCACAAAAGCAGCCAATTAGGATCCCTCTAATAAGTAAAGCTACTACTTCAGAGGTATCATCCCTACCAAAAGCTTGGGCAACAAAACCCGTGGTCCCCATACGTAGGAAACCAAACAACCAATATACTGCTCCAAGTATGATCGCGCCGATACCAACAGCACCAATTGCAATTGCATCTCCAAGTTGACCAATTACACCTGTATCGATAGCACCTAAAATTGGAATGGAAATATTAGAAAGCACTATNGGGAGTGATATCGCTAGCACACGGCGGTGAGTTATACTCCGAGAAGANTCCAATTATTTTCCTTTTAGCTAGCTAGTTAGTTAAACCCTGGGCGAGCTACCTGCACTAATAGTTTTAAATCTAATAAAAGGGCGAATAAATTTAGTTGACCGACCTTGCCGGATTAGTAAGACAGCATTACACTCTGCGCAAGATGTGGGGGTTTTTATGAGTGAAATTAAACTTTCTTTCAAGGAAATGTGCGCAAAGTTCGATGTGACACCGCGAACCCTGCGTTATTATGAATATATTGAGCTATTGAGTCCAGAAAGGATTGGGCGCTCACGTTTTTATGGCGCACGAGATTGTGCAAGAATGACGCTAATTTTGCGCGGTAGAAAATTTGGTTTTCAATTAGAGGAACTCAGACAGTGGCTGTTAATTTACGATAAAGAAGGCACGAATGCTCAAATGCATGTATTTATTGATATGGCTGATCGGAAACTTATTGAACTTTTTGAACAACAAAAACAACTAGCCGAAACAATCAAAGAACTAGAAGAACTCAGATCAGTAACCAAGAAATCATTAAAACTTTAAGTTGACGTAACGTTTGCTTACGTAAACGTTAACTTTTTTATTTTATGGGTTATTGTCAGTTCAAAAGAGTCTTTGAAATGGATGCTTCTTCAACAATTCGTGAAATGTGTGATGAATTCGGTGTAACCGCTAGAACTTTAAGATTTTATGAGGCAAAGGAGCTTCTCTTCCCAATAAGAGATGGACAAAAACGACTTTTCACAAAACGTGATAGAGCTCGTCTTAAATTAATTTCAAAAGGAAAGAGATTCGGTTTTTCACTAGAGGAAATCAGACAGCTACTTAATCTATACGATATGGGCGATCAACAACAGACTCAACTTTTCCAAACTTATGAATTGGCAAAAGAAAGACTGAAACAGCTAGAATCACAACACTATGAACTCGGCGAAACCATCGAAGAGTTAAAGGAACAACTTAACCTTGGAAGAGAATTGATAAAACAAACTAATTTATCTTCTGAGCTGGCCGAATAATAAAATGGGACCTGAATAATGCCAAGCTACCACGCACCAATAAAAGATATCAAATTTATCTTACAGAACGTTTTAGAAATTAACGATAGTGAAATCCCAGGGTATAGCGAACTAGATAACGAATATTTAAATGCCATTTTGGAAGAAGCATCAAAAATTTCAACAGAAGTACTCGCACCATTGAATGCTATTGGAGACGAACACGGTTGTAGCTTTGAGAATGGACTTGTTTATACTCCACCGGGGTTTAAAGAGGCCTTTAATCAACTCAAAGACGGTGGGTGGACTGGAATTGATTGTGATACCAAATTTGGGGGCCAAGGTCTTCCCTATTTGATTAGCATTGCAGTTGGTGAGATGTTTGCAAGCGCCAACATGGCGCTTGGAATGTATCACGGCCTAACACATGGTGTATATTCAGCAATTTATTCTCATGGTAGCGATGAACAAAAAGCTAAGTATTTGCCTAATTTAATAAATTGCAACTGGACAGGGACAATGAACCTTACTGAACCTCATTGCGGCACGGACCTTGGCTTAATGAGGACAAAAGCAACTAGAGAAGATGATGGAACTTTTAAAATAAGTGGGCAAAAAATCTTCATTTCCGCTGGTGACCACGATCTAGCAGAAAATATTATACATTTGGTTCTGGCAAAGATTCCCGATGGCCCCGAAGGAGTGAAAGGAATATCTCTTTTCATTGTCCCAAAATTTTTGACTAACGAAGATGGCTCGTTGGGAGAGCGCAATCAAGTATCAGTTGGTAAAATAGAGAGAAAAATGGGGATCCATGGAAATGCTACATGTGTAATGAATTATGATGAAGCGGTTGGATACTTAGTCGGTGAGGAACATAAGGGGATGAGAGCAATGTTCACGATGATGAACGAAGCTCGACTAGGAGTTGGCTTACAAGGTCTCTCACAAGCTGAATTGGCTTATCAAAATGCTCTTTTATACGCGAAAGATCGATTACAAGGAAGAGATATTACGGGTACCAAAAATCCTGATGATTTGGCCGACCCAATCATTGTTCATCCAGATGTCCGTAGGAATTTGATGGATCAAAAAAGTTTTTCGGAGGGAAGCCGAGCACTTATCCTTTGGGGCGCAAATATGATAGATCAAGCTAATCGCAACTCAGATAGCAGCGCAGAAGGGTTAATAGGACTGTTAACGCCTGTTATAAAAGGATTTTTAACTGATAAAGGTTTTGACATGACCATCCAAGCTCAGCAAATATATGGCGGGCATGGATATATAGAAGAATGGGGAATGTCTCAATTTGCACGAGACGCACGTATCGCAATGATTTATGAAGGTGCAAATGGTATTCAAGCTTTGGATTTAGTCGGGCGGAAATTGCCTCAGAACCAAGGTAAAAATATGATGGCTTTCTTCGCTATTTTAAAGACTTACTTAGAGGAACATCAAAATCAATCAGACGATTTTGATAGTGTATTTCTAGAGCCTATGAAATCTGCGGTAGATGACTTAGAAGGAGCTGTTCTTTATTTCATGGACAAAGGCATAAAGAATCCAAACGACGCTCTCGCTGGATCTTATGACTTCATGCACCTATTTGGATATATATGTCTTGGTTTAATGTGGTGTAAAATGGCCCAGGCATCTTATAAAGCTATAAATCTTCAGTCTGATGATAACGATTTTCATCAAAGCAAGATTTCAACTGGACAATATTTTATGGAAAGACAGTTACCTTTTACAAAATTACACTTTGCACGCATCAGAGCAGGATCAAGCTCGGTCATGACATTGAGTGCAAATAATTTCTAAATAGGATAAATTATGCAGTTCCAACTACATTCATTCGCAGAAAGCGGACACTCCTACAAGGTTGCTCTAGCCCTGCATTTTGCAAAAGCCGACTGGGAGCAGGTTTTTATTGACTTTTTTCGTGGTGAAACTCGATCAGAAGCTTATAAAAAAGAAATCAACTCGATGGCTGAAGTACCAGTTCTGCAAGATGGTGATAAAAAAATATCACAATCAGGTGCTATACTTGACTATCTGCACGGTAAAACAGGACATTATTTTGGAACAAATGAAGAAGAACGCGTTGAAATTTTACGATGGGTCTTGTGGGACAACTCTAGGCTATCGGGAAGTCTTGGGCCTACCCGGTTTCTAATGAATTTCATTTCTGAAGATAAAAGACCTTTTGAAGTAATTGATTACCTACAAAAACGAAATAATGCTGCACTTGCCGTATTAGAAAATCACCTTGCTGACCAGAAGTGGATTGCGGCAGATCAGTTAAGCGCCGCCGACTTATCCTGTTGCTCATATCTATTCTATCCAGAAGATTTTGGGTTTAACCGCAAATCTTATCCGAACATTGATCGCTGGTTGTCTTACATTGAAGCATATGAAAATTGGAAACACCCTTACGATTTGCTCAAGCGAGCATATCCACCGAAGTAAAGGATTTAATATGAAAGAAGTATTTATTTATGATGCTGTCCGCACCCCAAGAGGGAAAGGGCGTAAAGATGGTAGTCTACATGAAGTAAGTGCCCTCGCCTTATCGACGACAGTTCTAAATAATATCAGAAAACGCAATGATTTAGACGGACAAATCGTTGAAGATGTAATTTGGGGGAATGTTACTCAAATTGGAGAGCAAGGCGCTTGTCTCGCCAGGACAGCTGTTTTGGCATCAGAATTAGATGAAGCCGTGCCCGGTATTTCAATCAATCGATTTTGTGCTTCCGGATTAGAAGCAGTGAACCTCGCGGCCAATCAAATTCGAGGTGGCGCTGGCAATTGTTACATTGCCGGAGGTGTAGAAAGCATGAGCCGAGTTCCAATGAGTAGTGACGGAGGTGCCGTTGCGGTCGACCCAAGCTTTACAATGAACAATTATTTTGTACCGCAGGGGATTAGTGCTGATTTGATTGCTACAAAGTATGGTTTTTCACGAGATCAAGCAGACGAATTGGCTGTAGAAAGTCAAAAAAGAGCAAATATCGCATGGAATGAAGATAGATTTTCTGGCTCTATTGTATCTGTCAAAGACGTCAATGGGTTAACCATTCTAGACCGTGATGAGTATATCAGGCCTGATACCGACATGCAAAAGCTTGGTGCATTAAAGTCAGCATTTCAGGATATCGGACAAGGGATGCCTGGTTTCGATAAAGTAGCATTAATGAAATACCCAGAAATAGATGAAATTAATCATATTCATCATGCAGGAAATAGTTCAGGTATAGTTGATGGAGCTGCAGGAATTTTAATTGGTGATCAGGAATTTGGTAACGCTCGGGGATTAAACCCAAGAGCTAAAATTCGTGCTACATGTAAAGTGGGTACTGAGCCAACAATTATGCTGACTGGGCCAGTACCAGCCACAAACAAAATACTCTCTGAAAGTGGACTTAAAATAGGTGACATAGATCTTTTTGAAGTAAACGAAGCATTTGCCTCAATAGTTCTCATGTTTGAAAATGCGTTTAAAATAAATCATGATAAAGTAAATGTGAACGGCGGATCAATAGCTATGGGACATCCACTTGGAGCAACAGGCGCAATGATTTTAGGAACACTTTTGGACGAATTGGAACGTCAAGATAAGACACTGGGCCTCGCTACTCTTTGCGTAGCATCAGGCATGGGCGCAGCAACAATTATTGAGAGAATTTAAGGTAATAGAAATGGCAGATTTTTCAATAAAAATAGATCCAGACCAGATAGCCACAATTACATGGGATTGCCCTCAAAAGCCTTTTAACATCTTAAATTTCGAAGCTATAAACCTTCTGGATAGCCTAATCGATAAAATAATAGGTGATGAAAATATAATTGGTGCAGTAATTACAAGCGCTAAACCTGATTTCGCAGCGGGAATGGACCTTAAAGTTTTAGCAGATTTAAAAAATTTAAATGGTGACAACCCTGCTCAAGGATTGTTTGACGGCTTCATGCAAATGCACTCGATAATGCGAAAAATCGAACGCGCAGGGATGGACCCCAAAACCAACAAAGGGGGCAAACCTATTGTCACGGTTCTGCCGGGAACAGCTCTCGGCATAGGCTTGGAGATACCACTCTGCACTCATCGTATCTTTGCTGCAAATAACAAGAAAGCAAAAATTGGCTTGCCAGAAATTAAAGTAGGTATTTTCCCTGGAGCGGGGGGAACAACAAGATTAGTTCGAAAATTAGGTATATTTGGGGCATCACAGTTTTTACTGGAAGGAAAAACTGTAGACCCAATAAAGGCAAAATCATCAGGGCTTATCGATGAAGTCAGCGATAACCCAATGGCAGATGCTAAAGCTTGGATATTGGTGGCGAGAGATGTCGATATAGTGAAACCTTGGGATCAGAAAGGGTATAAATTACCAGGCGGCGCACCATATTCTCCGTCTGGATTTATGACTTTTGTAGGTGCTTCTGCTATGGTGAATGGTAAAACCATGGGTGCCTACCCCGCAGCGAAAGCAATGATGAGTGCTATATATGAAGGTTCGTTAGTACCTTTTGATACGGCACTGCGGATTGAGGCTCGCTGGTTTACAAATATTGTTATGAACCCATCCTCATCAGCCATGATTAGAAGTCTATTCATTAGCAAAGGGGCTCTAGAAAAGGGCGCCGTTCGTCCAAAAGAGGTACCCGACCAGCGTGTTAAGACAGTTGGAATTTTAGGCGCTGGCATGATGGGTGCAGGCATAGCACTCGTAGCAGCACAAGCCGGTATTAATGTGATACTGGTTGATAGAGATCAAACAGCTGCAGATAAAGGTAAGAGCTATTCTGAAAAATATCTGACTGACGGTATAAACCGTGGAAAAATATCTGATAAAATAAAAGAAGAAACTCTAACCCGCATTTTAGCCACGAATGATTATACAAACCTTTCAGAGGCAGATTTAGTTATCGAAGCAGTTTTTGAAGATGCAAAAGTTAAATCTGACGTCACAAAGGCAGTTATAGAAGTAATCCCAAAAGACTGTATATTTGCATCTAATACGTCAACTCTTCCAATTAGTGAATTAGCTAATGCAAGCAAATATCCTGAAAACTATATTGGAATACATTTTTTTAGTCCGGTTGAAAAAATGTTGCTCGTTGAAATCATCAAAGGGAAAAAAACTGAAGCAAGAGCGGTTGCAAAAGCCTTAGACTTCGTTCGACAAATCAAAAAGACTCCCATCGTAGTTAACGACGCAAGGTTCTTCTACGCTAATCGCTGTATAATACCTTACCTAAATGAAGGACTAAGAATGATAACAGAGGGGATACCCCCAAGTATTATTGAAAGTGCCGCTAAGCAGTTAGGATTTCCTCTTGGACCAATACAACTTGTCGATGAAACTTCCATAGAACTGGGAGCAAAAATCGCGCGTGCTACAAAAGCGGCTATGGGTGCATCTTATCCAAATGAGCAAATTGACGAAATTTTGTTTTGGATGGAAAGCAAAGGTCGTCTAGGAAGGAAGGCTGGCGAAGGATTTTATAATTATAATGAAAAAGGCAAAAGAGAAGGTTTTTGGAATGGTTTAGAGAAAAAATTCCCATTATCAACAAAGAAAATTGCTTTCATAGATGTACAACACAGACTTATGTTCATTCAGGCTCTTGAAGCCGTTCGGGCATTGGAAGAAGGCGTGCTAATGGATATTAGAGAAGGTGATGTGGGTGCCATTTTAGGGTGGGGATTTGCTCCATGGTCCGGTGGCCCATTAAGTTGGTTAGATATCCTGGGGACTCCATACGCCACGGAACGATGTAAGGTATTATGTGAAACTTACGGTCCAAGGTTTAAGTGTCCCCCTATTCTAGCTGAGCTGGGAAAAAATAATGAGGCCTTTTACGATAGATTTTCTCCAGAAAGTTAAGCAAATCTTTATAAATGATCGAAGAAGTATGCTCTGAAAAAGAAATTTTTCCTTCCAAGCTTAGTTGAGTTGCAAAAGTTATTAAATTTAGCTTTATTAAGATACGAACTTGTTAACAAACAATGCGAGGCTAAACTGACATGGGCTGGATGGACGATGAAACAGGATTAGACAAAACTCCGGCAAACTTTGTTCCTTTAACTCCTTTATCACACTTGCAACGAGCAGTAAAAGTATTCCCAACGCGCACTGCAGTCGTATACAATAAGCATAGGGTAAATTATGCGGAATATCATGCTCGCTGTAGTCAACTTGCTTCTGCACTAGTTTCAGTTGGTATAAAACCTGGAAGCGTTGTGGCGACTATTTTACCAAATGTTCCTGCACAAGCTGAGGCCCATTTCGGGGTACCCGCATGTGGCGCTGTTTTGAATACGATAAATACTCGCTTGGACGTGGATACAGTTTCCTATATTTTTGATCACGGAGAAGCCAAAGTTGTTCTAGTAGACTCGCAATTTTTACCACTTGCAGAAAGTGCATGTGCCCAAATGGGAGAAAAGGCTCCTTTGATTATAGAGGTTCCAGATTCCAGCGCAGGATTTGAGAGTAGCGGAAAATATAGATCCTATGAACAATTTTTATCGTCAGGCGACAAAAATTTTAAATGGCTGATGCCCCAGGATGAATGGGAAAGCCTTGCATTAAATTACACCTCAGGGACTACTGGGCGACCAAAAGGAGTGGTCTATCATCATCGTGGCGCCTATTTGATGACTATGGGAACGGTGGTCTCGTGGCGAATGCAAATATTCCCTGTTTTTTTAACTATAGTTCCACTTTTTCATTGTAACGGGTGGAACCACACATGGCTTATGCCTATGGTTGGGGGTAAGTTAGTTTGTTGTAGAGAAATCTCTGCAACAGCGATTTACAATGCTATTTCAGAAGAAAAAGTTGCATTTTTTGGTGGGGCACCGATCGTACTCAACTTGATTGTGAATGCTGATCAACAAGAAAGAAAGCCTTTTGAACATAAAGTAGAAGTTTTCACAGCTGGCGCCCCACCCGCACCTGCTACTTTGGACAAAATGGAAAAATTAGGTTTCAATGTCACCCAGGTCTATGGCTTAACTGAAACCTACGGACATGTTACCGAATGTTTATGGCAAGATAACGATTGGGCCAGTGTTACAGATGAGGAACGAGCAACTATCAAAGCGCGGCAAGGCGTCGCTATGCCTATGATGGAAGATATCACCGTTATGGACGATAAAATGGAACAAATCCCAATGGATAGTGCTACCCAGGGTGAAATAATGATCCGTGGTAATTCAGTTATGAAAGGATACTACAAAAATAAAGAGGCGACAAATTCAGCTTTTAAAGGTGGCTATTTCCACTCTGGAGACATAGCAATCCAGCACTCGGATAGCTATATACAAATAGCTGACCGAGCAAAAGATATTATTATTTCTGGTGGCGAAAATATTAGTTCAGTGGAGGTTGAAGGTGTCCTGATGGCTCATGAAAGCGTATCTCTTTGTGCAGTTGTTGCTATGCCTGATGAGAAGTGGGGGGAAGTACCATGCGCTTTTGTAGAGCTTCTACCGAAAACTGTCACAAGCGAGGATGAGTTAATTGATTTTTCACGTTCAAAAATAGCAGGGTTTAAGTGCCCCAAAAAAATCATATTCTGTGAATTACCAAAAACATCTACCGGCAAGATACAAAAATTTGAACTCCGAAAAGTCGCAAAGGAATTATCATAGCGACTGGCCTAAATGATTGCGTTAACCCAAATCTAATAAGTAGACAAATATGACTGCCTTAACCCAGTATCAAAGATTGGAAGCAACGGGTATTTGGCGCAAGAGTGCTGAAGCTCAGAGGCTTGATGTAATAATATCAATTGGTGAGTCATCGTTAGTTATAACTGACATAAATGAAAAGCCTCTTGCTCACTGGTCGCTTGCTGCACTGGCAGTCACCCAATCTAAGGATGGAAGTAAGTTATATCATCCGGATGGGGACCCTGGGGAAATTCTTGAGTTAGGTAGTAACGAAAATGAAATGGCGAAAGCTATTGAGAAATTAATGAAAGCCGTAGATCGCAGGCGACCAAAGCCTGGTCGGTTGCGTATCTTTAGCTTAGCTTCAATTTTAATTNTAATTTTGGGATTAAGTATTTTTTGGCTTCCAGCCGCACTTCGTGATTATACCCAAAAAATAATTCCAGAAGTCAGAGAGCAGGAGATGGGTAAAGCTGTTTTTAACGAATTCATATCATTCGTTGGCGCACCATGCTCGAGAGAACTTGGAATAATTGCATTGGANAAATTTAGTTCAAACTTGGGCTTAGAAGAATACAGTTTTTATATAGTTCCAAGTGAAACAATTGAAGCGATACATCTGCCAGGAAAAATTATAGTTGTCTCAAAAGCACTTGTTGAAGACTTTGATGACCCTGATGTGGTAGCGGGCCATATTTTAGCACAGATACAAAGAGAAGCAAAAAGTAATGCGTTGGANGAACTAATGAAACAAATGAATAACATTGAAATAATTCAGTTTCTATTAGGTAAAAGTCCAGATGCCAGCACCCTGAGGGGATTTTCAAAAGACTGGATAATCAAAAAGCAAGTAGATATAGACCNAGAAATTCTTATGAACGAATTCAACAAAAGAGCAATTTCGGCTTTACCTTACTCTTACGCAATTGATGTGACAGGCCAAAGCACACAATTTATGATCAATAGTGAAAAAATATCACAAAANGTTAGAAAGCCGAGTTTGGATGATAGTGCATGGCTTGCCCTGCAAACTATCTGCGGCGGCTAATACTATATACTCTTGCCTNAGAAAAAAATTTTATTTTGTTCCAAACATTCGATCACCAGCATCACCTAATCCTGGCACNATATAACCATGCTCATTTAACTTCTCGTCTAGCGCAGCTGTTACAATCGGAACNTCTGGATGAGCCGCTTGCATTCTCTCCACCCCTTCTGGCGCTGCCAGCAAGCACAAAAANCTTATATCCCTAGCTCCNGCTTCTTTGAGNCGTTGAATAGCTGCTGCAGATGAGTTTCCCGTTGCAAGCATCGGGTCTACCGCAATAACTACTCGATCCTCAAGACTGTCAGGGACCTTAAAATAGTACTCCACCGGCTGNAATGTTTCCTCATCCCTATAAAGACCGACAAAGCCAACACGAGCAGACGGAATCAATTCCAACACGCCATCAAGTAAGCCATTTCCAGCTCTTAGAATGGATACCAAAGCTAGCTTTTTACCCGCCATGACNGGTGCGTCCATTGGAACTAGAGGTGTATTGATTTTTTTTAAGCGCGTGGGGAGTTCACGAGTTACTTCATAGGCAAGAAACTGGCTTATTTCGCGTAATAATTGTCGAAATAATGCAGTTGGTGTTTCTTTTTCTCGCATTAGGGTAAGTTTATGTTGGACTAATGGATGGTCAACTATAATTAGGTTTTGGTCCATGCAGAATTTATCCTCTCAAGTAAAATTAATTTTTGTTCCTCGCCACAAAAAGCAGCGTGAATTGCGTTNTGATTTATAAGTTTGAAGATATCTTCATCCCAATCAAAAACATCTCTCAGATTATTATATTCACTGGTCATAGTTGTATTAAAGAACGGAGGATCATCTGTAGAAACAGTAACTAGGAGACCACTTTTTAACAGTGAATTAATCGGATGCATTGAGAGATTCTCAAATATACCTAGTGATACATTTGATCCCGGACAGACTTCTAATGTTATTTTTTTATCGATCGCTTCTCGAATTAAGTTTGTATCGTCGATTATCTGAATGCCATGGCCCAGACGAGTGACGCGGAGATCTTGCAAGGCCTGCCTCACACTCTCTGCTCCACCCCATTCACCCGCATGAGTGGTTAATCCTAAACCAGCCTCGTCAGCCATATTGAAAGAGTATGTAAAGTCTCCTTGGGTGCCAACCAGCTCATCACCGCCCATCCCGAAACCTATAACAAAATTAGAAGCGGTTTCTGCGGCGCAAATCGATGCCTTTTTTGCTATAGAAGGCCCATTATGCCGAATGCAAGTGACTATCCCTCGCATTTCTATACCTAAATCTTCTTTTGCACTATTTGCAGCCTCCTCTATCGCCGCTAGATATTCCTTCCATGCCGTTAAATCNCCCCCACCACAGAAATCTGGAGATATAAAAACTTCTGTATAAATAACACCATTTTCTGCCGATTTTTCCAATATCGAACGGGTCAGCCGATGAAAGTCTTCCGGTTCTTTTAAAACCTGACACGCTGCTTCATATGTTGCTAAAAATTCGTTAAAATTTGAAAAGCAGTAATCACCGTTAGCATTAAATATTTGTGTTAAATCAATATTCTTTTCAAATGCTAATTGACGTATGAAATTNGGCGGCGCTGCACCTTCAAGATGTAAATGAAGTTCAATTTTGGGTAATTTTCTTATGTTCATAAGATACTCTTTCCGGGACCAATTGTAGGTATACTCATAAAATTAGCAACCGTGGCAGCAACATCAGCAAAATTCACTTTTTGATTTATCGTCGGAGAAGCGCCAACGATCAGAACAGGAACATTTTCCCTAGTGTGCTCAGAGCCATTCCACGTCGGATCATTTCCATGATCNGCAGTNAGNATCAACAAATCATCTTGCCTTAATTTACTTATTATTTTTGAAATTTCAGTNTCAAACCATTCTAATGCTTTTGCNTAACCCGAGATATCGCGTCTATGCCCATATAGNGTATCAAATTCTACNAAATTACCAAAAATGAAACTGTTGTCAGANCCANTTTCAATTTCGGACGCTAGCGCTTCCATTAATTTAACGTCCTCACCCTTGATCAGGCGATCAAACCCACGCATTGAGAAAATATCACCCACTTTTCCTAATGCTATTGTCTCAACACCACCTTCTTGCATCCATTCACTTAGTACTTTTTTAGGTGGTGCAACTGCANAATCTCGGCGGTTGACTGTTCGTAACCAGCCAGATTTTTTGTTGCCAGTAAATGGGCGCGCAATTACCCTCCCAACATTCATTTTATGTAGGTGTGGTGCCAATAATTGACACAAATCATATAAGCGAGATAAACCAAAATGATTTTCGTGTGCTGCTATTTGAAAAACACTGTCGGCAGACGTATAACAAATGGGCTGACCTGACTGACAATGCTCCTCACCGAGTTCGTTTACTATTTTAGTACCAGAGGCATGACAGTTTCCTAATATACCATCAAGTTTTCCAAGCTCACACACTAGATTGACTAATTCAGTATCAAACGACTGCTCAATGTCTGGGAAATAGTACCAGTCNCGTTCAAGCGGTACGCCAGCTAACTCCCAATGGCCTGTTATAGTATCCTTTCCCATTGATACCGGGCCCGCTACTGCGAATGCTGCTCCGATTTCAACAATCGGAATGTTGGGTGCCACTTCACCAGTTGATAAAGATATAGAATTTCCTAAACCTAAAGACTGCAAAGTGGGAACATTCAATGGGCCACTTCGACCATCATTTGCAATTCCTGAGTCACATGCTTTCGCAATATTTANAAGGGTATTTGCGCCTTTATCACTAGTTAAGCCNTTGAAATATCTGTGCGAATCAATAGCTCCTCCAATTCCAACAGAGTCCATTACAATTAGTACAGCTCTAGGCATTATGNAATTCTCTTCAAAACTAAGTCCGTTTCTTTTGGAATAGCATCACTTATCTTTAATGCCTTCAAAACTTGTATTCTTGCTGACTCTGCATGATCAATACGAGCAGCATGGATTTTAAGAATTGGCGATCCTTTGGCCAATTTAGTCCCAATTCTAACAATATCGCTAAAACCAACCGCATGATCGATTTGANCTGTTTCTACAAGCCGTCCACCACCAAGGTTAACAACAATATTACCAAGAGATTGCCCNTCCCACTGCGCTAAATAACCTGCGTGAGGCGAACAAACCTCTANAACGGCAGNAGCTTCAGGAAGGTATCTAGTAAAATTTTGTCCAAANTTGCTAGGACCACCCATTAATGAGATCATTTTACTAAATTTATCCATAGCAACGCCGCTATCGATTTTGCTTTCTAATTCAATTGTCGCTAGTTTCTTATTTTTACATATTTTTTGGGCTGTGAGAATCTCTGCGCCAAGAGATACAGCAATGTAACGCAGTCTACTTTCCTTAGCTCCAGATAGAACTCGCATGGCTTCAACTATTTCAAGGGCGTTTCCCATTGCCGGTGCCAAAGGCTGGTTCATATCAGTTATAAGACCAGTTGTTGGGCAGCCTGCTTCGTTTGCCGTTTTAACCAATGCCTCCGCAAGTTTAGTGGCTTGGATTAAATCTGTCATGAAAGCTCCAGACCCACATTTTATGTCTAAGACTAAACCATTTAATCCTGAAGCAAGTTTTTTTGACAATATAGACGCTGTTATCAGATCTAAACTATCCACCGTCGAGGTAACATCTCTTATTGCATAAAGTCGTTTGTCAGCTGGAGCAATGTCTGCACTCGCNCCNGCAATTACACATCCACAATTCTTGATTATTTCTACTAATCTTTTGTCAGAGTGCATAACTTTCACTCCTGGAATTGACTCAAGTTTATCTAAAGTCCCACCTGTATGGCCTAAACCTCTTCCAGAAATCATCGGAACACATACTCCAAAAGATGCAAGAAGTGGTGCNAGGATAATTGACACACAATCACCAATTCCCCCTGTTGAATGCTTGTCTANAACGGGCAAACCAACATCCCACGATAGAGTTTTACCACTATCGCGCATCGCCAAGGTCCAATTGGTTCTTGCGAGTTGGCTACCTAAGCCATTTATTGCGACAGACATCGCGAATGCCCCCGCCTGCGCATCTGTAACCATGCCATCAGCGAGCCCATTCGCAAACCAGATTAATTCCTCCCGAGATAGTGAATTTTTACATCTTATTTTTGAGAGTATTGCTTGGGCGNTACAGTTTATCATGTTTCATTGAAAAAGTTGTTACTGAATGACCCTGGTAAAAGATCACTTACGACAGTAGTCTTTTCTTTNCCACTAATTGTGGCCATCGTCACCGGAACATCTGGTTTGGAGAATTCTGCCAATTTCTGACGGCATCCGCCACAGGGCGGGACCGGTTCTTCACAATCAGCTATCACGTACACCTCGACAATTTCCCTTTGACCAGCAGTACACATTGCAGCAATAGCCGCTGCTTCTGCACATGTCCCCTCAGGGTATGCTGCATTTTCTACGTTAACTCCTGAAAATACCGATCCATCTATCGTTTTAATTGCCACACCAACTTTGAATTTTGAATAGGGAGCATAAGCATTTTCCCAGACACTTTTTGCAATATCTTTCAACATAANATTATCCCTGTAAACCAGTAACTATTACCTTTATCGACTTTAATAGATTTGACAAGAAAGCTTTACTGAAATAGCGGCTAGCTAATTATTATAAATATAGTTTAATATTAAACTATATTTATATTGAGCAGTATTTTCTGAAGAGAAATTAATCTCGGTCACAACATTTGCTCATCAATAGTTAATATTTTTGAGATAGAAACTAACAGACATTTGGTACCCTCACAGTCAAATCGTACACAGATTTTTGCAGACTCATTGTAGTTTNTCAAAAAACTGCATATTTTAAGGCCGCTATGGTTTGGAAAGCTTGCGTACGGAAAAATGACTATAAATGTTGAAATTAAAGACGCAGCCTCTGTAATATTAATTCGTAATAAAAAATCTAATCCGTCTGTGCTCATGGGACAAAGGGGCAAAGATGCTGCCTTTATGCCAAATAAATTTGTGTTCCCAGGTGGAGCAGTGGAAAAAGAAGACTTTCAGATCAACTCTTTCAAACGACTAAACGCCACTTGTAATGCACGGATGACTTATCAGTGTAGCGGGGATTTAGTTTTAGCGCTTACTATTGCAGCTATCCGAGAACTCTTTGAGGAAACAGGGATTATA
>PAHS01000045.1 GCA_002711145.1 Marinovum sp. | reverse complement strand
TAGAGCTAAGACAGTAAGAGACTTAGCCTATTGTGTCAAAAGGTGTGATTTAGAGTTGGCCGGTGTAGCCTCTGCTGCTTATGTATCTGGCCGATCAGCCTTGGTAGAAGACGAACAGGAGCTAGGGGCAGTTTGTATCGACTTTGGTGGAGGTTCTACTAGTTATTCCATTTTTTTGAAGAAGCATATGATTTTTTCTGGCTCAATAGCCTTGGGTGGTAACCATGTGACCCGGGATATTTCGCTTGGTCTTCAGATTCCTATGGCGTTAGCGGAAAAGATTAAGACTATGAATGGCGGTTTGATGGCCACAGGTATAGATGATCGCGATTTGATTGAGATTGGAGGTGAAACGGGTGATTGGGAACATGACCGTCGTAAAGTAACCCGTAGTGAACTTATAGGAATTATGAGACCGCGTATTGAAGAAATTTTAGAGGAAGTTAGGGCTCAGTTACAAATAGCCGGGTTTTATGAACTTAAAAGTCAAAAATTTGTTTTGACTGGAGGATCCAGTCAGATACCAGGTTTAGATACACTTGCAAGTCGAATACTCGGCCAACAAGTTCGACTAGGCCGACCGCTTAGAGTTCATCGATTACCTCAGGCGTACTCAGGATCAAGCTGTTCAGCTTTAGTCGGGTTAGCTCTTTTCGCAGCGCATCCACAGGATGAATGGTGGGATTTCGAGCTTCCTAGCGCAAGTTACTCATCTAAATCGGTAAGAAAAGCAGTACGTTGGCTTCGTGAGAATTGGTAGTGTCCATATATAGCAATGGTATCAAAATAACGATGAATAAAATNTNTCGAGATACNATATAATGTGTGTTTTTGTCGTTTTTTAGTGACCTTTTATAAATTGCGAGTTATAAACGAGTCACTATTAAAAATAAAAAAGCAAATTCATCAGCAGATAACAGGCGGACCTGACAATGACNTTAAATTTATCAATTCCAGAGCAGAATGATCTGCGACCTAGAATAACTGTTTGTGGTGTTGGCGGTGCTGGGGGCAATGCTGTCAATAATATGATTGAGAAAAGTTTGGANGGNGTTGATTNTGTCGTTGCAAANACAGATGCTCAGGCTCTTCAGCAAAGCCANGCAAATAGTAAGATACAGCTTGGTGTAAAAGTTACAGAGGGTTTGGGTGCTGGCGCTAGAGCTTCAGTTGGAGCAGCTGCCGCCGAAGAGAGTATCGAGCAAATTGTCGACCAGTTGGCTGGATCTCACATGTGTTTTATAACTGCTGGAATGGGCGGAGGCACTGGTACAGGAGCAGCTCCTATAATAGCNCAAGCTGCTAGAGAGTTGGGTGTTCTTACAGTTGGTGTAGTAACAAAACCATTCCANTTTGAGGGTGTAAAGCGCATGCGNCAGGCNGAGGAGGGTGTGGACGCGCTACAGAAAATGGTCGATACCCTAATTATTATTCCAAACCANAATTTGTTTAGGATAGCGACGGAAAAAACNACNTTTACAGAAGCCTTTAGTATGGCAGACGATGTTTTATATCAGGGAGTGAAAGGNGTAACAGATTTAATGGTTCGCCCAGGCCTNATAAACTTAGATTTTGCCGACGTTCGGGCAGTNATGGATGAGATGGGTAAGGCTATGATGGGAACTGGNGANTCTGACGGTGAAGACCGAGCAATCCAGTCGGCAGAAAAAGCAATTGCNAACCCATTNCTTGATGAAATTAGTCTTAAAGGAGCAAGGGGTGTNCTCATAAACATAACAGGTGGTTATGATTTNACTCTTTTTGAATTGGACGAAGCAGCAAATAGGATAAGAGAAGAAGTTGATCCTGAAGCTAACATAATTGTTGGGTCAACCCTTGATCCTAATTTGGAAGGGGTTATGAGAGTGTCTGTAGTGGCAACAGGTATAGATGCCATTAGTAAGATTAATNCTNTATCTGANANNTCTAGAGACGTGTCATATTATCCGCCCAGAAAAATAATTACAGCCGAAGAGAGAACAGTAGTAAATAGNGAGGTTGAGCAAGGCAATGCTGGACAAGACAGGGAGTTGAANGAAAATNNTTCTACAACAGGGCCAGGCTTATTTGANAGTCAAAATAAGTTGTTCCGGTCGGAATTTGATCCTTCTACCGCAGGCGAAGATAATGCCAATCAGTCCATAAATGCTGCCGATAGATCACGAAATAGCGTTAGTAGCGAAGATCAGATTGGNNTAACCCAATCAACGCCTCCCGGCACTCCATCTCAACAAACTCTTGATCGTCTTCGTGCNGCGGTTTCAAAATCCCCAAANAATCAAGCTTTAAGTTCTCAACCTATGGTNGCTTCCAAGAATAAAGAGGTAAAGGATAAACCTCGCTTTGGCATTGGCTCTTTAATTAATAAAATGGCAGGTACAAATNCTGCAGAANCGATCCAAAATGAACCTNCCAAGGCTCGTCCNGATATTTCGGAANATAAAAATAATGTCGAAATGGACGAAGCAGACAATCATAAGGAAAAAATAGAGGTTCCAGCTTTTNTAAGGCGGCAGGCAAACTANAAGTTTNAGGACTCTACTGTNACAAGNATTTGANTATCTGATGCACATATNTTGNAACAATTAGTTGCAAAGTTTGAATTGTTTAGTGTTCCATTGCGATATAAGACTTNNAAAGTTNAGGAAAATCAGAGGTCTTACGTTGCAAACGACGCTTGAAAATTCAGTAACATTTTCTGGAGTAGGTNTGCATTCGGGAANATTGGCTAACCTAACGCTGAAGCCGGCTCCAGTAAATCATGGTATTTTATTTAAACGTTNAGATATCGTATTAGGAAATCCTCTTGTGCGAGCCAGGTGGGACTATGTCTCTGATACGACATTGTCCACTCGATTAAAGAATGAGGATGGGACNATGGTTTCAACTGTAGAGCATCTTATGGCGGCATTAGCTGGTTGTGGTGTAACGAATGCATTGATTGAACTTGATAGCGAAGAAGTGCCTATTTTGGATGGGAGCGCAGCTCCTTTTGTAAAAGGGATATTAGAAGTAGGNCTTAACANTATAAGTTCTTTGTCTAGAATTATTAAGATTATAAAACCGGTGATCTTTAAAAGCGAATTTGGATGGGCGCGGTTGAGNCCACATCAGTGCCCNGAAATGGAGTATTTTATAGAGTTTGACGACCGGGCAATAGGCANACAAAGTAAAACACTTAATATGTCTAATGGATCATTTGTTAAAGAGNTAAGCAGTAGTCGAACTTTTTGTAGTAGTAAAGATGTCGAGACTATGCGAGAAAATGGNTTAGCTTTGGGTGGAAACTACAGTAATGCGCTTGTCTTTGANGATGATAAAGTTCTGTCTCCAGGCGGCATGAGGTATCAAGATGAGGCAGTACGTCATAAGATGCTNGATGCCTTTGGCGANCTGGCACTTGCAGGGGCNCCGATACTAGGCAAATACGAAGGTCATAAGGCTGGNCATTTTATAACTAATTCACTATTGCGCAAATTATTTGCAACACCAGGTTCTTATGTAGTCGAAGATTGCTGTGAAGAAATATTTAGTGTTTTACCCGGGTCTGGTGTTAATTTGGAAGAATTTACGGCAGTGGCTTAGCCAATTTAAATCTAAATAATAATTATTTTTTCTTCTTTGAAAAATCTATTGAACTTTATGCTTGGCATCTATTAATAATTACTAAATTAACTAAGTATAAAAATTCCCTTATTAATCTGTTAGTGGTTAAAGAGCGATTGGTTGTAAGAATATCAAATCTGTTTTAAAATATTTTATATTTTCATGACCAATTTTAGAGTGGGTATCTTATGAAAACTATAATAATTATACCTGCCCGTTTTGCTTCCAGTCGGTATCCTGGTAAACCTTTGGTAGAGCTTAAACTTCCAAATGGAGAACAAAGATCATTAATTGAGTTAACTTGGCGGGCTGCAGGCAAAGTTAACGATATTCATGATATTTTTATTGCAACAGATGATACTAGAATAGCTACTGCAGTTAGAGCCTTTGGGGCAAAAGTTATAATGACTTCATCCCAATGTAAGAATGGCACTGAGAGATGTGCGGAAGCGGTTGATAACGCGAAGTTAGATGCTGATCTTATAATAAACTTTCAGGGAGACGCTCCGCTTACGCCTCCTTGGTTTGTCGAAAGCCTCATTGAGTCAATGCATAACGATGATAAATCGGGTATGGCAACTCCGGTTGTGCGCCTTGATCGTTTAACCTACGGCCATTTTATTGAAGATCGCAAAAAAGGTTTGGTTGGGGGTACAACTGCAGTTTTTGGAGTTAATAAATATGCGCTTTATTTCTCTAAAGAAGTTATTCCTTTTGTTGACTTAGGCGAATTGAGTGCTGAAGCAGAAATACCTGTATTTCATCATGTTGGAATTTACGCATATAAACCAAATGCTTTAAAGTCATACATGGATTGGCCAGTTGGGAAATTAGAGGAACTTGAAGGATTAGAGCAGCTAAGGTTTCTTGAAAATAACCAACTTGTTAAGTGCGTGTCAGTGTCAGCGCGTGGTAGAGTTTTTTGGGAACTAAATAATCCCGATGACGTAGAAAGAATTGAGAAAGTGATAGGAGATGCACTTTAAAAAATATTTAAAATTTGGCATTTGAAAATAAATACTAAATTCACACTGATAGGTATTTTAAAAAAACAATTGGCATGCAAAATCTGCCATGTAGTAAATTGATGATGAATTTTTGTTTGAGTTATTGTTATGCTGTTTGGTGATAAAGGTTATGTAAAGTTTAACTATGACGAGCAGATAGTAAAATGGGCCGATTGCGCTAGAGAAAAAGGAAGTGAAATTCTTGCTAATCCCGGCCAGCTGGAAGAGTGGCTTCAGTGTGAGGGAACTTGGTTTGTTGGTGTCGATGTCCTACCAAATGACTCAAGTGGTGGTTTTGATGAAGTAAAATTACCTTGTATTTTCAGTAAGTTTTTGGATAAAATTAATCTTAAACCTTACCATAAGGCTCAGTTATCTGTTATTTACCCTGGTTATCCGAGACCACGCCTAGGAGATAGTAAGTCCGCTTTTGAGTATAGACTAAAAAGAGACGCAGCACATGTGGACGGNCTGCTGCCAGTTGGAGCACAAAAAAGGCGTTATCTGATTGAACCNCATGGTGTTATTTTGGGAGTCCCCCTAAANAATACCCATCCAGGGGCCAGTCCNATAGTGGTGTGGAAAGGGTCGCATCGAATNATGCAACAGGAGTTTTCNAAAATATTTTCAANTNTTNCTCCCTCTGATTGGAAAANTATTGANGTAACAGAAACCTATAAAAACGCCAGAAGGCANTGTTTTNAAAATTGTGAGCGGACGGTTATTAACAGTCCTTTGGGATCGGGATATGCCTTACANCCTTTATTACTGCATGGAATAACACCGTGGTTTTNTNCAAAACAAGGANCNGANAGCTNAAGTAGNCAAGTTGCTTACTTTAGGCCACTTCTTAACGAGGTTCAGGATTGGCTCAAAATCTGTTAGTTGCCTATGCGACTTGCCCTTCCACCACGTCTTATTTTTAGTAGTGATGACCGGTTAGGAAGTGCTTTTATTATTTCTTTTCTTTCCAAGGTACTTTTAGTTGACCAGCTGGAAATTTCTTCAATGGTTCTAAAACAACCCGTACAAATTTTTGCTTGAGGATGAATAATACAAATATTTATNCACGGAGAGTCTACCTCGCTTCTTTTCCAAATATTTTTATTCATTTTAGCACTTAATTCATTTTAATGTTATGTGATAGTCTATCCAGAGCTCCTTGTAGGATATAAGACGCCGCAACATGGTCAATTACTTCAGACCGACGTTTTCTGTTAATATCCGCCTCAAGCAGCGCTTTCTCTGCAGCTACCGTTGATAATCTCTCGTCCCAGTAAGATATTGGAAAATCTCNAAATGTAATAATATTTCTTGCAAATGCTCGTGTTGATTGACAACGCGCTCCCTCCGTACCGTCCATATTTTTCGGCAAACCAATAATAATTCCTGATATCTCTCGTTCAGATATCAGCTGAAACAAGACTTTAACCTCTTCGCTAAACTTTGTTCTTCTAATTGTCTTTAATGGAGTGGCTATTGATCTAAAGCTATCTGAAATAGCGACTCCTATTGTTTTGCTGCCNAAATCTAAACCCATCAAGGCAGTTGTTTTAGATATAGATCCATTAAAATCTAAAATATTTTCATAAATCATTATTTTAGGCCTATAGTGTCTGCCACATCTCTCAATATTTTGAGAGCNTTAGGGCTTCCTTTAAATATAGTTTTTGCTTCTNCCCAGACAGAATTNGCATTTTTNAANTCTCCAAGAATTCCCAATGCATTTATTAATCTTGCCCACTCATTCGGGCTTCCGCCTTCGGTGGACAATCTCTCTGATAATCTGGACACCATACCTTTGATCATCTCTTTTCGTTCGCCTTCACTCATTTCGGATGCATTTTNTATNTCTTCNGATGTTGGTCCCGGAAGTGNCTCTATAGTTGGTAACTCAAATTTTGTATCTCCCGCTAAGACTGCAAGCCTTTCTATATCGGCCCTTATTAGGGGCACCCACGGAGACNCCATGTCATCTTTGCTTAGCAATTGCTTCCATAGCCGCAGTGCTAGATCGGGGCGGTCATTTTGCGCTAGCATCAGCCCTACGTAATATTTTGCACCGCCATTCTGTGGATTGATCTTGAGTGCTGATCGCAATGCTTTATCTGCCTGAGGAGAAACAACTCCATCAACTTGATTTATTAGCAAGTCTGCGTAATTAAAAAAATCTAGATCCGATGCATTATTTCCCAGTATTTGTAGGAATTGTCGCTGGGATTTTACAGCTTCATCAATATTNCCAATCTTAGTTTCTATGCTGGTGAGGAGTTTTAAGCCTTCNAGATCTGTTGGACGCTCTGCAACCTTAAGCCTCAATTTTTGTACTAACTCTCCATAGTTGCCTTCTGGGGTTATTAAGCTTGGTTCATCAATTCTAAGCGCTAAAAGTTGCTCCTGTGTGGCCCTTCCTTTGATAAGTTTATCAGCATTTTTTATGCGTTGATTCTGCGATATATTTGCATATCCGGGTGCGCCAAACTCTTGATATATTACAGCCCCCCCCACGCCTAATAAAACCAAAAAACTTACACTTAAGATAATCCCTAAAAGTTTCGGTTCCTTTTTAAACGGAAACTGTTTTCTTTTACCTAAATCTAAAATACGCCTACCGACCTCAGCCTTTATTCTCTCTCCCTCATCAGNGGTAATTATACCTCTGGTTAGCTCACTATCAATATTGATGAGTTGATCTTTATAGACTTCTAAATCTGAGTTAGAAGTAATCTCTGGAGCCTTCTGTATTAAACTGAGATAAAAAAATACTGCTATTATCCCGCAAATTACAACAGTGATTGCCCAAAAAATCATAAGAGATGCTCGCTAGTTCAACTTAAGAAAATATGTAACCCTTGAAAATTTATTTAAAAGGCATAAAAATAAAAATTGCTAATTTTATGGCGCAAAATTATTGCAACGTGACGCTCTGAAACGAAGAGCAGTTCATATTTTACTGCAATTTCGCCGTACAGGGACATGGATTCGTTTGTATGAAAAAATATTCTGCTTTTGCAGTCGCTCGTGAGGCATTTCGAGATCATCTAGGGTGGGAGAGGGCTTGGAGTTCGCCCGAAGCAAAAAAAAACTATGAGNTTATCATAGTTGGTGCAGGCGGTCACGGATTAGCCACTGCATATTATCTTGGTAAAAATTATGGCATTACAAACGTAGCTATTTTAGAAAAAGGATGGCTTGGTGGGGGCAATACTGGGCGTAATACAACTATAATTCGATCAAATTATCTCCAAGATCCATCTGCTGCGATCTACGAAAAGGCCCGATCGCTNTATGAAAACTTAAGCCAAGAGTTAAATTATAATATCATGTTCAGCCCCAGAGGCGTGATGATGCTTGCTCAGACACAGCACGAGATANGGGGCTATGAGAGGACTGCACACGCGAACGCGCTGCAAGGCGTCTTGACAGAGTTTATCAGCCCCCAAAAAGTCAAAAAGCTTTGCCCAATTATAAATATTGATGGACCCAGGTATCCAGTACTTGGCGCACTTTGGCAGCCAAGAGGTGGCACAGCTAGACACGATGCAGTGGCCTGGGGTTATGCCCGAGCATGTTCTGAGATGGGAATGGATATTCTTCAACAATGTGAAGTAACCGGTGTTAATACTGTAAATGGTAAAGCCATTGGTGTGGAAACAACGAAAGGTCCAATTACATGTGATAAAATTGGGATGGTGGTCGCTGGTCACTCTGGAGTTTTGGCTGATATGGCTGGGTTTCGNNTGCCAATAGAGTCGGTCGCGTTGCAGGCTCTNGTNTCTGAGNCTATAAAACCGTGTATGGATGTTGTTGTAATGGCAAATACTGTCCATGGATATATGAGCCAATCTGATAAAGGTGAAATGGTAATTGGTGGCGGTGCCGATGGATACAATAATTATTCACAAAAGGGTTCATTCCATCATGTTGAAGAAACAGTGCGTGCATTGGTTGAAACTTTTCCAATTATTTCAAGGCTTAAGATGTTAAGGTGGTGGGGAGGCATTGTCGATATGACCGGTGATAGGTCACCAATCATCTCAAAAACACCAGTAAAAAATATTTTTATAAATTGTGGATGGGGGACAGGGGGGTTCAAAGCAATACCTGGATCAGGNTGGGCCATGGCTGAACTCATAGCGAAAGGTGAACCTGGTCCGCTAGCAGAAGAATTTAGAGCGACACGCTTTCGCGAGGGCCAATTTATTGATGAAAGTGTAGCAGCTGGTGTTGCGCATTAAAGGGGGCTAATATGTTAATTTTTGAGTGTCCATACTGTGGNGTTCTTGTTGACGAAACAGATTTAGCTGCTGGNGGCGAAGCACATTTAAAACGATATGGACCAGGTTCGAGTGATGATGATTTTGAAAGTTATCTGTTTAATCGTGAAAACCCAAAAGGTATTCATTTTGAACGTTGGAGGCATATAAATGGCTGTGGTAAGTGGTTTAATGCTGCCCGCTGTACGGTGTCTATGGAGGTTTTTGGAACATACCTTGCGCAGACATTAGAACCACCAACTGATATTANGAACCAGATTTCTGCAAAAAGGCCCGGTTGGAAGTGGAAAGAATTTTCATGATTAATTTNATGTANNTAGAGGANAGTATTANTTTTNTTGNACCTTCAGTGAGGGNTCGGTTTTGAGTGAACGATTTTCCACTAATGGTAGGCTAATTCAGGCAGATAAACCTATCAATTTCTATTTTAATGGAAAACAGTTTACCGGTTATAAGGGTGATACTCTTGCGTCGGCGCTGTTAGCCAATGATAGATTATTGCTGGGACGTTCATTTAAATATCATAGGCCTAGGGGGGTTGTATCTTCGGGACCTGAAGAGCCTAATTTTTTGGTAAATCTAGGTACTGGTNATTTTTTTGAACCTAATCAACGCGGCACAATGACTGAGGTTTATGAGGGTCTTTCTGCGACTTCTCAGAACCATTTCCCTACGCTGGAATTTGATATCGGTGAGATCAATAGTTGGTTATCACGATTTCTACCTGCTGGTTTTTATTACAAAATGTTTATTCACCCTCGTCCATTTTGGAAGTATGTGTACGAACCATTTATTAGAATGTCAGCTGGCTTAGGTAGGGCCCCTGAGGAAAAAGATGGGAGCACTTACGAGCATTTCCATGCATTCTATGATGTTGTAATTGTGGGAGGTGGCGTGGCGGGCCTTCAGACTGCACTAGTTACTGCAAAGACAGGAGTTAAAGTACTTCTAATAGAGCAGCAATCAGGCTGGGGTGGGCGCGCTCAAGTAGATGAAGAACAGATTGATGGTTTTTCCATAAGAGACTGGGTTTCTAAGGTTGTAGAAGAGTTAAAAGCAATGCCTAATGTTTCGCTAAGAACTCGTATGACTGGTGCTGGGGTGTACGATCATGGTTACTTTTTAGGATATGAGCAGTTAAATGATCATACAGAGGATAATTTTGGGCCGCGACACAGACTATGGAAAGTTCGATCAAAGTTGATAGTGTGTTGTACCGGCGCAATTGAACGGCCGCTCAGTTTCGCTGGTAATGATATTCCTGGGGTTTTATTGGCATCAGCTGTTCGAGATTATGCTCTCAATTATGGCGTCTCAGTCGGCAAAAAAACTGTTGTCGTCACTAATAATGATGATGCTTATAAAACCGCTATTATTCTGAAAGAGAGTGGCTTTGAAATACCGGTCATCCTTGATGCACGTGAGCATGGGGGGGGTGAAGCAGCTGCTAAGGCGCGCGCTTTGGGAATCCGCGTTGAGCAAGGGAAAGTGATATCAAGGGTCACTGGCAGAAAAAGAGTAACAGGGATACATGTGTGCTTAAGCTTTGGTGACGGTGAAACAATTGAAAAGTTAGCATGTGACGCGGTGGCGATGTCTGGTGGATGGTCACCAGTTGTTCATTTGTGGTCGCATTGTGGGGGAAAGCTTGAGTGGAAGGATGAGGGCTCTATGTTTTGTCCTGATAAGACTAAGCCTCCTACAAACCAGTATGGTGATTGCTTTGTAGAAACAGTTGGATTGGCTTCTGGTAAAATTCAATTAGTTGATATCCTGAGAGAAGCCTCTGAATTAGGTGTGTCTATAGGTAGAAAATTAGGTGGAAAAGAAATCAAATTAAATGTTCCAGAAGTACTTAAGAAATCAGAAAGTGCTGTTGAGCCATTTTGGTTTATGCCTAAACAAGCAAAAAGAAAGTTGAGAAATAAGACTTTTCTAGATTTCCAAAACGATGTCAAAATAACCGATGTTGAACTAGCTGCGCGAGAGGGTTTCGAAAGTGTAGAGCATTTGAAAAGATATACCACACTTGGAATGGCAACAGATCAGGGTAAACTGTCTAATATCAATGGCCTGGCTGTATTAGCTAATGCACTTTCTAGCCCAATAAGCCAAGTAGGTACTACAACTTTTAGGCCACCATATACTCCGATATCTATGGGATCTATCGCGGGTTCAGCGCGTGATAGCGTATTTCAGCCTGTAAGAATGTCACCTATTCACAGTTGGCATATGGAACATGATCCAGTCTTTGAACCAGTTGGCTTATGGCGCCGACCATATTGCTTCCTCAGAAAAGATGAGACCGTAGAGAAGGCAGTTAACCGTGAAATCTTGCAAACGCGTTCATCAGTAGGGATTCTTGACGCTTCTACGCTTGGTAAGCTCATAGTATCTGGTCCTGATGCAGGAAAATTCTTGGATATGCTTTATACTAATATGATGTCAAATCTTAAACCAGGTAAATGTCGCTATGGCTTGATGTGCTCGGAAAATGGATTTCTTATCGATGATGGTGTTGTAGCCCGTTTGGATGAAAATACCTTCCTTTGTCACACAACGACGGGTGGCGCTGAGAGAATTCATGCACACATGGAAGANTGGTTGCAAACAGAGTGGTGGGATTGGAAAGTATTTACGCAAAATGTTACCGAGCAATACGCACAAATTGCTGTNGTTGGGCCCAATGCCAGAATGTTACTAGAGAAATTGGGTGGAACGGATATTTCAAAAGAATCTCTAGGTTTTATGGAATGGGTAGATGCAAAATTGGGTGGGTTTAATGCACGTATTTTTAGAATTTCTTTTTCGGGAGAATTATCCTTTGAAATATCTGTGCGATCATCATCCGGGCTTGATTTTTGGAATACATTATTGGATGCCGGATCNGAGTTCGACGTCATGCCNTACGGAACAGAGGCATTGCATGTTATGAGGGCAGAAAAAGGTTTTATTATGATNGGTGATGAAACTGATGGAACTATTATTCCNCAAGACCTAAATTTAAACTGGGCTATTTCTAAAAAGAAAAGTGATTTTATTGGCAAAAGAGCTCATGATAGGATGTTTATGAAGAGCCCTATTAGGTGGAAACTAGTCGGATTAGAAACCTTAGATGGGTCCGTCCTTCCTGATGGATCATATGCTGTAGATAACAGCCTAAATGCTAATGGCCAAAAGCACACAATAGGTAGAGTGACTTCTACNTATTTTTCTCCCACTCTAAAAAAGGGCATTGCAATGGGGTTGGTCCAAAATGGACCGGATCGACTAGGCGAANTATTAAATTTTGAGAGAGTAAATGGCGAAGTCGTAAGCGCAACCNTAGTAGATCCTGTATTTTACGATAAATCNGGTAGTAAGCAAAATGTTTGATCAGTCTAAAATAAAGATTAGTGACAAAAGGCACTATCTCAAAATATTTCGAGAGACTGGTATTGGNATGATAACGGTGCGCCTAGATTTTGACGATCCAGCGCTGAGACGAAATTTGCGGCATTCTCTCGGAATTAGTATTCCGTCCGTAAGACATATTGAAGCAACCACGGATACCGCNTTAGGCTGGATGTCACCAGACGAATTACTTTATTTCTGTGCTAGCGCAGAAGTTGATAACAGATTAAACCTCCTCAGAGACTCTTTAAGGTCGCATCATTCGCTCGTTTTAGATGTCTCCGATGCTAGAGTAGTATTTTCATTGGAAGGTGATAAGGTTAGAGAAGTAATAGCTAAATTGGCACCAATTGATACGGATCCAAACAGTTTGGAATTAGGTGAGATCAGAAGAACACGCTTTTCGCAAACAGCAGCAGCCGTTTGGCTAACTGCAGAAAACAGTGCTACAGTTATTTGTTTTCGTTCAGTAGAAAAATACCTTCATGATTTGCTGTTAATATCGTGCGAAGAGGGTAGCGAAGTTGGGGTGTAGAAAACNTAAAAAGATCGCTACGTGATGTAGGCATTTNGAATCANAATCAGCCACTTAAAAGTGGAAAACTACAGCAAGATATTCACAATTAGAACTTTAAGATTTTAAACCTTTACCATGTTTTGGTTCTTTACTCTTGACGTTTTGTGAGTAAACCTACCATCCAGTAAAGTTAATATATTGAATATAAGGATTTTTGAATGGCGTTTGAACTACCCGATCTACCCTATGCTCACGATGCACTATCCGAGCTTGGCATGTCAAAAGAGACTCTCGAGTATCATCACGATTTACACCATAAGGCGTACGTTGATAATGGTAATAAATTAATCGATGGCACTGAATGGTCCAGTAAAACTCTAGAAGAAATTATAGTTGGAACATACANAGCGGGTTCTGTCGCACAGAATGGTATTTTTAATAATGCCTCTCAACATTGGAACCATGTTCAATTTTGGGAGATGATGGGCCCTGGCGGGAAAAATATACCTTCAGAATTATCTTCTGCAATAAGTGAAAACTTTGGTTCAATTGATAAATTTAAAGAAGAGTTCTGTGCTGCTGGTGCGGGTCAATTTGGTGCAGGCTGGTGTTGGCTTGTAAAAGATACCGATGGATCACTAAAGGTAACAAAAACTGAGAATGGTGTTAACCCACTATGTTTTGGTCAGAGTGCATTACTTGGGTGCGATGTTTGGGAGCATTCATATTATATTGATTTTCGCAATAAAAGACCTGCGTATTTGACAAATTTTTTAGATAAGCTTGTCAATTGGGAAAATGTTGCGNCAAGAATGTAATTTCAATAATAATTACAAACCCCTCNCACCCGTGGGGTTTGTAATCAAATTAAATAACAGCGCCTAGATATCNGCTGGTAACACAAGGGCAGCGAGATGACCGAGCCTCGCAAAGGCGCAGTAGCTATGGTTTTAGCTAGCATTATATGG
Organism: Marinovum sp.; assembly: GCA_002711145.1. Lineage (GTDB taxonomy): Bacteria > Pseudomonadota > Alphaproteobacteria > Rhodobacterales > Rhodobacteraceae > Salinivivens. The sequence goes on along the minus strand of PAHS01000045.1, from coordinate 1,934 downwards.
GGCCTGTCAGCGATATACTACAAGCAATTATCGGATACACCCCCATTAGAGGTGCTTTGTCACAGAACCCTCTGGTCAGTCGTAGTATTCATTTTCATTTTGCGATTACAGGATAGATNGCAGGANTTAAAATTAGTTTTCCAAAATAAAAAACTAATTNTAGGTTTGTTTTGGTCAGCCGCCATGATTTCAATAAATTGGTTCTTTTTTATTTGGTCAGTTCATAACGATCGCGCCACTGAAGCTAGTTTTGGATATTATATTTTCCCCCTNGTTGCAGTTCTATTTGGTTTAATTTTTTTTAAAGAACAATTATCCCTCATGAAGTGGTGTTCTGTCTTTCTTGCTATTTTTGCNGTAACAACACTTGCCATATCACAAAACATTTTACCTTTTGTCGCATTGGTCCTCTCGGTTACTTTTGGAATATATGGCGCGCTCAAAAAGCAGATCAGTTTGGGCCCTGTTTTATCCGTAACAACCGAAGTTATTTTACTCTTGCCATTAGCAATAACGTTTTTACTGTATTGGCATTNGAGTGGATTTGGAAGTTTTGGNAAAGATATTGAGACTACATCTTTATTAATTTTTAGTGGACCTATGACAGCTGTTCCNTTGATGCTTTTTTCATATGCTGCGAGGCGTGTGCAAATGACATCGCTCGGCATAATTCAGTATTTAAATCCATCTCTNCAATTTCTTGTTGCTGTATTCATTTTTGCAGAACCATTTGGCGCGTCGCAGGGCATTGCATTTGGTTTAATTTGGTTAGCGTTATTTATTTATACTTTGGCAAGTCTATCAGACTGAATATTAAGTTTGAGAGCTTCTATTGCTTCTTCGGGTGAAGATACTATCTGAAAAAGCTCTTTTAAACTCATATCAGCAAATCCGTTTTTTATAAGATGATTGATTAAGGATATGAGCGGATCCCAGAACCTGTTGATATTTAAAACGACTATTGGTTTGCTGTGTAACTTTAATTGCGCCCATGTTAAGACTTCAAAGAATTCGTCAAGAGTTCCTGCACCGCCAGGTAAAATCATAATGGCATCACAATTCATAAACATGACTTTTTTACGTTCATGCATGTTTTCTGTGACTATAAAATTATTTATATCGGTTTTACCTACTTCGGCGTGCAGTAAATGCTCTGGGATTACTCCCATGACTTCACCACCACCAGACTGTATATTTTGAGCTANTGTGCCCATAAGACCTATGTTTCCTGCTCCATAAACTAGCCGACAGTTTTCCTCTGCAAGNAGGCGCCCTAGATTNTCAGTCGTTTTCTTGTAAACGTTATCTTTTCCAAAACGTGAGCCACAAAAAACACAAACTGAAAGTGATAACATCCCGAAATCCTTGTTTTATAGTAATCTNTTAACTTTAGCCTTGTTGATGCCTTCACTCAACTGTAGAAACGCGTAAAAGTTNTCTTGGAGTAAGAAACCTGTGANTATANTACGCTCTATATGGTTTTGGATGGGTGTGCTTGGCGTAAGTGTGGTATCTTACGGNGTGTTTGATGCTATNAATANTCAAAAACAAGTTTNGATCACAACCGTAGAAAATGAAANTGATCAACAAGATAAANCAGTCGAAATANAAGAGAATAANAGTGTNGCTGAAAGCGNCTCNTCGGAAGTTGNGGCAGCTNCNTCTTTGGAAGAAAACCCTGAACTAACTGAGACAAATCCTGAGGACAGTCCTCTAATTGTTTCTGTTGAAGTTTTTCTAGATACAGCTCGAGTTGACCCTAGTGGATTTGTTACAATAGCAGGTAGAGCTGAAAAAGGTGCTTTAATTGAAGTGCTGCTTGGTCAAAACTTAATAGGGACGATCTCTGTTGGGAATGATGGAAATTTTGCATCAATTTTTGAAGTACCCCCCAGTGAAGAAATTCGAGTACTCGTCTTGAGGACAAAAAAAGG
>PAHS01000044.1 GCA_002711145.1 Marinovum sp. | reverse complement strand
CTAAAATACCTAGCACTCCCTGCAGTTGTTTTGGCTTATTGGCTTCCCAATCCTTTTGAGGAGCCAAGCGAATTCTGGCACCATTAGCTCCTCCACGGAGGTCCGAGCCGCGAAATGTTGAAGCTGATGCCCAAGCAGTTTCTATCATCTCAGTTACCGAAAGACTACTATTTGAAATATCTAATTTAAGCGCTTCAATATCAAAGTTTGCGTTACCTTCCGGAATCGGATCCTGCCAAATGAGATCTTCCTCAGGAACTTCTGGACCTAAATATCGTGACTTCGGGCCCATATCACGATGCAATAGCTTAAACCAAGCCCGAGCGAAAGAGTCGGAAAATTCAATTGGATTTTCATGAAATCTTTTTGAGATTTTTCGATAATCAGGGTCGGTTATCATTGCCATATCAGCAGTTGTCATCATAGGCGAAACTTTATTACCTGACCCATCAACTTGCGGAGCCATATCAGCTTCATCTAGGTCAACAGGATGCCAGATATTTGCACCGGCAGGACTTTTTGTTAATTGCCATTCATACTTAAAAAGTAAATCAAAGTAACCGTTATCCCAAACCGTCGGATTAGCTGTCCAAGGCCCCTCTATACCACTCGTGGTTGCATCAACACCCAATCCTGATCCGTGCGCGTTGCTCCACCCAAACCCTAGTTCCTCAATTGGAGCCCCCTCCGGCTCGGCTCCAACCAACTCAGGATCACCTGCACCATGAGCTTTTCCAAAAGTATGTCCACCTGCGACAAGTGCAACCGTTTCCTCATCGTTCATNGCCATTCTACCAAAAGTCTCCCGAACATCNTGNGCAGAAAGCAAGGGGTCAGGATTACCNTTTGGACCCTCTGGATTGACATAAATAAGCCCCATTTGAACAGCTGCCAGNGGNTTCTCNAGNGATTGTCTTGTGCCNTCATAACGCTTATCNTCNANCCACTCGTTTTCAGCNCCCCAATAAATGTCTTCCTCTGGATGCCAGATGTCAGGTCGGCCGCCTGCAAAGCCAAAGGTTTTGCCGCCCATTGATTCAATCGCAACATTACCTGCAAGTATCAACAAATCAGCCCAGGAAATTTGATTTCCATACTTTTGCTTGATTGGCCACAACAAGCGTCTTGCTTTATCTAAATTACCATTATCTGGCCATGAATTAAGAGGTGCAAAACGCTGAGCACCTGTCCCACCACCACCACGACCGTCACCCGTTCTGTAAGTACCTGCNGCATGCCAGGTCATTCGAATAAAAAAAGGCCCATAATGCCCATAATCAGCAGGCCACCAACTTTGACTGTCGCTCATCAACGCGTTTAGATCATCTTTAAGAGATTTATAATCTAATTTCAAAAATTCATGCCGATAATCAAAATCATCACCAAGCGGATTTGATTTTCGATCGTGCTGATGNAGTATGTTTAGGTTTAATTGATTTGGCCACCAATCAGTATTGGTAGTTCCCATAATTCCAGTAGTTGCTGCTCCATGCATTACGGGACATTTACCTGTCAAATCTTTCATAATTTTTCCCTTTGCCATAATTATCTTGGTACAAAACATAAANATACACGTTGAAAATTCTAGAGAATCATACGTGCGATTCTAATAAATATTAGAATAATTCTAACATTTCCTAATGGTAAGGTTAACTTCATTTTTATCACTATTTTAAAAAGATTTAGGCCATCAAAATTTGTAAGCTTTATTCCTNGTAGGANTTTGCGAGCCAAACATAAATAGACCTGATACGACAATAATTATGGAGCCTACGATCAACCAGATAGTCAAAACCTCACCAAATAATAAGATACCAGCACCAACACCAAATAATATGCGGGTGTATCGAAAAGGTGTTACAAACGAAACGTCACCNGTTCGCATTGCTTTCATTAATGCAAAATAAGATCCACAACCGATGAGAATTAAGAGTAAAATATAAGTCAACGTCCACATACTAAATGANACGTATGCTGAACCAGCCCAAACAGAAAATAAAATTCCTGCTAACATTACTGCTATGAAACCATACAAACCTAAGTGATAATCAGACAATCTAGGCGAAGCAGCCCTACTCCCTAAATCTCTTCCAGCAAAACCAAGCATTCCTAATACAGCAAATAAGACATAAGGAGACAACCCATCACCAGTAGGCTTTAAAATAAAAATGACACCCAATAAGCCTAAAAAAATCGCTATCCACCTAAAGGCACCCACGGGTTCTTTAAAAATGAGAGCCGCACCAGCAACAACTAAAATCGGTGTGGCCTGAAGTATTAATGTTACCAAAGATATAGGTATTAGAGTCAATGAAAGCGAGTAGAATAAACGGCCTATGAGTTCAAAAAACATTCTTATTATCATTGGCCTCGAAAGTACTTCTTTTATAAATAACTTCTTTTTTTGCGCTTTACAAAAAAGAGCAAAAATTAAAGCACCTCCCAAACCAAATAGAAACATGGCTTGACCAAAGGGTATGGTTACGGAGATTAGTCTGATTAAACTATCCTCCATGGCAAAACCTAGCATTGCTAAAATCATCCAGCAGCTTCCCGCTAAGTTATCACTAGTTTTGGATAGGCTCCTAAATATCAATTAATAAACTCAATCTCACAAACCCTACCTTAAGCATTCTACGATGAGCAGATATTTCAAATTAATTTTTTAATGCGGCCATTATTTCGCTTATCATGCACCTTCTTCAACGACAATTTCTGAGAATGATTTGAAAAATTTAGCTGCCAATTTCTTAGCTGTACCTTGAATTAGTCGACTGCCTAATTGGGCTAATTTACCCCCAATTTCTGCTTTAGCCTTATACGATAAAACGGTGATGTCCCCTTTTTGCAATAATGTTACGTCTGCTCCACCTTTGGCAAATCCAGCAGCACCTCCATTACCTTGCCCTGAGAGAGAAAACTTTTCTGGACCGGCCGATGCATCAAGAGTAACCTCACCGCTGAAACGAGCTTTCACTGGTCCCACCTTCAAAACAACCTTTGCCTCAAGTTGATCATCAGATTTTTTTATCAACTCCTCACATCCAGGAATACACTTTTTTAAAATATCCACATTATTCAAAGCCTCATAAACAGTCTGCATCGGCACGCTTATTTCAATCTCATCTGACAATTCCATTAATTATCCCTTCTTAACAACGTAGAAATTTAATTTTAGTAATTAATTCTGCTCTTCGCTAGATAGCTTCACACCACCCAAACTTCTGCAGAAATTATTCAAAAAAAATAAAGAATGTTTGTTAACTATCTTTATCATAGACACCATTCCTAAAATTTTTGCGAACTTGCAGTAACTCTGCCAGTATTGATAGCGAAATTTCTTCCGGCGTAACTGCTCCAATATCTAAACCAGCGGGTGCTTTTACTTTTTTAAGATCTGTCTCAGCGCAACCACTTTTAACCAGCTTCGCTTTCAAAGACGAAAATTTCTTTTTACTGCCAACAAAAGAAATAAATGTAGGACGTGAATTTATTGCTGCAGATAATGCCTTGAGATCTTGATTGCCTTGCGTCGCTACTACAGTAACAACTAACGTACCCGAAATAGTTGGCACTGAGTCTTCATTGGCAATTTCAGTAGCCCAACCAAATTGAGGTGCAAGTTTCTTGAGAGCCTCCGCCACTGGCGCTTTACCATAGATAACGAGTTGATGTGCNGGAGTGTAAGGCTCGATGAATATATCAACCGTTCCTTCTGATGGACAACCATTTTTTGATACTTTTTTCCCGTCATACTCGTCGCCAACGCTAATTCCAATTTCATCAATTGCATCTTGCGGCATTATTGAAATAAGTTGAGGAGATCCCGTTTCTATCGCCTTTATAGTTGCCTTTGCCACTGACTTTCGGATGCAGCCTCCACCAATCCATCCTTTTAAAATTTGTCCATCCGCAGAAACGATAGCCTTTGCACCAGGTTTAGCAGAAGTAGCTCCAGCTGTCCTAATTATCGTAGCATAGNCAAATGGCTCTCCNGATTCAGTCAGAACCTGGGCTAAGTCNAAAATATTTTTATTTGCATTATCAAAACTATTCATAGCTTTTCTAACTCCAACTCTAGAGAAGCCAAATCGTGCAATGTGTTGGCAGAGGAAAATAAATCGAGATAAGGAAGTGACGCTGCCATAGAGGCCGTGACAGGAGCATAGTCTTTCCAGCCCTTCAACGGGTTCAGCCAGATTATTTTACAACCACGTTTTTTTAAATTTTNCAAGCCGTCTACTAGCTCATCCGCACTATTGGAGTCATAGCCGTCTGATAGAATCATAACTACGCTCCTGCTATTGACGAAGCGGCGCGCATAAGTTTTTGAAAATTTTTTGATACTGTAGCCGATCCTNGAGCCGCCCCCAAAGCCATTCGCAATTAGAGAAAGCTTTTCCATGGACCGCCCAGTATTTTCATCGCGCAATGCATCGGTGACACGGACAAGCTCAGTATGGAAAACATACGCATCTGTATTATTATCGTTTCGCATCAATGCTGAAAGAAAAGATAAGAATATTTTTGAATAAACATTCATAGAGCCCGAGACATCACATAATGCAACTATTCTTTTTGCTCGATCTGGTTTCGATTTATTTATTAATTTTAAAGGTTCCCCACCAGTTGAAAGACTTCTGCGAATAGTTTTTCGAAAATCTAGTGATACACCTTTCTTGGAGCATACTAATCTACGTGATCGCTTATCGCGCAATGCTTTGCCAATCTTCGTTGCAGCTTCTAATGCATTATCAATATCTTTTTTACTTACAAATTCACGTAAATCTTTCCGCATTTTTGATGCTTCTTTTACCGCAACAAGTTCTCCTTCCTTTGTCTCATCGGAAAGTCCAGTACCGTCATCAGGTTCCGTCAAAGAGCCTGAAGAATTGTCAGCGTTTTCTGTCGCTTTTTCACCGCCCTCTGAAATATTTTTTTTACTACGATTAAGATTGTCATTAGAAATTATTTTTTGTTTTACACGTCCAGAGTCCATCCAATAGCTATCGAACAAGTCGTCAAAGCGCGAAGCCTCATCTTGATTGCCTACGCACAAAGGTTTTAGTGAATACCTGACTTCCAACGGGTCATTTAGATTTATTTGGGTTAAGATACTTAATGCTGTTTCAACTTCAGATACCCCTAATTTTAAATCGTTTGATCTTAAATGGGAGAAGAAGCCGACCATTCTGGCAGATGGGCCACTATCTTGAGCCGAAAATTTAGTGACTCGGGTCATGCAGCTTGCCCTGCAATGCGCTGTGCAACCTCAGTCGTTATATTCCACTGATCCGATTTTGTCTTAAGCAATGTAGTCATGGCTGATTGTAGAATTTCAGGATCATGAGATAAATCATTAACGCCAAGACCTATTAGAGCTGCAGAAAAATCCAACATCTCTGCAATTCCAGGAGTCTTTTCTAGTTCCTCTTTACGCAACTTTTGCACAAAGTCTATGATTTGGGATGCGAGTGTAGAATCTATATCTGGCTGCTTCGCTTTTAAAATATCAATCTCAGTAGCACGGTCAGGATATTCGACATAACTATATAAACACCGACGCCTCAAGGCGTCAGATAAATCCCTCGTACCATTTGAAGTTAAAATTACAATGGGTTTGGTAACAAAGCTTATGGTGCCCAACTCAGGTATCGAAACTTGATAATCAGACAAAATCTCTAACAAATATGCTTCAAACTCTTCATCTGCCCTATCAATTTCATCAATTAATAATACTGGTGACTTATCTTGGGTAATTGACATGAGAAGTGGCCGTTCCAGAAGAAAATCTTTCGAAAAAACATGTTTTTCAATTTGCTCTCTGGAAATGCCATCATCTGAGGCAGCCCTAATTGAGATCAGTTGTCTCTGATAATTCCATTCATAAATAGACTGGGCTGAGTCTAAACCTTCGTAACATTGCAAACGAATGAGTTTAGTTGAGCAGGTTTGAGAAAGTGCCCTCGCAAGCTCCGTCTTCCCAACTCCTGCGGAACCTTCCAACAAGAGAGGCCGTTCCAAAGACAATGCCAGCTGCATCGCAACGACCAAATCATTCGATGCAATATAACTTTCTCTAGCCAATGCGGCTTGAAGCTCTTTCCATTCCATTCTGCTGTCCAATCTAGTGAGGGCTTTCATACCCCCACTTTATCTAACTAGCCATGCAGTCCGAGGTTATTAGCAGTTTTCCAGATGCGCCAATGATCATGAGGCATATGCGTTTGACGCAAGCCAAAAGCTCTAAATGCGTCATGCACAGCATTTGAAAAAGCTGGAACACCACCGACGTTTGGACTTTCNCCAACCCCCTTAGCNCCAATTGGGTGATGCGGACTCGGAGTTGTTGTATGATCCGTTGTGTAATTAGGTGTTTCCCAAGCTGTTGGTATGAAGAAATCCATAAGTGTACCGGTCTTCACNTTACCCATGCTATCATAGGCTAGTTCTTGACCCATAGCTATTGCAAGCGCCTCNGTNAGGCCACCGTGAACCTGCCCTTCAATAATCATNGGGTTGATACGCGTGCCACAATCATCCAAAGCGTAAAACTTNCGGATTTCNTGCTCACCAGTATCTACGTCAATTTCCATCACACATATATATGCACCGAANGGATAGGTCATATTAGGCGGATCATAGTAACTCACCGCTTCCAGACCAGGCTCAAGACCTGGTATCGCCTGGTTATACGCTGCAAATGCTATTTCCTTCATTGTTTTAAAATTTTCTGGAGCTCCTTTTACTACAAAACGATCTACATCAAACTCTACGTCGTCATCATGTACTTCTAACATGTATGCTGCGATCATCTGCGCCTTTGCACGTATTTTTCTTCCAGCCATGGCCGTCGCTGCACCNGCNACTGGTGTTGAACGAGATCCNTATGTACCTAACCCATAAGGTGCGGTATCTGTATCTCCTTCTTCGATTGTAATTGAGTCAGCCGGCAAACCAATTTCTGAAGCCAAGATCTGNGCAAANGTAGTTGCATGGCCTTGTCCCTGACTAATTGTACCCAGCCGTGCTATTGCGGAACCAGTTGGNTGTATACGGATTTCACAACTATCGAACATGCCTAAACCTAGAATATCACAATTCTTNACAGGTCCAGCACCAACTATTTCAGTAAAATGTGTTAAACCNATACCCAGTAGTTTNCGTGTNTTACCTGCCTTAAAATCCTCTACGCGCTGNGCTTGTTCATTCCTNAAGTCGNTNTATCCAACNGCTTTTAAGGCCTTATCCCAAGCTGTGTGATAATCACCACTGTCATACTCCCATCCTAAAGCTGACGTGTAAGGAAATTGATCTTTTTTGATAAAATTAATNCNCCTTAATTCTGCAGCATCCATATTNAGCTCTATCGCTAAAANTTCNATCATCCGNTCAATAAAATANGCTGCCTCAGTAACTCGGAAAGAGCANCGATATGCAACACCACCNGGNGCTTTGTTAGTATATACACCATCTACAGATAAATATGCTGTGGGGATATCGTAAGATCCAGTACAGATATTCATAAAACCTGCAGGAAATTTTGTTGGGTCAGCGCAGGCATCAAAACCACCATGATCNGCAGTTGTATGACACCACAGACCAGTGATTTTACCTTCTTTTGTCGCACTNATTTTACCCTTCATCCAATAGTCTCTGGCAAAAGCGGTAGTCATTAGGTTTTCCATGCGATCTTCAACCCATTTCACCGGCACTCCAGTTACTATAGACGCAACGACTGAACAGACATAACCAGGATAAGCTCCCACTTTATTTCCAAATCCGCCGCCGATATCCGGAGAAATCACTCGTATGTTATGCTCTTCCAAGCCCGAAATCAGGCTGACTACGGTTCGTATTGCATGNGGCGCTTGAAATGTTCCATACAGTGTTAATTTNCCGTTCACTTTGTCCATTGACGCCACACACCCACATGTTTCCAAAGGGCAAGGGTGNGTTCGATGATAATATACCATTTCTTCAGCTACTACATCTGATGCATCAATCACTTGCTCCGTTGCTTCTTTTTCACCTACTTCCCAAGTAAATATGTGATTATGATGCTTCCGAGGACCATGTGCGCCATCCGCTTTTGGATCCAAATCTTCGCGTAACACAACGTCAGACTGAAGTGATTCAAATGGATCGACTAATACAGGCAGTTCTTCATATTCAACTTCAACCAGCTCTGCACCATCTGCAGCAATATATCGGTCTTTAGCGACAACATAAGCAACTTCTTGGCCTTGAAATAGNACTTTGCCATCGGCCAAAACCATTTGCTTATCACCTGCCAATGTCGGCATCCAGTGAAGNCCAAGGGGTTCTAAATCCTTTGCTGTAAGTACAGCTATAACNCCATCAAGAGCCATTGCNGCGTCTGTATTTATAGATTTTACGCGAGCATGAGCATANGGCGACCGTACGAAATCACCATGTAGCATTCCNGCTAATTTAATGTCGTCAACGTAATTGCCCTTACCCTGTGTAAATCGCGCATCCTCAACGCGCTTTCTCGATGAACCTAATCCTTTAAGATTAGCTTTTCGTTCATTTCGGTCTGGCGTCATATCATTCATTGTGCTGCCTCCTTGGCACTGTTCATTTCACTAGCCGCGGCCATAATAGATTTCACAATATTTTGATAACCTGTACAGCGGCATAGATTTCCAGCCATTCCAAACCGAACCTCTTCTTCGGTTGGAGTCGGATTTTCTTCGAGTAACTTCGCCGCTCGAGTTATCATTCCTGGTGTGCAATAACCACACTGTAGACCGTGGTGCTCACGAAATGCCTGTTGCAAAACATGCATGTTATCTGGTGTTCCCATGCCTTCTATAGTCGTTACATCGGCACCGTCTGCTTGCGCCACGAAAACAGTACAAGATTTAACTGACTTTCCATTCATTGTGACGGTGCATACGCCACAATGCCCTGTCTCACAGCCCACGTGCGATCCGGTTAGATTGAGTCTTTCTCTAAGCGCATGGACCAACAACTCTCGTGGCTCTGCGGAAAATTTATGATCTTCACCATTAACTTTTAATTTAATTTCCATTTTTCCTGGCATTATTTCTCTCCCTAGGCCCGTTCCCAAGCACTTTTTATTGCTCGTGTCAGTACGACAGATGCAGCATGTTTTTTAAACTCGACTGGCCCTCTATTATCCTCCGCAGGATCTATAGCTTCAATCATTGCGTTCACTGCTTTTTTGATATCATCGGCCGTTACTGAAGTTCCGACCAAGCTGTTGGACGCATCTGTGCAGAATACTGGAGTGTCACTTAAATTCGTCATAGCTATTGATGCCCCTTTGCATACTGAGCCATCTTTGGAAATTATAACTGCTGCTGCGGCAGTAGCATAATCTCCAATTTTTCTCTTTTGCTTCTCATATGCATAACCGCCTTTTGGTGCATCAAAAGTCACTGCAACCAGCACTTCATCATCCTCACGTTCCGTCATGTACGCACCCTGATAAAAATCTCGTGCTTTCACTTCCCGCTCACCATCTGGCCCTCGCAATAAAAACGATGCATCAAGACACTGCATTAGACCAGGCATATCGTTTCCGGGGTCTCCATTTGCTACGTTTCCTCCAACTGTCCCCATGTAACGAACTTGCGGATCAGCAATCTGTAGTGACGCTTCTTTCAAGATGGGCGCCGCAGAGGCCAAAGAAATATCATTTATGATATCCGATTGAGTTGCCATTGCACCAATTCGAATTTTTGAACCCACTTCGATTCCAAATAACTCGGTAATACTTTGTAAATCGATTAAATGCGGAACTTCAGCCATGCGAAGTTTCATCAACGGGATAAGACTGTGTCCTCCGGCTATAACCCGAGCATCATCACCATGCTCTTGTAATAGCGATATAACACCATCTAAATCTTGTGGTCTGTAATAATCAAAAGCTGCTGGAATCATTTGTTCGTGTCCCCCCTCGAATCCAATTGACAGATTATTTCCGAACAGTGGGTAAAGTTCTTCCAATAATTAATAGTTATCGCATTTTTTGCACGAAATGCGCTTTATTCTGCGCCAATAGCTCCAGGCGTCGTTATTATTGCTGCCTGAGCCACTTTGAGTTTTGATCTACTAACTGGTATTTTGGGTGCCATGGGAGCAACAAATACACAGTAACCTTTATCTTTTAGACGCTCAAATCGATCGACCTTGGTAGGATTCACGATATAGCTTCGGTGAACTTTGATAAAACCAACATTTTCAAGTCTGCGGGCTACTTCAGTAATTGGCCATACACAGAAATATTTTTCTTCTTCAGTGTAAACCTGCGAATAGTGACCATCTGCTCTGATTGCCAATACATCCCTCAACGCTATGAATACCTTTGTACCATCTCGTTCACATGGAATGTGCTGGTAGTTCGATTTTATTCCACCGTCCAATACTTTCTTATGTTCTATTTTTCTAGAATTTAAGAAATGGGGCGATAGAAAGGTAGCGCTGACCCACAAAAATAAACATAGAATAATAAAACTTGATAGTACCACTATGACTGCAAGCGTTTCGTTACTGATCAACGGACCAAATTCTGAACTCGTTGAAACTGCTACAAACTTGGTATTTAAAATAGCCAAAAAATGAACTGAAACAACCGCTATGCCAAAACATAAAGTCGCAAAGAATATATTTCGGTTATTCCGCTCTTTGTATGCCACCCAAAAAGCGATAATACAAGAAAACAGGGCCACAATCGACGACAAAAACAATCCCTCTACGGTGTAGACCGGTTTACATAATTGTAATCCCGCCATTCCAATGTAATGCATTAGAAGTATTCCAGAGCCAACTATACAGCCTGCCAAAACTATATTTAAAGAAGTTCTAACAAAGAAATGTAGAATCATCAGCGCCACAGCAACAACCAATATTGCTATTAATGCTGATGCTAGAGTTATTGCGGCATCATAAAATACCATTACTGGGAGGCTTAAGCCCAACATAGCGACAAAATGCATAGACCAAATACCACCGCCAAGAGCTACTGCAGCCATTGAAACAGAAATTTTTCGCTGTACTAAAGTTTTTGCTGAGAGATTTTGTGTTAAAGTGAATCCGGTAAAGCCCGATACAACGGCCAAGATAAGGGATAAAATAACCAGTGTTTGGTTATGTGAATAAGACAAGTAATCCATGCAACATTCTTTAAGCTAGCAAAATAAGCTGGCACTACAGTGATTCCCCTACGCATAGGAAAAATAAGCCTTTGAGCTTTAAAGATATAGCAACCTGCGCAAAGGGCAAACTTATTTTCAAAATTGTCAAGCAGCCCTATTTAAATTTTCTCCTCGCAGTCTAAATCCCGCTCATGGCAGGTATTAGAACAAAAAAAGTTTTTGCTTTTATCGAATTAATGTTCAGCTCTCTTTCACCAAAGGCGAAGGGTACAACGTTAATATATGCATTTATTTACGGAATCACCTGCCACTTTATGTTCGCTATTGCAGTAATCGCTATGATTTATCATATGTTTTACGGCATGCAAAAAAGCTTTGGGAATTTCGAAGGTACTTTAGCAATAATTTCAAATAGCGCATTAATCATACAATTTCCTTTAGTGCATTCATTTTTGTTGTCTAAAAAAGGCCAGAAATTACTTAACTTACTTGGGCCAAAAAACTTGGCCAGCAGTCTGGCAACGACAAGCTTCACAATTATAGCTTCAATGCAGTTGTTTTGTTTATTTATATTTTGGTCACCAAGCAAAATTATATATGAAATGCCCTTTGAGTTCTTAGGGTTCATATTGCCAATACTTTATTTCGTTTCTTGGATACTTTTGATTGTTGCAACCATAGATGCGGGTTTGGAAGTTCAATCTGGAGCACTCGGNTGGNTCTCAGTTTTGACAAACAGAAAGCCCATATTTCCACCTTTACCGACAAAGGGCCTCTATAGTATTATTAGACATCCGATTTATGCATCTTTCTTTTGTGCAGTAATAACAGTCCCAAGCTGGACTGCTGATCAACTCGCAGTATCCGCAATCTTAGGCGGATACTGTATANTTGCCCCAATTCTGAAAGACCGTAGATTGATGAAACGCCATGGTNATGAATATCTGAGATATAAAAACATTACGCCATACATGATTCCTGTTAAAAGTATGAAAAATACTTAACACTTTAATAATTTAGACTGTTGTTTTAAAATTTTGAGTAATGGCAATTTTGTGCCTATAGCGCGAAAAAATAAAATCAAACCGAATATTTTCCGCTGAATGAAGATAAAATCTGACCCTAGAGATGAACTTGGTATTAGATCAAAAAATAAGTTGAAATCTTCCTCTAAAATCAACTGAAAAACTTTTGATTTTTGAAAATCAAAGATCTCATCTTTGGATAATTCATGAATCGCGACAGAAATTATATTATCTAAAAACTTTGTACCTGCNTGTGATATTTCTTCAGGTATAAAGTTATTTTNCTTTAACACNCGCTTTATGGTGTTTACATCTAGGCTCAAGGCACCNGTCAATAAATCTTTGTACAATCTATCTGTTTCCTCAGATACNTGAGAACATGCTCCGAAATCTAAAATACAGAGTGATTTACCACCCTCACTCAGNAGAAANTTGGCTAAATTAGGATCGGTCTGTACCATTCTGAAATTAAAAATTTCGTTAAACAAAAGTTGAATAAGGTGTAACGAAATTTCATCTCTTACCGACTGATCAAAGTTCATAATATTGGATAATTCTCGTCCTTCGAGNAANGACATNGTAAGAGTTTGNTCGGTTGATAATTTATTATATACTTTCGGCACGTGTATGACTTTAGAGCCGTTCAAGAAACCTGAAAAAAGATTTATATTTTCAGCCTCTAATTCATAATTNGTNTCCCTTTTNAGTAAATCACCGCATTNAGCGATATAATNNTCCANAGGAAANTTTGCAGGCAACNTNCCAGAAGTTTTCATAATAAATTTAAGAGTAGCCAAATCACTATCTATTGACTGTTTAACTCCAGGAAATTGAACCTTTATTGCAACTACCTCACCGGATTTTAGCGAAGCTCTATGTACTTGCCCAATCGAGGCTGCAGCAAATGGCCTAACGTCAAAATGTTTGAAATGTTTTAACCAGTCATCTCCCCAATTCTGATTGAGGACTTTTTTCAACTGACTAGGTGTCATNGAATATCCAGATGATTGTAGCTGTGCGAATATTGCTGCCAACTCTGGCGAAAGAATTACNGTTTCGTCTAGAGATAATAATTGTCCAAATTTCATAGCTGCACCACGTAAGTTTTTTAGTGTGTCAACTGTTGCAATTACATTTTTCTTAGAAATNAAAGCCGACTNGAGGTCTGGCTTTTTCACNGAAANTAGATCTGNCANTAAGCTTTGAGAAGTATTAACGCCTAATCGCAGCAGCAGCCCAGCAGAAAGCGTTGTGCGCGCCAGCGAACTTATTGGCAAACGCTTTGCATTTTCTTTTTCTGAAAGATTTTTCACCTAAAATTCCATTGCAAAGCGTTAAACTGATAAAATTATATTTAGCTGCAAAAACTAAAAGTCGACTGCTATGAAAGAAAATAGTAAAACACAAAAATTTAAACTTTATACTCAAATGAAACGTAACTCTTGAAAATGATAAAAGAGTGCATAGCTCANACAGGTAATCAGGAGACCAGAATGAGTAATTANACGCAAACATTTGAAGCCGATACAGGTAAAATATTAAACATTGTTATTAATTCACTGTATTCAGACAGGGATATTTTTCTTAGGGAACTCTTATCCAACGCATCGGATGCGATACAAAAACGAAAATTCTTAGGTCAAACAGATCCAGCTGTTTTGAATAACGAAATTGATAACATTGAAATAGTTATTAATAAGAAGAAAAAAATAATCGAAATTACTGATACCGGTATCGGCCTTTCCGATGCTGAGCTGGCTGAAACATTAGGAACGATAGCAAAATCAGGAACGTCAGCCTTTTTACAAGAATTGGACGGNGAGGAAAGCTCAAAGGACGCAGCAAAAACGTTAATTGGNCAGTTTGGCGTTGGTTTCTATTCAGCCTTTATGGTCGCNGANAAGGTGGAAGTGGTAAGNAGAAAAGCCGGCACTTCCAAATCAAGCATTTGGGAAAGTGATGGGCAAAGCGGGTTTGCAATAAATAACTCAGAGGATGATCAAGCTGTTGGAACTAAGATANTCTTGCATTTAAAAAAAGACGCAAAAGAATTTGCAACCTCCGACAAAATCAAGAGCTTGATAAAAAANTATTCTGATCACATTAGCGTTCCAATAAACATTAAAGAAACAGATGGAGAAATTGAGCAGGTAAATAGTGCGACAGCAATATGGACAAANCCAANCTCTAAAATTTCAGATGAAGACTACAAAGAATTTTACAATTCAACTTTTGGAACTTTTGACGAACCGTTTGCAACTCTTCATAATAAATCTGAGGGCACATTAGAATTTACTAATCTCCTTTTCATTCCAAAAACAGCGCCNTTTGATCTCTTTGATCCAGAGCGAAAAACAAAGATAAATCTCTACATAAATAGGGTCTTTATAAGTAATGATCTGGAAGGGGTTATACCAACTTGGCTTAGGTTCATTAAAGGCATCCTAGACACCTCAAGCTTAGATTTAAATGTCAGCCGTGAGATGGTCCAAAATAATCCTGTACTNAAGAAAATTTCGAAGTCCCTCACAAAACGGGTTCTCTCNGAACTAAAGAAAAGATTGAAAAAAGATGNAGTAGCATACGATGCATTCTGGGAACAATTTGGTAAAGTACTTAAGGAAGGTTTGTATGANGACATCGAAAATAAGGACAAAATTGCAGAAATTATAAGGGTACGTTCGCTCAAGGAGGATAAATTAATCACACTCCAAAGCTACATNGANTCNATGNTNGACGGNCAGGATAAAATNTANGTTTTAACCGCNGANACNNTNGNACAAGCTCANTCNAGTCCACATCTTGANGGNTTCAANGCNNANGGTATNGATGTTTTNNTNATGACGGANCCNATNGACGCGTTTTGGACTTCTCAAATGANAAGNTTTNANGAAAANGANTTNNTNTCNATNTCNNGAGANAANTANGATATNNCAAAACTTGGNGAAGTTAAGGATGGGGATGTTGAAGAGACCGAGAACGCCGATGAAACTTATTCACCCATCATAAAGGAATGCCTTGGTGAGATGGTGGAGGATGTAAAAGCGTCTAACAATCTTGTAGATAGCCCTGTGCGCCTCGTAGCTGGTGAAGGTGG
>PAHS01000043.1 GCA_002711145.1 Marinovum sp. | reverse complement strand
CGGTTATAGGTCCAGTATCTGAAATTGCTTTAGCAATCAATTCTATTCCTGGGGCAATCCTTTCGACTGGAATTGACGAATATGCCAGTCTAATGAAGTTTTTTGGATAATTATTTCCCACAAAGAACGGATCACCTGGCTCAATGACTACATCTTTCTTAAGTAAATCTTCTGCTAACTTGATAGAACTTATATGTTTGGGAATTTCTACCCAAAATGATGATCCGCCATGTTGCGCTTTTCCAGCGATTTTTAAGTCACATTTGGTAAGGCTTCTCTCCATTTCCAAATAACGTTCTTCATAATGTTTAGACATCCGTTTAATCAAAGCATCATAGTGGCCAAGGCTTAGAAAATACGCTGCAGTCCTTTGAATATGTCCGGGTGGATGTCTTAAGACGGATGCTCTTAATGCTCTGGCTTCTTTAATAAATGGAGCAGGTCCTACTAAATACCCAAGTCTCATTCCAGGGAAAAGAGATTTTGAGAAACTACCAACGTAAATCACCCGACCGTCATTATCCAAAGATTTAAGAGCTGGTAATGCAGGTTGTAAAAAAGACATTTCGAATTCGTAGTCATCTTCTATTATTATACCATCTGATCTTTGTGCTTTTTCGAGAAGTCGCTTACGTCTTGAAAGTGGCATTGTTGCAGCAGTCGGGCAGTGATGACTTGGAGTAGTGAAAATTACATTTATATCATTAGAAAGTTTTTCAGGTGGTAAGCCTTTGTCATCTACATCTACTGTTTCTATCTGACATCTAGATTGGCTTAATATATCGAGCAGCGCTGGATAACACGGATTTTCAATTATAGCTTTTTTTTTCCTAGTTAGTAAAATTTGGGTTGATAGCCATAGTGCATTTTGCGCCCCTAAGGTTATCAAAATTTCGTCTTCATTTGCTAATATACCTCTTCGTGGCAAGGTATGGCGGGCAACAAATTCTAATAGCTTTGGATCATCTTGGTCGTAAAAATCGGATGTCATACTTCTGAAATCTTTAGTTCCCAGCGCTTGTAATGCACATAGACGCCAATTTGCGTGATCGAAGAGATTTGCGTCTACTTGCCCATATACGAAAGGATATTTATATCCAGCCCAATCGCTTCGTTTTTCGGATAAAAATTTACCACTAAAGCGCTGACCTATTGCCCTATTCCAATCAACAGGGTTTTTGGAACTCTGAGGCTCTTTTACTTTAAATTTTGGAGCTTCCGGTGCATTTTCCGAAACATAGTAGCCCGATCTACCTCTCGATGATAAATAGTCATTGGACTGTAATTCTGTATATGCGAGCGTAACGGTTATTCTGCTTATTCGTAGGTGTTTTGCCAATTTTCTTGTAGAGGGTAGCTTTTCACCTTTTCTAAATCTTCCTGACAGTATTCCCCTTGCAATTATTTGTTGCAGCCGGGATTGAAGGGTACCCTCAATGCTTTCATCCATAAAGAATGTTTCTGCTGGTATGCTCATTTCACCTTAGCCGCTGTCTTGCGTAAACGCCATATACCGATCCAAGTGCAGCATACATCAGTTTCTGAAAATAGTTGTTCTCTAAGTTTCTTTACTTGTTGATACTTTAGTTCAGATTTAAATGGTTTTTACCCAAATATCTTCCCAAGCGATTTCCCTACCGCTTCGGTGATTTGGTCTATATCATCAGGTGTCGCGATAAGTGCTGGACTAAAACATAGCGTATTATTTAGGCCTGGAAGTGATCGATTAGTTGCACCAATTAAAACGCCTTGTGCAGCGCAATCAGCAACCACTGCTTGAACTAATTTTTCATCCTCAGGTTCTTTTGTGCTGCGATCTTTCACTAACTCGGCACCACAAAATAGTCCTGCACCGCGTACATCTCCGATTACGGAGTGTTTTTCAGCCAACTGATCGAGGTTTTCAATCATTCTGGCACCCATTTTTACTGTGTTGTCTAGTAAGTTTTCATCTTCGATTATTCTCATATTTTCAATCGCTGCTGTTGGTCCAGCGGTGCAGCCACCAAAAGTTGAAATATCCCTAAAATAATTCATTTTATCGTCTGGATTATCTTTAAAGCTATCAAAAACCTCTTCAGTCGTAACTAGACACGCAATTGCGGCGTAACCGGAAGCCACGCCTTTTGCCATTGTAACCATATCTGGTTTAATTCCATAATTTTGGTATCCGAACCAAGTTCCTGTTCGGCCTAAACCGCATACTACTTCGTCAATGTGCAAAAGGATGTCATATTTCTGGCAAATTTCTTGAACTCGGTCCCAATATCCCTCTGGAGGAGTTATTACACCGCCTCCTGCTGTCACAGGTTCAAGACATATTCCTCCCACCGTGTCAGGACCTTCTGATATTATCACCTCTTCGATCGCGTCAGCGGCACGCTTGCCATATTCTTCACCGCTCAAATCCCACTGTGCTCTGTATTCTAGACAGTGGGGAACTCTGATAAATCCAGGAGTGAAAGGCCCATACTGAGCATTCCGCTCATCTTGGCCCCCAGCTGAGAGTGTTGCTATCGTGGTACCGTGATAGTCGCGGTCGCGGTAAAGTATCTTGTTTTTTTTGCCACCATATTTTTTGTGTGCAATTTGGCGGATCATTTTAAAAGCTTTTTCATTCGCCTCTGATCCGGAGTTACAATAATATACTCTGGATAGCCCAGGCATTTTTTTAATAAGTTTTTCGGCAAATAGAGCTCCGGGAACTGTTCCAGCTGCGCCAGCAAAATAATTCAGTTTTAATAATTGGTCCCGAACTGCATTTGCGATACTTTCCCTGCCGTACCCAACATTTACTGTCCATACACCTCCAGAAACACCATCGATGTGTTCTTTACCATTCTGATCCCAGACCCGGATCCCTTTACCTTCTACGATAATTCGTGGTTCACCGGTTTCGAAAGGTTTATGTTGGATTAAGTGGTGCCATATGTGAGCCCGATCAGCTTCTACGACGTGACTAATATCATTTTGGTTTAAAGTGCCATCCATTGGGTATACCTTGCAAAAAGACTCGTTAAATCGATAATAAAGTAAAATCTAAATTCAATTTATTAAATAGGGCCAGTAATGTCTATGATATAAGTCCAAATTTTTTAGTAAATTTTAAAGCTATTCTTTAATATTNATCTACCCACCTGAAATTTGCTCTTATTTGCAAAAAATTATAGGTGCTTTATTGTAAAATTTGGATATTTTTTTATATTTTTGAAAAAAATGGTTGAGTTATCTGGNAACATAGGTTGGTGTGCTACACGATTGTTGTTGTGTAGATTAGCAGGTTTGTCAGGAATTTATGCATCGCCAATCTTTTTATCAATGGGAGAGAATGATGAATAAAAAATCTAAANTAAAGCTAGCTATTTCTGCGTTAGCAATNAGTGCTACTGGACAAGTGGCATTGGCAGGTGGGCACGGAGAAATCACAGTAGCGTATTTTTTAGAGTGGCCTATGCCATTTGAATATGCNAAGCAGAAGGGCACTTACGAAGATGAAATGGGTGTCAAAATTAATTGGGTAAGTTTTGAGTCTGGCGTCAAAATGTCNGCTGCGATGGCTTCGGGAGATGTTCAGCTTTCTTTGAGTCAAGGTGTTCCACCTTTCGTTGTTGCGACTTCCGCCGGCCAAGACCTCCAAATTTTGGATGTAGCTGTTAGTTACGCTGATAATGACAACTGCGTTGTTCGTTCGGATTTAGAAATCGATAAAACTAGTGCATCAGAATTAGCTGGGAAGAAGGTTGCAGTTCCACTTGGTACCGCAGCTCACTATGGATTCTTGAAACAAATGACTCATTTCGGTGTTGATGTAGGTAGTATGGAAGTTGTTGATATGGATCCACCTGATGGAGCAGCTGCTATTGCTCAAGGTTCAGTAGATATGTTTTGTGGGTGGGGTGGATCGCTACGCAGAGCATTAGAACATGGTAATGTATTGTTAACTGGAGCAGAGAAGACTGATTTAGGAATATTAGTATTTGATGTGACTTCAGGTCCAGCTGATTGGATTGCTGAAAATAGCGACTTAGTAGCTAGTTTCTTAAAAGTCACTTCAGATGCCAACACNATGTGGGCTGATGAAGCTAATCATTCNGAAATGTTACCTTTGATTGCAAAAGACGCTGGTATGGATGTCGATGCGACAGCTAGTACAATGTCTACTTTTACATTTCCAACTGTTGCTGAACAACTCTCAAGTTCGTGGCTTGGTGGNGCAGCCCAAGAATTTATGAAGGGGGTTGCAGATGTTTTTGTTGAGGCCAATTCGATTGATGCAGCGCTAGGAAGCTATGAAGGTGCGGTAAATATTGATCCTTTAAAATCTGCTAGCGATATGTAGTTTGTATTAGTTTGCCCATGTGCACGTGCATGGGCAAATATTTAATTTTTAGATGATATGAGAGTGGCAATGTCTGGACTGTCTATTAAAAATTTGTCCATGCGGTTTGATTTGCCAGATGGCGGTGCCGTACAGGCATTACATAGTGTGTCTGTTGAGCTTCGACGCGGGGAACTAATGTCGGTTCTGGGCCCATCCGGATGTGGCAAAACAACCCTTCTCAACATAGTAGCTGGTTTTTTATCCCCCACGAGTGGAACAGTTGAACTAAACGGCCGTATTGTTACTGGTCCTAACGCAGAACGTGGAATGGTTTTCCAACAAGGGGCTTTGTTCGAATGGATGAATGTAAGGGAAAATGTTGGTTTTGGTCCAAGAATGAAGGGCGTAAGTTCTAAAAATGCAAAGGCAAAAGTGGACGATTTATTAGATATAGTTGGTCTGTCAGAATTTAAAGAAAAGGCGGTCTATGAGTTATCAGGTGGCATGCAGCAGCGCGTTGCGTTGGCGCGCTGCCTCGCTAACGATCCAGATGTCATTTTAATGGATGAGCCATTGGGTGCTTTGGACGCACTGACCCGTGAGAAAATGCAATCACTAGTTTTGAAACTCTGGAAGGAGACAGGTAAGACTATTATTTTGATAACGCACTCCGTAGAAGAGGCGCTACTCTTAGGCGAACGGTTGCTTGTAATGGCCCCACGTCCAGGGCGCATACACAAAGAATACAGACTACCATTCGCGGACCTTGGTGTTGGAGAGGATTTGCGGAAGGTAAAGAAACATCCAGAATATAATAAGACAAGAGAAGAAATTCTGGCGATGATTTGGGATATGGAAGAAGAGATAATGGGGCGACAAGAGGCTAATTAATGAATATTTTTATTGATTTGTTAAGTGAGCTAATAGATGTTTTAAGTACCATTTTGTACGCTATCCCATACATAGCAGCGTATGTACTTTTGATCGT
This sequence comes from Marinovum sp., assembly GCA_002711145.1. Taxonomy (GTDB): domain Bacteria; phylum Pseudomonadota; class Alphaproteobacteria; order Rhodobacterales; family Rhodobacteraceae; genus Salinivivens. Next base: position 7,354 of record PAHS01000043.1, on the reverse strand, counting down.
TCTGTCACTCTTTTTGTGGCAATTCTTTGGAAGACAAATTTCATCAAAAAAAGATCTTGGATCTCTCAAGACAGTCACTTTTGGTGATGCTTCTGCAGTCTCGTCTAATGGCGTAGCATCACTAGTATCAATAGTCGCAATAATTTTAATTTGGGGTAGCTTTACCGGTTCAAAAATTATTCCGCAGTTTATGCATATGCCTAGTGCATTTCAGGGTGAGTTTTCTTTCACCTACCAAGCAACAAATGGAGATGGTATTCAAGACAGTGCAGAAGTGATTGTACTTGTTCATAAAGGCGGAGAGAAGCCAGTCTCTCCAGAGGTACAAAAAGGACCTGGATGGGCCAAATCGGATGTTCTTGTGGTCCAATCGCAGCGAAGTAAACTGCTAATATGGGATAAAAACGATAAATATGATCGCAAGGCCGGTTCAAAAATTGTATCGGTGAATAACAAATCAATTGAGTATGGCTCGCCTGTAATAATCGAAAATGGGCGAATAGCATTAACCCAAAAGGGTACCCTAAATGTTGTGCCCAACAAGGGATGGCAGATGGAGCCAATATGGCTGCCTGCTCCTGAGGGTGTGTGGAAAAGGTTCATTCAAATTTTCTCAGAAGGTTATAAGAATTATGATCTCGCCGAACATTTAGGTTTCTCGTTATTTAGAGTAATAATTGGTTTTTTAATGGGTGCCATGGTTGGCATACCCCTCGGGTACGCAATGGGCTTGAATAACTGGTTTAGGGGTTGGTTCGACCCCATCGTGGAGTTCATGAGGCCTGTACCACCCCTTGCTTTGATCCCTTTGATAATAATTTGGATGGGAATAGGAGAAGATGCAAAGATTATATTATTGTTCCTAGCAGCTCTGTGGATAATGGCTATTGCTGCACGTGCTGGAGTATCAGGTGTTACTATATCGAAAGTCCATGCAGCTTATTCTTTAGGGGCCAAAAAATGGCAGATAATGCGATTTNTAATTATCCCTAATTCGTTACCAGAAATTTTTACTGGCGCCCGAGTTGCCATGGGAGTTTGCTGGGGAACTGTAGTCGCAGCAGAGCTGGTAGCAGCAGAAAAAGGCGTTGGGATGATGATTATGACAGCCTCAAAATTTCAACAAACAGATATTGTNATACTGGGTATAGTTCTCATTGGTGTTGTTGGGTTCGGAATAGACCTTCTCGTACGATGGACTGAGCGTCTCCTAGTACCTTGGAAGGGCAAAGGATAATCCTTTTATTTTCTCAGTANCAANTATGATCATATAAATTTATTATTCTTTGGAAACCCTCTCGGCGCCATNCGGCCNGCAGTAGCTCGCTTTCCTGTCCAATCTTCCAAGTNTGTCTCTGAGCGCGTTCTTCCTGCGGGGTCCAACCAAGTTAGCCCTTCAGAAAGATTAAAAGTTGTTATGTCTGATAAGCCACCGTCTTTATATTTTTGCAATCTTACGCCCTTACCTCTCACCATTTCTGGAATTTCGCTAATGGGAAAAATTAACACTTTTCTATTCTCGCCAACCACAGCAACGTGATCTCCACAAATGTTATGGCAAACTTTTGCAACAGCTTCTCGTTTGGTATTCAGGATTTGTTTTCCACTTTTGGTTTGGGCAACGACGTCGTCATGTGTTACAATAAATCCATCACCAGTCGAAGAAGCAACAAGTAGTTTTTGGCCAGGTCTAAAAGTTATCAAATTTACGATTAGGGCTTCGTCTGGAATGTCTACCATTAGCCTCAGTGGTTCACCCATTCCCCGCCCTCCTGGAAGACTAGAAGCCAGTATTGTGTAAAATCTACCGTTAGATGCTAATGCTAAAAGCTTATCTGTTGTTTGAGCATGAAAAATAAGTCCAGGACCATCACCATCTTTGAATTTTAATTCTCGGGTCAGGTCTATGTGCCCATTCATAGCTCGGATCCATCCCATGCTTGAACAAACGACCGTTACGGGCTCTCTCTCGATCATCGCTTCTATTGGAACCTCTTCGAAATCCTGTGCCTCTGCAAAATCAGTTCGCCTGGTACCAGAAATATAATTTTGACCAAATTGTTTTTTTGTTTCGCGAATTTCCTCAGCGATTTTATTCCATTGTTGTAAAGTGTCCGCGAGTAAATCTTCCAAGTTTGCTCTTTCTTCCATCAAGCTGTCTCGCTCTTTCACCAATTCTACTTCTTCTAAACGGCGAAGGGATCGCAATCGCATATTCAGAATCGCTTCAGTCTGTACATCGCTTAACTCGCCCTCTACAGAAATATCGGGCCGTTTGTAATCTCTTTCATCTTTTGCGCGGTCATGCTGTTTGCCCCAGTCTTCGGACATCAGTGCTAATTTGGGGTTATCATCATATCGAATGATATCAATCACTCGATCTAAATTTAGAAAAGCAATTATCAGGCCCTCTAATACCTCCAGTCTGTTGTCTATTTTTTTTAGTCTAAAGTTTGATCTACGTTTTAAAATATTGCGCCGATGATCTAAGAAAGCCTTAAGAACTTCATTTAAATCGCAAACTTTTGGTACTAAGCCGTCAATGAGCACATTCATATTCATCGAAAAGCGAATTTCAAGGTCTGAGATCTTGAACAAAGTTTCCATTAAAATATTAGGATCTACATTTTTACTTTTTGGTTCTAATACTACTCGAATATCTTCCGCACTCTCATCTCGTATATCCTCTAATATTGGTATTTTTTTTGNTTGAATAAGTTCTGCTATTTTCTCAATTAGTTTTGATTTTTGAACTTGAAATGGTATTTCTGTAATCACCACTTGCCATTGTCCTCGTTCTAGATCCTCGACAGAAAAACGCGCTCTGAGTCGAAACGAACCCCTACCTGTTTTGTATGCATTAACTATATTTTCATGGGACTCGACAATAGTCCCACCAGTCGGAAAGTCTGGACCAGGTATGTATTTAAGCAGTGTTTCTATACGAGCGTCGGGGCTCTTAATTAAGTGGAGACAAGCATCACAAAGTTCCGAAATGTTGTGAGGTGGAATATTAGTCGCCATTCCTACAGCAATGCCACTTGATCCGTTTGCTAACAAATTGGGAAAACTAGCAGGTAAAACTATAGGTTCGGATAAAGTTCCGTCATAATTTTGTCTGAAGTCTACGGCATCTTCATTTAGTCCGTCTAATAAAGCTTCAGCAATTGTAGTCATTCTTGCTTCTGTGTATCTGCTTGCGGCTGGGTTATCTCCGTCTATGTTTCCAAAATTACCCTGCCCATCAACAAGGGGGTATCTGACATTAAACTCTTGAGCCAGTCGTGCCATAGCGTCGTATATGGCGGCATCACCGTGGGGATGATAATTCCCCATAACATCGCCGCTTATTTTAGCAGATTTGCGGAATCCACCAGTTGCGTTTAGTTTTAATTCACGCATCGCAAAAAGAATTCGTCGGTGAACAGGTTTTAAACCATCTCTAGCATCGGGAAGGGCTCTATTCATAATTGTTGACAGAGCGTAAGTAAGATATCGTTCACCAATGGCACGTCCTAACGGTTCGGCCAAAATACTTTTTTCGCTCAAGTCATCAGATGTCTCACTCATGATTTATCTGATAAACAAGCTTGACAGTGGGGTAAAGAAAAAGACTGATGAAATTAAAAAAATTTTCAATATTTAGCAACTTTGGTTCCTTAGTTTTGGTGCTTACGGAAGGTTTGCCTCATGGATAAGTCAATTCTCATTACTGGTTGTTCATCAGGGATAGGTTATGATGCAGCACACGGTTTAACATCTAGAGGATGGAGAGTTTTTGCAACCTGCAGAAATGAAGTGGACTGTGAAAGGTTACGAAAAGAGGGCTTGGAAAGCCTTAAGTTGGACTATGACGATTCTGCTTCAATTAAGTCAGCCGTTAAATATGTTTTGGAAGAAAATAATGGCGTTTTGGGCGCCTTATTTAATAATGGAGCTTTTGCATGTCCGGGCGCTGTCGAAGATATTCCGCGAGATGCTCTCAGGGCCATATTTGAAACTAATCTTTTTGGTTATCATGAATTAACACGAGAAATTATACCTATTATGAGATCGCAGGGGTATGGACGAATAATCAACTGTTCTTCCGTACTGGGTATTGTTCCGTTGAAATGGCGTGGTGCCTACAACGCTACAAAGTTTGCTCTCGAAGGGCTTACACAAACACTTCGGCTTGAAATGCGAGATTCTCCTGTTGATGTGATAGTTTTAAATCCGGGCCCTATAACTTCTAAAATCCGCGAAAATTCTATACCACATTTTGAGAGGTGGATTGACTGGGAGAATTCGGTCAGGGCCGAGCATTACAAAACTACGCTTATTGGTCGTCTAAGGCAAAAGAATAATTTAAACACATTTGAACTTCCTGCAGCAGCAGTTACTCAAAAACTTTTATTAGCGTTAGAAAGTCAAAAACCAGCAACATCGTACTACATCACCAAGCCAACCTATTTCATGGCTTTGATGCGCAGAATATTGCCAATTAGCTGGTTGGAGAGATTACTAGCAGCAATTTAATTTGATTTAGTCATTATCATTTGTTCACTTTTACTAAATTACTGCTAAGTACCCATACAAAGTAAATGTCGTAGGAAAATTTATGTCACAAGACCCTTTATTTATTCTCGTTATACTTTCTATGGCAGTTGTTCTTATTGTTTTAATGATAGGAATTGGTGGTTTTGGAAAAGGTGGTGAATTTAACAGAAAATATGCAAATAAATTAATGAGATTAAGAATACTTGCTCAGTTTCTGGCGGTAGCAATAATTTTGTTGTTTGTCTATTTAAGTGGAACAAGGGGTTAATTAATGGTCACGATCAATAAAGTATATACAAAGACTGGAGATAACGGTGAAACCTCTCTAGGAAATTTTGAGCGTGTTGCCAAATTTGACCTAAGGGTTGAAAGTTATGGGACCGTCGATGAATTAAATTCTCATCTTGGGGTCGCACGATACTTTTCTACAGGCGATATGGCTACAAAATTATCTTCCATCCAAAATGACCTTTTTGATTTAGGTGCAGATTTATGCAGACCAAATATGGAAAAAGATGATGAGGTTGAATATGAGGTTTTACGCATAGTGCGAGCCCAGGTTGAGAGGCTTGAGCAAGAGATCGATACTATGAATGATCCCATCGAGCCACTAAAAACGTTCATTTTGCCCGGTGGTAGTCAACTCGCTGCGCATCTGCATGTTTGTCGGACGGTGGCTCGAAGAGCGGAGCGGTTAGCGGTTGAGTTAGCGTCACACGATCACGTAAACCCTGAAGCAACTAAGTATTTAAATCGGCTGTCAGATTGGTTTTTTGTTGCATCTCGAGCAGCAAATAATAATGGATCGGATGACTTAAAATGGGTTCCTGGAGCAAATCGCTAAGAAAGTAATTCACTGTTTGAAATTTAAATAAAATAATGTTACGCGACGTCGATCGTCAATGAGTCGACGCTTTTCCACTATTTACCTCAGGACTACTTTGATAAAATAAACACCGGAGAGTTAGGCTAACAGTATAATTGCTTTAACAAGGAGATAAATGACAATGAAGGTGCTTGTGCCTGTCAAAAGAGTAATCGACTATAACGTGAAAGTACGAGTCAAAGCAGATGGTGCGGGGGTTGACCTNGCGAATGTGAAAATGTCGATGAATCCATTTGATGAGATTGCNGTNGAAGAAGCAATCAGACTTAAGGAAGCGGATAAAGTCGATGAAGTAGTAGTAGTATCAATTGGTGTTGAAAAAGCGCAGGAAACTCTTCGTACTGCACTGGCTATGGGCGCTGATCGTGCCATTCTAGTTGTAGCCACCGATGATGTTCACAACGATATTGAACCGTTGGCGGTTGCAAAAATTTTGAAAAATCTAGTTACAAAAGAAGATCCGGGTCTAGTGATTTGTGGAAAACAAGCTATAGACAATGATTTAAATGCAACGGGACAAATGCTCTCAGCTTTGTTGGGGTGGTCTCAAGCGACTTTTGCTTCAGAACTAAGTATTGACGGGGACAAAGCTATTGTCACGCGGGAGGTCGATGGTGGCCTTCAAACGATAAAGGTTAATTTGCCTAGCGTAGTAACGGTCGATCTAAGGTTAAATGAACCAAGATATGCGTCGTTGCCAAATATAATGAAGGCAAAGAAAAAGCCACTGGATATCATCAACGCTACAGATTTAGGGGTGGATGTTTCGCCTAGGTTGAAAATAACAAATACNGGAGAACCTGAGGCGCGNGCTGCGGGTATCAAAGTTGGTTCTGTGGATGAACTCGTTGAAAAACTAAAAGAAATGGGGGCAGTATAATGTCAGTTCTAATTCTTGCTGAATTAAACGGAAACGAATTAGCAGAGGATGCAACTGCAAAAGCAGTTTCAGCAGCTAAAGGTCTGGGGGAGATTAATGTTCTTTGTGCTTCGTCTGACTGCTCTGGTGCTGCAACAGCAGCGGCAAAATTAAGTGGTGTAACAAAAGTTCTATGTGTTGATAGTGAAGTGTTTAGCAATGGCATGGCTGAAACNATCGCTGATTTGGTTGTGTCCATTTCTGATGAATATGAGCATATAATGGCACCGGCAACGAACTCTGCAAAAAATATATTACCCAGAGTTGCAGCTCTTCTGGACGTAATGGTAATTACTGATATCACCGCAGTGCTTGATGCTANTACTTTTGAAAGACCGATTTACGCCGGAAATGCAATCCAAACGATTGAATCTACTGATAAGAAAAAAGTTGTTTCTGTTCGTACTGCTAACTTTGAGGCAGTTGACGCATCCGGTAGCGCAAGTATAGAAAATATAAAATCTGAGGTGGTTTCCTCTCTTTCTGAATGGATGGAAGATAAGGTTGCAGCCTCAGATAGACCAGAGTTAACATCCGCTGGTGCAGTTGTATCGGGTGGNAGAGGCGTTGGGTCTGATGCGGATTTTGCTATGATTGAAAAACTTGCTGACAAGTTAGGTGCTGCCGTCGGAGCATCACGAGCAGCTGTCGATAGTGGATATGCTCCAAATGATTGGCAAGTGGGACAAACTGGCAAGGTTGTAGCACCTGATTTATATGTTGCTGTTGGTATTTCCGGCGCCATCCAGCACCTTGCAGGAATGAAAGACAGTAAAGTTATAGTGGCGATAAACAAAGACGAAGAAGCACCAATATTTCAAGTGGCGGATATAGGCCTGGTAGCTGATCTTTTCGAAGCAGTACCGTCTCTTACGGATAAACTTTAAATATTGGGTTTCCCCATTTTTAAGTAAAGCTTACTAGTGTGAGCTTTACACATTCGTTATAATTACTATTCGATGATTTTGGCGACGACGCCTGATCCGACGGTGCGTCCGCCTTCTCGGATA
>PAHS01000042.1 GCA_002711145.1 Marinovum sp. | reverse complement strand
TGTCGGTGTGTGAACCTCACCTTCTTTTACAAAAAATATGTTTGCACCAGTAGCCTCTGCTACGTAACCCCTATAGTCCATCATCATAGCATCTGAGCAGCCGTTAGCCTCTGCAGTATGCTTAGACATTGTTGCAATCATATATAAGCCGGCTGCTTTAGCTTCAAAGGGGGCTGTGTGAGGATCAGGCCGCCGCCACTTTGCTACATCTAACTTAGCACCCTTCTTCTTTGCATCACCGTAATAGTTACCCCAAGACCAAGTCGCAACAGCCAAGTTCACCGGATTCCTAGATGATGCAACACCCATATCTTCGCCAGCTCCGCGCCAAGCCACTGGTCTTACATAAGCATCTTTTAAACCATTCGCGCGCAAAGCGTCGTATTTAGCTTTTTCAATTTCGTCAACGCTATAGGGAATTTCAAAATCTACCATTTTTGCTGACTTCAATAGTCGCTCCGAATGCAGCCTACTTTTAAATATTTTTCCACCATATGCACGTTCACCTTCAAAAACTGAACTTGCGTAGTGCATTGCATGGGTCAAAATGTGGACATTTGCATCTCGCCATTCCACCAACTTGCCATTCATCCAAATTTTGCCATCACGATCATCGTAGCTTCCTGACATAATTCCTACCTCTCAACTTATAAGTCAAAGTCTGTATTATCCCACATAATTTAAGGGCCGATACGGATATAAAAAATCAAATAAATTTCCGGTCGCTAACAGTTAAGCATTGGAATGTCAACAAGACTGACTTAAAACAAATGTATAGTTTGATCAAGGAAAGGTAAATTACACAAATGCAAAATGATCGAACCGGAGAAAATCTGCTTTTCTTGACTGATGAACAGCTGCGACAAGGAATTGAAGCTATGTTTTTTGCCTACCGTGGGTTTACCGCAGACCCAGACAGAATTCTTGAAAAATACAAATATGGTCGGGCCCATCACAGAGCTATGCATTTCATCAACCGCGTACCCGGAACTAATGTAAACAATTTGCTCAATATATTAGGAGTTACGAAACAATCTTTAAACAGAGTTTTAAGAACTTTGATTGCAGATAATTTAGTTATTTTAAAAGTTGGGTCCAAAGATCGTCGAGAGCGACATTTATACCTCACGGATATCGGAAAATCACTTGAAAAACAGCTTTCGACTGCACAAAGTCATAGAATGCGAGAAGCGTATCGCCAAGTTGGACCTGATTCTGTTGCGGGCTTCAAACAGGTACTTGAGGCAATGATGGATCCCAAATTACAAATTACCTACAAAAAATTACGAAACAGTTAAATGAAGAAAGTGCAAAACCACATACTCATAGTAGACGACGATACAAGGATTTGTGAGCTTTTAGAAAAATTCCTCAGTAAAAATGGCTATCTAACAACTTCCGTTCATAGTGCCGAGAAAGCACGTCGCCTTCTCTCAGGTTTGGCGTTTGACTTAATTATACTTGATGTGATGATGCCTGGAGAAAGTGGAATTGAATTAACATTGCACCTCCGCAAAAAAAATAAAACGCCTATACTTTTATTAACTGCGAGAGGCGAACCAGAAGATCGAATTTCCGGGCTGGAAGCCGGTGCAGATGATTACCTACCAAAACCGTTTGAGCCTAAAGAATTGCTTCTGCGACTAAAAGCTATATTAAGAAGGACTGGCGAGAACTCTATTCAAAAAAATAACTTTAATAAAATATTATCATTTGGAGAAGTTAGTTTTGATACTGAGCGAAGTGAATTATGGGATAATGAAAATCTTGTTTATCTGACAGCATCTGAAACAAAAATTATGCAGATCTTTTCCCAAAGCTTAGGTATAGCAATTACAAGACTGGAGCTAATAGATGAGATGAGAAGTGATGGAAAGCATATGAACGATAGGGCAGTAGACGTCCAGATAACAAGGTTACGGCGAAAGATTGAAAAAAAACCTAAACAGCCACGATACCTGCAAACGGTAAGAGGTATTGGTTACATGCTTACAGCGGAATAATTTTTTATTTCAAACTAGTTTTTTAACGCTAGTAGTAACATAATTCACAGAGAGATCTTTATCTGAAATACTCCATTGCCAGGAAATAGGGTTAAACACAAAACCTTTCTTATCAACCATTTCCATACCAGCTTGCTCAATAATATTTTCTAATTCACTCGGTTTAAAAAATTTTGACCATTCATGGGTACCTTTGGGCAACCAACGCATCACATATTCAGCTCCAATTATTGCCATTATAAAGCTTTTTGTGTTACGGTTTATCGTTGAACACAACATCATTCCCCCATTTTTCAATAGCGCTTCGCAGGTTTTTATATAACTCAGAGGATCAGCTACGTGCTCTACAACTTCCATATTTAGTATGACGTCGAATTTTTCATCACCAGTAAGAATCTCTTCTGCCGTACCATGGCGATAATCAATCACAAGATCACTTTGTTTTGCATGTGCAACAGCTATGGGGATATTACGCTGCGCTGCATCTACTCCAACAACATTTGCCCCAAGCCGAGCCATGGGTTCACAAAGTAAACCCCCTCCACAACCTATATCAAGGATTTTCAAGCCGTCGAATGGCTTGATCTTTTGGGGATCACAACCAAACTCTGTCCTAACCATTTCTATAATATAGTCTAATCGACATGGATTTAACATGTGCAATGGTTTGAACTTACCGTTTGGGTCCCACCATTCATCTGCCATTGCTTCAAATTTTGCTATTTCTTCTGGGTCGATACTTAACTGAGAGGCTTGCATTTTGGCTCCAAATGGCTTTTATCAATTTAAGGATTATATAGATTANTAATGGATAGATACTCGGGACATAAAAGCGCAGGTGCACAATTGTATGCAACAATTGACCCGTTTGACCAGCAAATACTACATGTACATGGCGGACACCAGATATATTTCGAGCAGTGTGGACGCTCGGATGGCATACCTGTCGTGGTATTACACGGTGGCCCTGGCGGTGGATGCAGCCCTTCGATGCGAAGATATTTTGATCCAAAAATTTATCGAGTCATCTTATTTGATCAACGGGGTTGCGGAAGGTCACGACCCTACGCTGGTGTTGAAAATAATACTACTCAAGATTTGATAAGCGACATTGAAGCCATCCGTACCCATTTGGGAATAGATCAATGGGTTGTATTTGGCGGAAGCTGGGGNGCGACCCTTGCTTTACTATATGCGCAAGCTTTCAAAACTGCAGTGAGCCACTTAGTATTGAGGGGTGTATTTTTAATGACTAGACCAGAACTAGACTGGTTTTATGGTGGGGGNGCCGGAAAATTTTGGCCTGAGCAATGGAAAAAGTTTNNGGANCCAATACCACAAGACGAACATCAAGATTTAATNGCAGCCTATAATAAACGACTTTTTTGTGGCAACGTATCAGTGGAAACAAAGTATGGCCAAAGTTGGTCNAACTGGGAAAATGCNTTAGCTTCTTTCCAGACAAATGGTCGAACGGCATCAATGCCGGGACCATATGCNAGAGCATTCGCCAGAATTGAAAATCACTATTTNTTAAATGACGGTTTTCTAAAANATACAAATGAGATTTTGGAAAANATGGAGACTATTNANTCGATNCCNGGATTTATTGTTCAAGGTAGGTTTGACATGATTTGCCCTCCAAAAAGCGCCTGGGATTTGGCAGAATGTTGGGAAAACTGCGACCTTCGCATAGTTGACCATGCCGGCCANGCAATGTCAGAACCAGCAATCAGTTCCGAACTCGTAAGGATAATGGACTTGATTGCTGAGACGCTAAGCGATTAAGCAGTAAAATTAGAGTTAAAAGATACGAGGATTAACAATGCTTTCCCGAAATGATGCAGTTATGCACTTTTTACTGACCCGGAGATCCAAACCAGCAAAAACACTTTCCGCGCCAGTACCAAACAAAAAAGGGCTTCTGGAAATATTAAATGCAGCAGCAAGAACTCCAGATCATGGTAAATTAGTTCCTTGGCGTTTCATAGTTCTTCAAGAAAAAACATTNTCAAACCTTGGAAAACTTGTAGAAAGTATAGGCTTGAAAGACTCTATTCCGGAAGACAAAATTGCAAAGGCGAGAAAACAATTAGAAGGTGGCCATTTGGCAGTGGCNGTAATTGAAGTTCAAAAGCCTTCTGATAAAATNCCAGATATTGAGCAAACATATTCTGTAGGGGCAGTTTGCCTAGCGCTACTAAACGCGGCATTAGCTGCTGGATGGGGTGCAAATTGGCTGACTGGNTGGCACGTTTACAATAAAAGTTTCCTTAAAAATGGCCTTAAANTNAAGNATAACGANTCNATAGCNGGCTTAATCTATCTGGGTACAGCNACAATAACCCCGCCCGAAAGACCTCGACCCCCACTTGANGAAATTGTTGAGTGGCTTTAAGATTAGNNGCTATCTACAACCATTTTCTCAAAAAAATCTATGTCTTGGATTGTAATAATCTCTGACAGTATAATGAGAGTAATAATCAACCATAAGATGAAAGAAACACCAGTGGTTATTATTGCTTTACTACTCAAGTTGTGAATTTCAGGCGCTCCCGCTTGAGTACCCTTGACTATGGCTCCCAAGTCACCCTGTGTTTTTACTCTGAAAGGAATGATTATTAGGAAGGTTAGAAACCAAATCACTGCGAATAGAACAATTGCTGACGTTACACTCATAAAGCTAACCGAAAGGCCTAAACATTATATTTCCTCGAGCTCGATTAANGTACCATTGAAATCTTTGGGGTGCAAAAAAATTACCGCCTTACCGTGGGCACCTATTTTTGGCTCTGAATCTCCCAACACACGTGCACCAAAATTTAACAGCTGATCTCTAGCCTTTTTTATGTCTGTCACCTCGTAGCATATGTGATGTATGCCACCGTCTGGGTTTTTATCCAAGAAACGTTGAATTGGACTATTTGAGCCGAGTGGGTGCAATAATTCAATTTTAGTGTTGGGCAATTCAACAAAAATTACGGTTACACCGTGATCTTTTTCATCAATTGGATCTCCAACATTTGCACCTANAGTACTACGATACTGCTCNGCAGCAGCATTTAAATTCGGTACTGCGATAGCNACGTGATTTAATCGACCAATCATGTAAATTCCTATATTAAATTCTCAAACCCATAAAACTTTTAACTTTTGGTTATTGTTCTTAAATTCAACTCCATTAGTTGCTCAGAAGTCGGTTCTGATGGAGCTCCCATCATGAGGTCTTCTGCTCGCTGGTTCATTGGGAACATAATTACTTCCCTAATATTTTCTTGATTTGCCAAAAGCATTACAATTCTATCAATGCCAGCGGCACAACCACCATGAGGTGGGGCGCCGTATTGAAAGGCGTTGACCATTCCACCGAACCGTCTTCTTACTTCATCTTCGTTGTATCCAGCGATTTCAAAGGCTTTGAACATTAACTCTGGTTGATGATTTCTAATTGCTCCAGATACGAGTTCAAATCCATTACACGCTAAATCGTATTGATAACCCAGAACATTCAAAGGGTCTGCATTTAAAGCATCTAAGCCACCTTGCGGCATTGAAAATGGGTTATGTTCAAAGTCAATTTTTCCTGTTTCATCGTCTTTCTCAAATATCGGAAAGTCAACAATCCAAGCAAATGCAAATCTGTTGGTATCTATTAAATTTAATTCATGCCCTATAACGTCTCGAGCTTTACCCGAAACTCTCTGAAAAGTTTTTGGGCTCCCACCAAGAAAAAATGCTGCATCCCCAACACTCAAACCTAATTGACTCCTAATTGCCTCAGTTCGTTCTGGCCCAATATTTTTAGCAAGGGGGCCGGCCGCTTCCATTTGCCCCTCATTATCCCGCCAGAATATATATCCCATCCCTGGCAGTCCCTCTTTCTGGGCAAAAGAGTTCATTCGATCACAAAATTTGCGCGATCCGCCACCCGGTGCGGGAATAGCCCTGATTTCAGTCCCGTCTTTTTCCAAAATATTAGAAAAAATTGCGAATCCAGAATTTTTGAAGTGCGTAGATACATCCTGCATTCTTATTGGATTTCGGAGATCTGGTTTATCTGTCCCATACCAAATGGCAGCATCACGATATGAAATTATTTCCCAATTTTCAGGGGAATCTACAGCTTTTCCTTCACTGAACTCCTTAAAAATATCTGCAATTACTGGTGAAACCGTATTAAAAACATCCTGCTGAGTTACAAAAGACATTTCCATGTCTAATTGGTAGAAATCTGTTGGACTGCGATCGGCTCTTGGATCTTCATCACGAAAACAGGGAGCAATCTGAAAATATTTATCAAACCCTGATACCATGATTAACTGTTTAAATTGTTGTGGGGCCTGTGGAAGCGCATAGAATTTACCCTCATGCAGTCTAGACGGAATTAGAAAATCTCTTGCACCCTCTGGTGATGACGCTGTAATTATGGGTGTCTGATATTCTTTAAAACCGATATCCCACATTCTCCGTCGTATCGACGCTATTACATCTGCCCGTAATTTAATATTTTTCTGCATGACTTCGCGGCGTAAGTCTAAGAACCTATAACGTAGTCTTGTTTCCTCAGGATACTCTTGATCACCGAAAACGATCAAAGGTAATTCAGCTGAAGCTCCGAGGACCTCAATATCTCGAACAAAAACTTCAATATCACCGGTAGCAATTTTCGAATTTCTTAGCTCATTATCGCGAGCTTTTACTGTACCATCGATACGGATACACCACTCTGATCGTACATTTTCTACCTCAGTAAAAACTGGACTATCTGGATCGCAGAGGACTTGGGTCATCCCATAATGGTCACGTAGATCTATAAACAAAACGCCGCCATGATCTCGTATCCTGTGCACCCAGCCAGAAAGGCGTACTTCGCTCCCAACATCTTCTATATTTAGCTCTGCGCAAGTGTGGCTGCGATAGTCGTGCATCATTAAGCCTTTCAAAGAATAATAACAACTCGCGTGGATACACAAGTTTGAGACGCAGATGTCAAGAGTTATAGATCAAATCATATTAAATTGCCGCCTCAATACTTAAATTTTTTTTATTTATATAATCTATGTTATTTCTCCCATAAAGAGATCCAACTTGCTGCGATTCCACTTGCGGACTTCGGAAGTATCATTATAACGCGCTACAGTTTGCGTGATTTTTATAGGTCTTTAAAAAAACCTACGGCTGATCGAGAGTCAAACATATGCCCAAAAGAAAAGATATATCATCTGTAATGATTATTGGTGCTGGTCCCATCGTTATTGGCCAGGCTTGCGAATTTGATTATTCCGGAGCCCAAGCCTGTAAAGCCCTAAGAGAAGAGGGTTACAGGGTAATACTGGTAAATTCTAACCCTGCAACAATAATGACAGATCCTGGTATGGCTGATGCTACATATATAGAGCCAATCGAAGCAACAATTGTTGCTAAAATTATTGAAAAGGAACGTCCGGACGCTCTGCTACCGACCATGGGCGGGCAAACAGGATTAAACACTGCACTTGAGTTAGAAGAAATGGGCGTTCTGAAAAAGTTCGGTGTTGAAATGATTGGCGCGAAGAGAGCTGCAATCGAAATGGCTGAGGACCGATCTCTATTTCGAGAAGCCATGGAAAGATTGGGTTTAGAAAATCCAAAAGCAGAAGTTGTTACAGCTCCATTGCTGGCAGACGGTAAGGCAGATCTGTCCGAGGGCGTAAGGCTATCCCTAGAAGTTTTAGATGATATAGGTCTGCCTGCGATTATCCGACCTGCATACACTTTAGGAGGTACCGGCGGAGGGGTGGCGTATAACCGTGAAGACTACGAATATTTCTGCAAATCTGGAATGGATGCTTCTCCCGCAAACCAAATTCTTATTGATGAAAGCCTTCTAGGTTGGAAGGAATTTGAAATGGAGGTTGTCCGCGACGTAAAGGATAATGCAATAATTGTATGCTCGATTGAGAATATTGATCCAATGGGAGTTCATACAGGAGACTCGATTACGGTCGCCCCTGCGTTAACTTTAACCGACAAAGAATACCAAATGATGCGAACAGCATCTATCGATGTATTAAGAGAAATTGGAGTGGAAACTGGAGGCTCAAATGTACAATGGGCAGTTAATCCATCAGATGGCCGTATGGTGGTTATTGAAATGAACCCAAGAGTTTCCAGATCTTCTGCTTTAGCATCCAAAGCTACTGGTTTCCCCATTGCAAAAATAGCTGCAAAGCTTGCAGTTGGGTACACTCTAGATGAGTTAGAAAACGATATTACTAGGGTTACACCTGCTTCTTTTGAACCAACAATTGATTACGTCGTCACAAAAATACCAAGATTTGCTTTCGAAAAATTTCCTGGTGCAAAGCCTAATTTAACAACTGCAATGAAATCTGTTGGGGAAGTAATGGCAATTGGACGTTCTTTTCATGAGTCTCTCCAAAAAGCTCTTTGCTCCTTAGAAACTGGGCTTTCAGGTTTTGATGAAATTGAAATACCTGGTGCACCAGAAAAGAGTGCTATCGTAAAAGCCCTGAGTGCGCAAACACCAGATAGAATAAGAATAATTGCTCAAGCCATGAGGTTTGGTCTCTCTAACTCAGAAATACACAAAATAACGATGTATGACACTTGGTTTCTCGAAAGAATAAGAGAAATAGTTGAGATAGAATTAAAGTTAAGTGAAAATGGTCTTCCCAGTGATGAAAACCAACTAAGGCAAATAAAAAGTATGGGCTTTAGTGATTTGAGGTTGGCCAACCTAACGGGGAAAACTGAAACACAAGTCCGTAATGTGAGAAAAATGGCGAAGGTGGATGCTGTTTTTAAAAGAATAGACACATGTGCGGCTGAGTTTGAAGCTCAAACTCCATATATGTATTCTACATATGAGGCTCCTATGATGGGAAATGTTGAATGTGAGGCAGAACCATCTAATCGAAAGAAAATTGTAATTTTAGGTGGTGGGCCCAATAGGATAGGCCAAGGAATTGAATTTGATTATTGCTGTTGCCACGCTTGTTATGCGCTCTCTGACGCAGGCTTTGAGACCATTATGATCAATTGTAATCCAGAAACAGTTTCTACAGATTATGATACTTCTGACAGGTTATATTTTGAACCACTCACTTTAGAGCACGTTTTAGAAATTTTAAAAACAGAACAAAAAAATGGATACTTGGTTGGAGTCATTGTTCAATTCGGCGGACAAACACCGTTAAAATTAGCAAATGCATTGGAAGTAGAAGGCATCCCTATTTTAGGTACTAGCCCAGATGCGATTGATCTAGCAGAGGATAGAGAAAGATTTCAAAAATTAGTGCATGGACTGAATCTGAAACAACCAAATAATGGTGTGGCTAAGTCTGACGAACAAGCATTTCAAATTGCCGAAGAGATAGGGTTTCCATTAGTAATAAGGCCATCCTACGTTCTCGGCGGCCGCGCCATGGAGATTGTGAGTGATGTGGAGAGCTTGAAAAGATACATTGCAGAGGCCGTTGAAGTATCTGGTGAAAGTCCTGTTCTCTTAGATTCTTACTTAGAGGGTGCAATCGAGTGCGACGTCGATGCAATATCTGACGGAAATATAGTACATGTGGCCGGCATCATGCAGCATATAGAGGAAGCAGGAGTGCATTCCGGTGATAGTGCTTGTTCCCTGCCTCCTTACTCACTAGATAAACGGGTTATTGAACAATTAACTNATCAAACTGAGAAACTGGCTAAAGCACTACATGTCGTAGGTCTAATGAACATACAGTTTGCGATCAAAGATGACCAAGTTTACTTGATTGAAGTTAATCCAAGAGCATCACGCACAGTCCCGTTTGTTGCAAAAGCAACGGATAGTGCAATAGCATCTATTGCTGCAAGAATTATGGCTGGCGAAACTCTAGACAACTTCACCAAAAGAGAGAGTTATGAATCAGTGTCTTACGGAGAGACGATACCATTAGCGGATCCGATGAGTTTAGCGGATCCCATGTTGCCTTGGTTCAGTGTAAAAGAAGCTGTAATGCCATTTGCAAGGTTTCCTGGAGTAGATACTATCCTAGGGCCAGAGATGCGCTCAACTGGTGAGGTTATGGGATGGGATCGTGACTTTGGTAGAGCTTTTTTGAAAGCCCAAATCGGTGCAGGAATGAAATTACCAAGAAAAGGATGCGTTTTCTTTTCAATTAAAGATAAAGATAAGAACGACAATCTTGCTGAGACTGCTCAACGGCTCGTCAAACTAGGTTTCAATATAACCGCTACAAGAGGAACTGCAGTGTTTCTCAAAGGAAGAAATATACCTTGCAAGCAAATAAATAAGGTATACGAAGGGCGACCTAACATTGTGGACGCAATGAAAAATGGTGAAATAGATTTGGTGATGAATACTACAGAAGGGGCACAAGCTGTAAAAGATAGTCGTGAAATTAGATCCGTGGCACTTCATGACAAAATACCCTATTTCACAACAGCCGCCGCCGCCCACGCTGCTGCGCTAGCAATTCAAAGTCAGAACGACGGTGATATTATAGTAAAGTCTTTACAGAACTAACGAATTTATTTGTATCATTCTGCTGGAATAGAATTCATTTCAGAAGATAAAGGATGAGGCAGTTTATCCAGCATTTCTTTTGGACAAATCTGCAAGAAATTATATTTCTCCGTATCCCAATGTTGTAATATTTCTCCAGCCTTTTGACTTGATGTTTCCTCATGATGCATTTTAATCAACGAGAATAGTTGTTCTTCCCAAAAAGAAACTTCAACTTTACCGGTAACCAGAGACTCAACGTTTAATAATTCCAGCGCAGTTCCGTTTGGATCATAAATATACGCCATACCACCAGTCATGCCAGCACCAAAGTTTGCACCGATTGTCCCCAAAATAATCGCCACTCCACCGGTCATGTATTCGCAACCGTTCGATCCACAGCCTTCTATCACAACCTTCGCCCCAGAATTTCTTACAGCGAAGCGCTCGCCTGCCCGTCCAGCAGCAAACAACATACCGTCAGTAGCTCCATATAATACCGTATTACCGATGATAGTATTCGCACTAGCTTTGAGTTGGCTCACCATTGGTGGTCTGACCACTATGATTCCGCCCGATAATCCTTTACCGACATAATCATTAGCATCACCAGAGACTTCTATTTTCAGACCAGGCGCCGCAAATGCTCCTAAAGATTGGCCTGCTGATCCCTTCAATTTCACAGTTAAATGATCAGGCTGGAGGTTATTACGCATACCAAAATTCTGGACGATATGGCTCGACGTTCTGGTTCCAACAGTCCTATGAGTGTTTTGAACTGCGTATGACAGTTGCATCTTTTCACCGTCATTTAGGAAACGCGCTGCGTCACGGACTATTTCTTTATCTAAAGTATCAAGTACAGTATTACGCTCACGATCTCTGTTATATTTTATTCTGTCAGCACCATCGACTGAAATCAAAAGTGGATTTAGATCTAAGTCATCGAGATGATCCGACCCTCTACTGACCTGAGATAATAGATCTGCTCGTCCAATAACTTCATCAATTGACCTTGCCCCTATTTGAGCAAGTATTTCTCGAACTTCTTGCGCGTAAAATGTAATTAAATTAACTACTTTATCAGCATTACCAGTAAATTTTGCACGCAAATTTTCGTCCTGCGTACACACACCAACTGGACATGTATTAGACTGACACTGACGCACCATTATGCACCCCATAGCAATTAGCGCCGCAGTACCAATTCCATACTCTTCAGCACCCATCATTGCTGCCATAACAATATCCCGACCTGTTCTTAATCCCCCATCCGTTCGCAAAGTTATCCGCTCTCTGAGGTTATTCATCGAAAGAACTTGGTGCGCTTCGGTCAAACCCATTTCCCAAGGTAATCCAGCAAATTTGATCGAAGTAGCGGGGGATGCGCCTGTGCCTCCATTGTGGCCTGATATAAGGATAACATCTGCCTCAGCCTTAGCCACTCCGGCTGCGATTGTTCCAACTCCTGACGATGCAACTAATTTTACGGTAACTTTACATCTAGGATTAATTTGTTTTAAGTCGTAAATGAGCTGTGCCAAATCCTCGATTGAATAAATATCATGATGAGGTGGAGGTGATATTAAAGTTACACCTTTGGTGGAATGCCTTAACCGCGCTATTAAGTCCGTCACCTTCATACCAGGCAATTGACCACCTTCTCCAGGCTTTGCACCCTGCGCAACTTTGATTTCTAATTCCTCACACTGATTTAAATATTCAGCTGTCACACCAAATCTTCCAGATGCAACCTGTTTAATCTTTGCGGAAGGGTTATCGCCATTAGCTTCAGGAGTAAAATGGGCCGGATCTTCACCACCTTCCCCAGAGTCAGATTTTGCTCCTATTCGATTCATAGCGATATTTAAAGTTTTATGAGCTTCAGGACTTAACGCTCCGAGAGACATGCCAGGAGTAACAAACCTCTTACGTATTGAGGTAATACTCTCCACTTCATCGATGGGTACAGCTGGTCCAATTGGCTTAATATCTAGTAAATCACGCAAATGAATCGGAGGGTTTGATTTAATCCGGTTAGAGTATTGCCTCCAAAGATCAAAACTTGCACTAGCGCATGCGGCTTGCATCACATGCATTGTTTGAGCTTCCCATGCGTGTGTTTCACCCGACTTTCTTGATTTGTAAAAACCACCAATTGGCAAAAAAGCAGAATTAGATCCAAAAGCCAGATTATGGATCTCCTCAGATTTCTGCTGAATACCACTGACACCTATACCTGATATACGACTTATCAAACCTGGAAAAAACTCTGCGCACATCGCTCTGGACAGGCCAACTGCTTCAAAATTTAAACCACCACGGTACGAAGATATTACAGAAATTCCCATTTTGGACATTATTTTGAGCAATCCTTGATCAATTGCATCCCTATATCTAGAAATTACTTCAGTTAAAGGCCCATTCAATAAGCCTTTTTCAATACGATCAGCTAAAGTATCCTCCGCCAAATAGGCGTTTACAACAGAAGCACCAGCACCGATTAATACAGAAAAGTAATGTGGATCAAGACATTCAGACGATCTTACATTTATCGAACAAAAAGTCCTCAGCCCCTTTCTTGTTAAGTGACTATGCACAGCGGAAGTAGCTAGAATCATCGGCATCGCCACCCTACTTTCATCAATATTTTGATCTGTAAGAACAATATGACCTGCGCCAGAACGAACTGCGTCTTCTGCCTCTTTTCTAATTCGACCCAATTGAGTTTGAAGTGTCTCTTTTCCAGCGCTCTTTGCGAAAGTACAATCTAAGTTGATCACGTCAGCCTTAAAATTTTTAATTAATTCTTCCCACTGTGAGTTACCAACAAAAGGGCTCTCTAACGCTAAAATCTCTGTTTGATTACTACCTTCATCTAAAACATTTCTTAAATTACCAAAACGAGTCTTCAAGGACATGACTCTAAATTCACGGAGTGAATCTATCGGTGGGTTTGTAACTTGGGAAAAATTCTGCCTAAAATAATGTGATAAAGGTCTGTATCTTTCCGACAAAACTGCAGAAGGGGTATCATCACCCATCGACGCTAAGGTCTCTTTACCATCTTCTGCCATCGGTACAAGGATTTGCTCAATTTCCTCAATGGTATATCCAGCAGCAATCTGCCGCTTACGTAAATTTTCTCCAAAATAGAGTTGCTTCTCTTGAACCTTGGATAATTTGGTGTCCAATTCTTTTACTTTTGTTGTCCATTCACCAAATGGATGAGCATCCGCAAGTTTATTTTTAATTTCCTCATCATGATACAATTTTCCATCTGCCAAATCGACAGCAATTAATTGCCCAGGCCCAAGCGCACCTTTTTCATTACAATTAGCTTCATTAATTGGAACCGTTCCAACTTCAGAACCTGCAATTAATAACCCGTCTCCTGTTATTACATAACGGATCGGGCGCAAACCATTGCGATCTAACCCAGCACATACCCACCGCCCATCTGTCATTGCTAAAGCGGCTGGGCCATCCCATGGTTCCATTACAGAATTACAATANGAATACATATCTCGCCATGATTGTGGGAGTTCTTTAGCTTGTTTTGACCAACTCTCNGGGATCAACATAGTTTTTGCCATTGGAGCACTTCTTCCAGCCCTGACNAGNGCTTCAAATACAGCATCCAAAGCNGCTGAATCTGATGANCCTCCTGGTATTATNGGTTTAATATCATCTGCCATTTCACCAAAGGCTGAGGATGCCATTCTAATCTCATGGCTTTTCATCCAATTAACGTTGCCCTTTAGAGTATTTATCTCACCATTGTGCGCCAACATGCGGAACGGTTGTGCTAACCACCATTGAGGAAATGTGTTCGTAGAATATCTCTGATGGTATATNGCAAAGGAAGAAGTAAATCTTTCATCACATAAATCAGGATAGAAAACAGCAACCTGCTCTGCTAACATCATACCCTTATAAATAATCGAGCGGCAGGAAAGTGATGCCAAGTATAGTTGAGACACTCCTGCCCGTGATGCCGACTTTTCTATGCGGCGCCTTATTACATACAATTCACGCTCAAAAGTATCTTCGTCAACACCCTTTGAATTAGAAATTAAGATCTGTTCAATTTCTGGTCTCGTGGCATTCGCTTTTTCACCCAGACAATCAATCTTCACAGGAACATGNCGCCAACCATAAATATAATAGCCCATCCTAAGAACTTCAGTTTCGACAATTGTTCGACATGTTTCCTGCGCGCCAAAATCTGCCCTGGGAAGAAATACTTGACCCACAGCCATTAATTCATCTTTCTTCGGTTTATGTCCTGTTCTTTCGATTTGGTCATAGAAAAAAGATACTGGAATTTGTACATGAATGCCGGCTCCATCGCCAGTTTTTCCATCTGCATCTACTGCACCCCGATGCCAGATAGCTTTTAGGGCATCGATACCAAGCTCAACAACTTTTCTACTAGGTTTTCCTTCAATTGACACAACCATTCCAACACCACAGGATGCGTGTTCAAAGTCCTCACGATAAAGGCTGTTTTCGTGCATCCAAGACCGCTTCTCGGCCTCAATTGTCGCCCAGTTTCTATCAATTTTTTTCATCTTAGCTTCCTTTAAAATTGACCTTAGTCTAGTGGCTAATAGCTCAAATTCACTTTTCTTATTCTGCGGCAATTACCGATTGACCAGTTAAATCATTAACTATGGCGTCAGCTGTATCTCTTCCATCACGGATGGCCCAAACTACAAGCGATGCTCCTCTAACGATATCGCCAATTGCATAAACGCCATCGAGTGCCGTTCTGCCACTGCCCACCTCTACTTTAATGGTACCCCAACGAGTCACTGGGAGTTCAGATTGATCCCAGAGTGTTGGTAGATCTTCTGGTTCAAAACCTAAAGCCTTTATAACTAAATCGGCTGGTTCGTTGTAATCACTGTTTTGAATTTCTTCTGGAACACGACGTCCAGTTGCGTCGGGAGCACCCAGGCGCATTTTGCGCCCTATTACTCCTTTTACGGGACCATCATTAACGCCAAGCGTAACGACGTTTTTATTTTTAGAGTCAGAAGTAAAACCTTGAGGCGTGGTGAGCCATTCAAAAATTACACCCTCTTCTTCCGCATTTTTGACCTCTCTCTGAGACCCTGGCATATTATCACGATCTCTTCGATACATGCACTTAACAGATTTTGCGCCTTGACGAATTGCTGTTCTTACGCAATCCATCGCTGTATCCCCTCCACCAATTACCACAACCCTCTTCCCTGCGGCATTCAAAGTACCATCTGTAAATGATGGAACATTATCTCCAAAGTTTACCTTATTTGAAGCGGTTAGGTAGTTTAGAGCATCAACAACACCGTCCAGACCATTACCTGGGATATTTATTTCTCGGAATTTATACACACCGGTTGCTATGATTACTGCATTATGTTTTTCTCTCAGAGCAGAAAACGATAAGTCCTCACCAATTTTGCAATTCATATTAAACTCAGCACCAGATTTCTCTAAGTTATCGATCCTGCGGGCAACAATATCTTTCTCCAATTTAAAGCTTGGTATTCCGTAAGTTAATAATCCCCCTGCGCGATCGTAAAGATCATAAATACAAACTTTAAAGCCAGCGCCTCTAAGACGCTCAGCCGCAGCCAAACCGCCAGGACCCGCTCCAATTATGCCAACACTTAGATCAAGATCGATAGTTGGCTTAGTGGGCTCAACCCAGCCATTTTCCCATGCTAGATCCGTAATATACTTTTCTATAGCCCCAATAGTGACCGTGCCATGACCTGACTGTTCAATAACACAATTGCCCTCGCACAGACGATCTTGAGGGCATATTCTTCCACAAATTTCTGGAAAAGTATTAGTTTGCTGAGAGACTTCATAAGCTTCCCTTAATCTACCCGTGGCGGTTAAATGAAGCCAGTCAGGTATGTTGTTATGCAGAGGACAGTGAGATTGACAAAAAGGTACTCCACACTGGCTACATCTGCTTGACTGCTCCTCCGCTTTCTCTTTGGCAAATTCAGAATAAATCTCTTGAAAATCCTTTTTCCGCTCGCCAGCAATGCGCTTCGTGGGCATATCACGATCTAATTTCACAAATTTTAGCATTGGTTGAGTAGGCATTTTTTTATCCTTCAAACATAAGAAATGNGCGTATACATCAGTTCTAACAAAAATAAAAGTAAGAATTGTTGACTTAATTTTACAATATTTTTGACAGTGGTCAAAAAATCCCATCATTAAATTCGGATTTAGGTCCGATACGGAGTTAAATTGCTCCTTTTTTATTTTTATTTCACAAGTTAGAGTCATCGATATTACTTATTTGGACCAGCCAATGTTACTAACTCACCTTGCCTTGGTGGCAATGATCCAAGGTTTAACGGAATTTATTCCTATTTCCTCAAGTGCACACTTAATTTTATTGCACCATTTGAGCGAATTACCAGATCAGGGGCAAACGATAGATATTGCGGTACATTTTGGTACACTTTTAGCAGTAATTACGTACTTCTGGGATGACAGTAAGCATATTTGGTCTGGCCTTACCAAACTTCTGAAAGGCAAAGTTGTATCAAATGATAGTTTTGTAGCACTATGCCTAGTCGTTGCGACAGTCCCAGCTATGGTTTTCGGCCTTTTCATTAAGTTACTTGGTTATGACATGCTTATGCGTGATANTATTTTGTTAATCGGAATTGCAATGATCGTTTTTGGAATTTTCCTTTGGTGGGCAGATAAGAAACCAAATCCAATTACTAATGAAACAGAAATATCGTGGTCATTAAAACTNTCCCTAAAAATTGGTTTCTGGCAAGCTTTGGCATTAATCCCGGGCACATCAAGATCAGGGATAACTATCACGGCAGCAAGGATTATGGGTTATAGCCGTGAACATGCTGTTCGAGTGTCTATGCTAATGTCCATTCCAGTAATCATTGCAGCGACTGCTCTGTCCNCAGTAGAAAATCATTTAAACGGTAATGATTTTGACTTTAAAATTATCGTTACAGCTTTGATTTTTTCTTATTTAGCAGCATATCTGGCTATTGCAGTTATGCTGCGCTTTTTGAACTCTTTCGGATTTTTACCATACATTGTTTACAGAATTTTGCTTGGTGCTGGCCTTATTTTGTGGGCGATAACTTAGCACTTGCAAGTAACCTTTAAGAGGTCCAAATATAATTAAAACGAGATAGGAGACCAAAATGGCCAAAAACATTCTGCTTCTTAACGGACCAAACCTTAACATGCTGGGTAAAAGAGATCCGGTATTGTATGGAGACATCACTTTAAAAAAAGTTGAAGCAGCTTGTGAAGAGCTTGCAGAAAAACATGGAATGAAACTAAACTCTGAACAAACTAATTATGAGGGTAAGCTTGTAGAGTTAATACATGAAGCACGAGAGACTTCAGATGCAATAATCATAAACCCAGGTGCGTACTCACATACCTCTGTAGCGATTTTTGATGCNCTGGAAATGTTCGAAGGACCCATCGTTGAAGTTCATATATCAAATATTCACAAAAGAGAAAGTTTTCGTCATTATTCGTATGTTTCGCAGCGCGCCGATAGTGTAATTGTCGGCTGTGGGGTACAGGGTTACGAGTTAGCCTTATTGCGCTTAGTTCAAATTTTTATACAAAATTAGCATTTTATTGGCATGCTCGAAATACTATGCAACGTTTTTAAGACTAAGGGTAATTTTCCGTTAAATAATGGTGATTTGTAACAATAGAATAGAAATATAGGTTTACACCTCGATGATTTGGACGATTCCCAACATTTTAACCATGACACGATTATTAGCTGCGCCAGGCGTTGCTGTAATGTTTCTATACTTTGACAGGCCTTACGCAGATTGGTTTGCCTTACTCCTATTTTTAGTCGCCTCCATCACTGACTGGTTTGATGGTTATCTCGCTCGTATCTGGCGTCAAGAAACCAAATTTGGGGCGATGTTGGATCCAATTGCAGACAAAGCAATGGTCGTAATTGCTCTTATGGTAATTGTAGGGTATTCTAGCATGTCTCCTTGGCTCGTCCTGCCAGCAACATTTATCCTATTTAGAGAAGTTTTCATCTCTGGACTTAGAGAGTTTGTTGGTAATAATTCAATAGACTTAAAAGTCACTGTCTTAGCGAAATGGAAAACAACCTCACAAATGCTATCCATTGCTTTGCTATTTGCACAGGGTGTGGTGGAGCATTATGCGTTAAAATTCTCCTCAAGAAAAGATGGTAATAGTATTGGCATTTCACAGAGCTCCGAGACAGATCAAAGTACAAAACTAGACTTCGATTTTTTATATTGGTTAGAAAATTTTGGCCTAGTTATGCTATGGATAGCGGCCATTTTAACACTTATAACAGGTTTTGAATACTTTAAAAAAGCAATACCCACACTCAGAGAGGGCAAATGATAAAAGTTTTATATTTCGCTTGGGTTAGAGAACGCATAGGCGTTTCTTATGAGATGGTAGAAACAGAATCTGAAACAATCATCGGACTTGTCGATGAATTAAGGCAGAGAGAGCCAAGATACGAAATCGCATTCGCAGATCTTTCCGCCTTAAAAGTGGCCGTTAATCAAGAACTCTGTGATTTTGATACAAAATTGAGCGGGGCTTCGGAAATAGCATTTTTTCCACCTATGACAGGAGGGTAAGGTGCTGGTATCTGTGCAATCCAATGATTTTGATATTGGTAAAGAATTAGAATTTTTAAATAATAGTGGTAGGAATAATGGCGCAATTGTATCTTTCCAAGGAGTTGTAAGGAACAATAGTACAAATTCACTACTTCACATGGATATTGAGCAATATCCTGGCATGACCCAAAACGCCATTTCTAACTATGTCGAGACAGCGATGGAGCGGTGGTCACTAAATGACGCATTAGTAATACACAGACATGGAAAACTTTTTCCCGGCGATCGGATAATGATGGTCGCTACTGCAGCTATGCATCGTCACGACGCTTTCCAGTCAGCCGAATTTCTNATGGATTATCTTAAAAGTCGAGCACCTTTTTGGAANAAAGAAGTTACAAAGGATGGCTATCATTGGGTTGAGCCCATAATAAACGACGAAAAGGCTTTNGAGCGATGGTAGCTTCCTACTAATTTATTTTTTTCTTTTTCGAGTTTTTTGTGAGTTCTCGCGCAAACTTTCTATTTCAACTCTAGCGATGTGCAAACCATCCATGGTTGCTTTCAACTCAGCTTGAGTTTGGGCCAGTTTATTTGTTAATTCTGCATCACTTTTTTTTAACTTGTCTACTATCAGTGCGTGCTCGGACTCAGCGTTAAGAAAAGCCTCTGCTATAACCTGGTCATTTGTCTGTTTTCTCTCAGATTTATAGTAAAGCTTTTCTACTAAAACATGCGCCAACCATCCTAAAGAAAAAGTAATCAAGAGGACAATTGAGGTAAAAATTATTAAATCGATCTGGCTCATGGTTTGCCTGCACTAATTATCAATTTAATCCTCAGAGGACACATTAGCATCCAATGATAGATCTATTTGTTTAAATTCTATTCTTCTATTTTGTTCTCGCCCTTGCTCCGTATCATTTGATGCAATGGGACGAGTTTCGCCATAACCTTTAGCTACAATATTTTTTGTTAAAATACGCCGCCTCTGTAATTCAAACAACACGGCATTTGCCCTCGCCTGAGACAGGTTTAGGTTCATTTGCTCTCTTCCCTGACTATCAGTGTGCCCACCAATTTCCAAAATATTATCACCACAATTGAACAAAATTTTTGCTATATCATCAAGAATTTTTTGTCCCGTAAGGTCCACTCTGTCAGAACTAGGTTCAAAATTGATTTTTCTTGACTGAAGTACATCGTTAATTTTATCTACACACTGCCTCGCAGTTAAACTATTATCGACCGGTANTGGCATTGCAACGTAATCAATTTCAATGGATAAACGCTGATTATAACCAATCTTATCACCGATGATTTTTGTGATTTTAGCTGAAGAAAATTGTTGGTGTGTTTTACCTTTGATTTCTATCAAATTTGGAGTGATCTCTAATATTCCATTCTTCAACTCACGAAGCCCCTCTAAACCTGCAATAATTCTAAAGCCCCAATTAACAGGTAGCGATTCCACATTATAAAGTGAAGTAGACGCTTGTTCTGAACCAAAGCGTGCTTTGGCAAAATTGGCTATAAGTTCTTCATCAAACCTCTCGCTTACAGGGCCCACAATTTTCACAAGACCCTCCGGGCTTAAAGTAGCTACAACTTTGTTAGAAGGAAGATTATTATTCTCATCGTTTGAAAGCTTTACTAAAGATAAAACAAACTCTGGTGGAAAAGTATTTGATAAAGACTTTATCAGTTCACTATATTCCCTTTTGGAGAATGAATGGTCAAGGATAATAGAAACATTGAGATTATCGAATATTACTTTAGCATTTACCAGTTGTGCTGAAACGGAAAAGGCTTTCTCTAATGCTTTAGTCCATTGAGGACTTGGCTCTCCAAGGCCAACTAAACATTCTTCCTGAGCCTTAGCATTAAGTTTTTTGGCCATTTTTATTATTTGACCCTTACTTTTTTCATCAGATACTACACAATTTGAATACTCCAATGATCCATTTTTAATCTCTACTTGAAAAGTAAAAGGGGAAATCAGTTCACGGGGTTGTTGAAAAGATATTTCAACTGGGAAGCTGGGTGGTGCCCTTGATTTTATGTATTCTTTTAAGTTCCCATTATACCGATCGTCACTAGCTATACCTTCAACCAAAAGTTGGTTGCCGTCTGTCTCAATTTTCCCAATCTTAATCGTATCTAGTAAAGAAACAGCGTACATAGTAACTGCTTCCCAATTCACAGGAGGAGCCAGCTCTGTTTGATCAGCAATAATATCGTAATCATCACTGCGAGATAACCGCTTATTTAGGATCTCTTCAAATTCAAAAGGACCAAACCCCGTTGGGAAAGTACCAATTATAAGTACTTTATGCATCGATTTAAGTATTTTTAAATTCAGAACTTTTTGTTTTGTGTTAGTCCTATCTTCAACAAATATATTATCAATTAACCGTTTTGGAGCAACTATGGAGCGAGCAACCTCCATGGCACCTATTCTTTCAGAATCTGTTGGTGCATTACCATGAATGAAAAGTTGCAACCCATCAGGATCAATTTTTGCCCAGGAGTATTCGGCTTTATCGAGAGCAGACTTAAGCTGATCTTTAGACATAGTTTCAATAAAAGTAGCAAAAACCATGGCAGCCAATACCGAAACACAAGCAGCTAAACCAAAAATTAAATATTTAATTTTGATCGAGGAATTGAACATTTATCCGACACGGTATCTTAATACTATCGAGAATTAATTTAAGGAAGTTAAACCAGAATTGAAATACTTAAAAATACAACCACAATCAAGCCTGTGTTCCTATTAGCACGAAAGTTGTTCAACAAATTTTGACTGTTTTGGATGTCTAGTTTGATGACTTGCCAAACCATGTGAAAGTAAAAAAACACAGCACCTATAATTGCGATAAACATTTGAAAGCCGTTTATTGAAATAATGAATGATATGATCATTAAGCCCGCTGCTAAAGAAGCAAACAAAAATAACCAAATTTTAGTTCTATCTGCGAACAAAATTGCTGTAGATTTAACACCAAGCAGTGCGTCGTCTTCTTTATCTTGGTGCGCATAAATTGTATCATAGAATAAAGTCCAGGAAATTCCTGCGAAATAAAGTATAATACACGGCCAATTCAAAAAATTTGTGGAGGCTGCAAAGGCTANTAGCACACCCCAGTTAAATGCAATTCCTAAAAAAAATTGNGGCCACCAGGTAAATCTTTTTGCAAAAGGATAAATAGCAACCGGTAATATTGCTATAAAGCCTAAGGCAATTGCGGTAGTGTTAAAGGTNAACAAAATAAATAAGGCAGAAAGAGCTTGAATTACCATCCAAAGAGCGGCGTTTCTCACACTTATTGAACCGCTAGGAATCGGCCTGCGTTTTGTGCGCTCAACTTTACCATCGATCTCACGATCATTTATATCATTCCACGTACACCCCGACCCTCTCATTAAAACAGCGCCGACTGCACAGGCTATGAAAATCCATAAATCGTGCAAATTTGAAGTCCCATTGGTTAGCATCCCCATCAGCAGTCCCCACCAGCACGGCAACAATAAAAGCCATGTTCCAATNGGACGATCCATTCTTGATAACTTTAAAAATGGCCGCGACCATTTTGGTGCATGCATGTCCACCCAATTGTTATTAACCGCATCAAATATTTGATCCTTCGCCTCTGGTAATGGCTCCAAATGGGGCATACACTGTCATCCAATATGAATAAAATTAGACTCTTTGTAGATCACTCTTTAAGGGAAGCGCAATCCGTTCCTTTAAACAAGGATCAAGCTCATTATATTTTTTCTGTGATGCGNAAGCGTNTCGGTGACTCAATTTTAATTTTTNACGGAATTAATGGGGAATGGATCGCTTCTATTGAAGAGATCTCAAAGAAAAAGGGNGTNTTGTTTTGTATAAAGCAAACAAACCCCCAAATGCTACCTCCCGACCTATGGCTCTATTTTTCTCCCTTAAAGAAAGTCCGTACTGACTTCATAGTTGAAAAAGCAACCGAGCTCGGAGTTGGAAAAATAATACCAGTTCGAACGGAATATACAAACTCAGTCAGAATTAGCACCGATAGACTAAGGGCACACGCAAGAGAGGCTGCAGAGCAATGTGGTGGAACATACGTTCCCAAAATAGTCGAATTACAAAAACTTAACGACGTACTTAATAATTTCCCANCAGATAGAAAAATCTTATTCTGTGATGAAGAATTAAAACAATCAGAGGTTAAATTAAAGAATCTTGAGAAAGGAAAATGGGCTATATTGGTCGGCCCAGAAGGTGGTTTTTCTGAAATAGAGAGAAATCATCTCAGAGGACTAAAATTTACTNATAGTATAAGTCTTGGACCAAGGATTTTGAGGGCCGATACAGCAGTAGTTACTGCAATTTCTCTATGGCAAAACTACCTTGGCGATTGGTGATGAAAGAAAATACCCTAATAAACAGCCTACTAATCTGGCGGGAACCCCTTATTGCAATTGTCTTCGCTGCACTAGGCTTATACTGGATAATAAATTCACACGGGATACTGTATACGATTGGGTTTGGGTTTTTAATAACTGGAGCAACTTTGGCGTATGCGGGCTATCAGCGCATACGATTCAAAAGAGCTGAGACAGGCGGAGGACTCATTGACTTCACAGAAGGGCAAATCAGCTACTTTGGACCAAAAAATGGCGCTATTTTTTCGATTGATGAGATAAAATGTCTTATTCTTGATCAATCGAATTCTTATAGTAAGTGGATAGTAGAAATTACAGCAGGTAATAAAGTAGAAATACCAACAAATGTGAAAGGCAACGAAGTGTTATTTGATGTTTTTAATAATCTAGAAGGTTTTCAAACTGAAAAAATGTTAGAAGCGTTATCTTCTTCTGAAAGTATTAAGACTGTTCTTTGGCAAAAATAAGACTAAAGTGATTTTCACTGAGCNAACGAGCCAAACCATTTGATTAACGTGTAAGTTTTNTAGAAAGTAATAAAGGCCTAACTATGTCGATTCCACAGTCNGGCGGTGGTCCTGTCGAACACTATGATCAATTAATACATTACCTATCTGACGGATGTAAGCCGAGGTCAGACTGGAAAGTAGGAACAGAGCACGAAAAATTTGGTTTCTNTAAAGACAACTTGAAGCCCATACCATATGAGGGTCCAAANTCTGTAAAATCNATATTAATCGGTTTAAAAGATAAGTACGATTGGGAGCCAGTTTTTGAAGCAGGTAATATCATAGGGCTAGTAAAGGATGGAGCAAACGTTTCATTGGAACCTGGAGGACAGCTGGAACTATCCGGAGCTCCTTTGGGAAGTATACATGAGACCTGCCATGAGGTGAACACACACTTGAGCCAAGTCAAGGACATTGCCGATAAGATCGGTATTGGCTTCATTGGACTAGGTGCAGCTCCCACATGGAAACATCATGAAATGCCACAAATGCCAAAAGGCAGATACCGACTTATGACAGATTACATGGATAAAGTCGGTACTATGGGCAAAGTAATGATGTATAGAACATGCACTGTTCAAGTTAATTTAGACTTTGAATCTGAAATCGATATGATTACTAAAATGAGGGTTGCGATAGCCCTGCAGCCTGTAAGCACCGCACTGTTTGCCAATTCACCGTTTTTTGAGGGAAAACTTACTAGTTGCAAAAGTTGGCGAAGCCGCGTTTGGAGAGATCTCGACGCCTCGCGCACTGGCACGATCCCATTTATTTTCGAGCCAACCTTTGGATTTGAAAGGTGGGTTAATTACGCCTTAGATGTTCCAATGTATTTTGTATACCGCGATGGAAAATATATAAATGCGTTGGGTCAATCGTTTCGAGATTTTCTGAAAGGAAAATTACCAGCGCTTCCCAACGAGTTGCCCACTTTGAATGACTGGGCCGATCATCTAACGACTATATTTCCGGAAGCGCGTTTAAAAACATTCATAGAAATGCGCGGGGCAGATGGAGGTCCCTGGCGAAGTCTTTGTGCACTTCCCGCTTTTTGGGTTGGTTTGTGCTATAATCAATCATCTCTTGATGCGGCATACGATCTTGTAAAAACGTGGGCACGAGAAACACGTGAAGAACTTAGGGTAGAGGCCGCTGATCAAGGGCTCAACGGCAAAGTTGGTAACATTAGAATTAGCGAACTGGCCAAAGAAGTAGTTGAGATTGCCAATGAAGGACTTAAAGCTCGCTCGATACCAAGCTATAACTCCAAATACATTGATGAAACTCATTTTCTTGATGAAATTAAGGAAGTAGTTGACAGTGAGCGTACAGCTGCTGACAAACTAATCGAGTTATATAACAACGATTGGTGCGGCGATATTTCTAAAGTTTTTGATCAACATAGTTACTAATAATACGTTTTCATCAACTAAAGTAGACACGCATGTAGAAAAACAAAATAAATATAATCAAACATGCAAATATAGATCCTAGTGCAAATGACTTAAAATTGGCTGACCACTTTCTTTGCAAAGCTTGAGGTTGCGGATTTGACTGTTTAATTAACGCCTGCTCAACCAAGCTTGGTAATCTTGGTCCAAAACGAGCTAAAACTTTGAATGTGGTCTTAAGATCATTTAACACTGCCGCCGGACCCAAATTAGACTTTATGTAACCCTCTACAATTGGCCGTGCTACTTCCCAAATATTAATTTGAGGATTTAATGATCGAGCCACCCCTTCTACGACAACCATAGTTCGCTGTAATAGAATAAGTTCTGTGCGCGTTTCCATTCCAAAACGTTCAGTTACCTGAAATAGGTAACTCAGAAGCCTTCCCATGGATATATTGGATGCATCCATACCGAAAATTGGCTCCCCTACGGCTCGTAGAGCTCGAGCAAACTCATCAACATTTTGGTCTTGCGGCACATATCCAGCCTCAAAATGTACTTCAGCAACTCGCTTATAATCTCGCTTTATAAAACCAAACAAGATTTCCGCATAAACCCGCCTTGTATATTCGTCAATATGTCCCATTATACCAAAATCAAATGCGACAATATCTCCATTACTAGATACTTTAAGGTTCCCTTGATGCATATCGGCGTGAAAGAACCCATCTCGCAAAGCATGGCTTAAGAACATATGTAATACCCTATCACCAAGCTCAGTTAGATTATGCCCGGCTGCCGTCAGTGCATCCGTATCTCCCATTGGAAGTCCATCCGCCCAATCCAAAGTCATCACTCGGCGACTTGACAAACTCCAATTTATCGATGGGACAGAAAATCCTTTATCATTTCTAATATTTGCTGAAAATTCAGATGCCGACGCACTCTCTAAACGTAAATCCAGTTCTCCCTGTACAACACCATCAAAATGAGTGATTACATCTATTGGTTTCAAACGCCGTGACTTTGGCGAGACGAATTCGACCAATCTAGCGGCAAAGTAAAAAGTGTCGATATCCCTTTGAAAAGCTCGCTCTATCTCAGGCCTCAAGACTTTTATAGCAACACTATGACCTGACTCTCGCAATTGCCCTCGATGGACCTGGGCAATAGATGCCGCTGCGACAGGCTCTGAAAAATGGCTAAATACATCATCTGCATCTAAACCAGTCTCTAACTTAAAACTTTGCTTTGCAACAGAAGTAGAAAATGGTGGCAGCCTATCTTGCAGAACACGCAGCTGTTCAGCGAGTTCTGGACCGACAACATCTGGTCGCGTAGATAGTATTTGACCAAATTTAATGTACGCAGGTCCCATCGCTGTTAAAGCTCTGGGAGCCGGCAGTAGTGATTTATCCCCCTTTCGACCCAAAAACTGAAATGGCCAAACAATGAACCTCGCAGCAAATTTTATGGTTTTTGGCGCATCCAAAGCGTTTAATATCACTGGCATGGCGCCAGTACGCTCAAGAGTTGCACCAGTACGAATTAATCGCAGAATATTATGGGGCCCACGCATTTAAATTTTCCATCCAGAGTGCAAACAGGCCACTCCCATCGTTAAGTTGCGGTATTTAGTATTCTCAAAACCAGCCTCATTAACAAGATTCAGAAAGTTTTCCTGATTTGGAAACTTTCTAATGCTTTCAACCAGATATTGATAACTGCTTCGATCTCTTGCAATTATTTGCCCTAACCTGGGTATCACATTAAATGAGTACTTGTCGTAACACCATTGGAGTAAATCGTTTGGAATATGAGAAAACTCAAGGACCATAATTCTGCCGCCCGGCTTTAAAACGCGATAAGCTTCAGCAAGAGCTTTTTTTGGATTTGTAACATTTCGTATCCCAAAGCTGATAGTATAAACATCAAAGGTCTGATCTTCGAAAGGAAGAGCCATAGCATCACCCACAACCCAGTCGAGTTGACCGGAAATGCCAGCCGTTGCCGCACGCTTTCTGCCTTCTGCTAGCATTGGTTCTGTCAAATCTAAAACCGTGGCATGCGCATTTCTAGCACGCTTCAGAAACCGAAACGAAATATCACCCGTCCCACCTGCAACATCTAATAATAATTGGCCGCCTCTTGGCGCCAACCAGTCCATCATTGCATCCTTCCAAAACCTATGTATTCCAAGCGACATGAAATCATTCATCACATCATACTTAGATGCCACAGAACTAAAAACACCTTGGACTTTCTCAGCCTTATCCTTCTCTAGAATAGTTTCAAAGCCAAAATGGGTTGTATTTTCTTTTTTATCTGACATTGCTCCAAGCCAAAAATAAATTTATATTACTTATAGATTAGTTATGGCGCGATACAATGCGCTCAAGCAATTATGAGACAGATTTATGCCCGAATTACCAGAAGTCGAAACCGTTTTACGGGGTATTTCACCAATTTTAGAGGGCAACAAAATTGAATACGCTCAGGTAAATAGGCCTGACCTAAGAAGACCTTTTCCACAAAATCTTGCGGAACGTTTAAAAAATCGCAAGATAAATTTTTTACACCGCCGATCAAAATATATACTCATGGATCTGTCTGGGGGAGAAACTTTACTCATACACTTAGGAATGTCAGGTCGAATTTTAATCTCTCAAGAGGTTCAAGGAGCTTTTCATCACAATAAGGCACAAAGCCAAAAACACGATCACTTTATTTTACATTTGAAAGACAGTCATCAGTTGACTTTTAATGATCCGCGGCGATTTGGCGTGATAGATTTGCTTGAAACAAGATCATTAGAAACAAGTGCTTCTCTAGCACACATAGGGCCCGAGCCATTAAGTAATAGTTTCAATGAAGCGTATTTTACGGACACTATAAAGTCTAAAAAAACAAATATAAAAGCCACCCTACTGGATCAGCGAATTGTTGCTGGCCTCGGTAACATATATGTTTGCGAAGCTTTATTTCGAGCAGGGATTTCCCCAAAGCATCAAGTATATCGCTTATCACACAAAAAACTCAGTTCACTAGTACCTATAATCAAAGAGATTCTCGTGGAGGCAATATCGGCAGGTGGTTCCTCGCTGAGAGATTTTCGACATGCATCGGGAGATTTAGGATATTTTCAACATCGTTTTGATGTTTATGGCAGAGAAGGCCAAGAGTGTTGCAATACAGAGTGCAAGACGAAAATAAGACGTATAATTCAGGCAGGTCGTTCAAGCTTTTATTGTAGTAATTGCCAAAGATAACTTGTGTCTTCTGAAAGAAATGATAAAAAAACTACTTAGAAATTCAATGAGAGACCTGAAAAAATGGCTTATGAGACAATCATAGTTGACGTTGAAGATCATGTTTGTGTTATCAAACTTAACCGTCCTGAGGCGTTAAATGCACTTAACAACCAGCTTCTCAGAGAGCTTGCGGAAGCCCTAGAAGATTGTCAAAAAAATGATAAGGTAAGGTGCATAGTACTAACAGGATCTGAAAAAGCATTCGCTGCAGGTGCTGATATAAAAATGATGCGCGAGAAAAACTTTTCTGAAGTGTTCTTGGAAGATATGTTCACCAATGAGTCAGAACGAATTGGCAGAATCAGAAAACCAATAATTGCCGCAGTATCTGGCTATGCACTGGGGGGAGGGTGTGAATTAGCAATGATGTGCGATTTTATTATTTGCTCAGATACAGCTAAATTTGGCCAGCCTGAAATCAATTTGGGTGTATCTGCTGGGTTGGGAGGCACACAAAGATTAACGCGGTATGTTGGTAAGTCCAAAGCGATGGAAATGAACCTAACGGGTCGATTGATGGAAGCAGATGAAGCCGAGAGATGTGGGTTAGTTAGCAGAGTTGTTCCAGTTAAGAAGTTGCTAGATGAAGCTTTATCAGCAGCACTTAAGATATCTGAAAAATCAATGTTAACAACAATGGCGGTTAAAGAAATGGTGAATAGATCTTATGAAACACCATTGTCTGAGGGATTACTTTTTGAGCGCCGAGTTTTTCATGCATTGTTTTCGACCGAAGATCAAAAAGAAGGTATGGAAGCATTTAGTGAAAAACGTGATGCTCAGTTCCGAGATAGATAATAAAAATCAAATAATTTGTTACTGGATGTGTTGACTCGAATTAAAGAGACGCCTAAAGAACAATAAAATTTCGTAAAATAAGGGTTTGTAAATGGCCAATACGCCTCAATCAAAAAAGCGTGCTCGACAAAACGACCGCAAATTGGAAGTAAATAAAGCTAGAAGGTCACGCATTCGAACGTTTTTGAAGCAAGTGGAAGAAGCTATTACTTCAGGCGATAAGACTGTAGCTGCTTCGGCTTTAAAGTCTGCTCAACCTGAGCTAATGCGAGGGGTTACTAAAGGCGTTTACAAGAAAAATACTGTTTCTAGAAAAATGTCGCGGCTTTCTGCTAGAGTAAAAAGCATGGCTTGATAATAATAAAAATTAGATTTGAGAGGGGACGCCATGGGCGTCCTTTTGCTTTTAATGGGTACTTTTTACCATACTGAGAGATTCTCTGTATTTTTTTTTGAGTCAAGTCTTAAGTTGTGTTGAATGATTCAGGAAACACTTGTTAAGTTCAANTTAGCGAGTCGTTCGCCTGGGGGGTTCAGTTTATTACGTGGGGCATGCCACGCTCCGTCTAATGCTGGCCAATTTAAAATTTGTAACATCGCTGGTGAAATGTAAATTCACTTAGCTAGATCAGTGTACATCTTTAGCAGGTAGTAACGCCTTTAAACTGTTGGGCTGGAATATTACTG
This sequence comes from Marinovum sp., assembly GCA_002711145.1. GTDB lineage: Bacteria > Pseudomonadota > Alphaproteobacteria > Rhodobacterales > Rhodobacteraceae > Salinivivens. Next base: position 6,124 of record PAHS01000042.1, on the reverse strand, counting down.
AAGTTTTGGGAATAAAAAGATGAACAAAGATTTATGGGGAAAAATTCAAGAAGAACTTCAGGAAACAATAGGCAAAAATAACTTTACCAACTGGATATCACCACTGGACTTCTCAGAAGTAGTCGATGGCGTAGCAGTTTTTCACGTCCCCACAACCTTTTTAGGTAATTATGTTTCACAAAATTTTAGTGAGGCAATTTTATTTAAACTCAATAGTATTGATAAAAGTATTAACCGAGTTTCATTTAAGGTTAATGCTGAGGGTGTATTAAAAAAGCCTGTTCAGAAAAATGAAGTGAAAACCATTAAATCCGCAATTAAGCGTTCTGAGGTTATACCCGGCGCTCCTTTAGATCCAAGGTTCACTTTTGATAGTTTTATAGTCGGAAAACCTAATGAACTGGCTCATGCAGCTGCTAGACGAGTGGCAGATGGCACGGCTGTCACATTCAATCCTCTGTTTTTATATGGGGGCGTAGGGTTAGGTAAAACACATTTAATGCATGCTATAGCATGGGAATTATCAACGAAGAGACCTGATTTAAATGTGTTATATTTATCTGCTGAACAGTTTATGTACCGTTTCGTTCAGTCGTTAAGAGAACGAAAGATGATGGATTTTAAACAAATTTTTCGATCCGTTGATATATTAATGGTCGATGACGTACAGTTTATTGCCGGGAAAGATAGCACTCAAGAAGAGTTCTTTCATACTTTCAACGCACTGGTAGATCAAGGAAAGCAAATTATTATTTCAGCGGATAGGGCCCCAGGTGAAATAAAAGGACTCGAGGAGCGAATTAAAAGTAGATTGCAGTGTGGTTTAGTTGTAGATTTACACCCAACTAATTATGAGCTGCGGCTAGGAATTTTGCAGTCAAAAGTTGAGTTATACAGTAAACAGTATCCAGATCTAAGTTTAGATCCTGAAGTTTTAGAATTTTTGGCACTTCGGATATCAACAAATGTTAGAGTTCTTGAAGGTGCTTTGACACGGTTATTTGCTTTTGCGTCATTAGTTGGCCGCCATATAACTTTAGAAGTTACACAAGACTGTCTCGCAGATGTGCTCAGAGCCTCAGAAAGAAAAATTACAATTGAGGAAATTCAACGAAAAGTTTCTGACCATTACAATATTCGCCTCTCAGATATGATTGGACCAAAAAGATTACGAACTTATGCACGTCCCCGACAAATTGCTATGTATCTCGCAAAATATCTGACGAGTCGTAGCCTTCCTGAAATAGGAAGAAGATTTGGAGGCCGAGATCATACAACTGTAATGCATGGTGTTAAGCGAATAGAAGAATTNAAAAGCAAAGATGGCCAGGTCGCGGAAGATGTCGAAATCTTGCGCCGCGCACTCGAAGCGTAAGGCAGANTATTAAGTAAAAATAAATATTTCTCTTTAAACCTAAACCTCGATTTATGTTAAATTATAGAAAACACTTGAGCACGTCTAAAAATGGTTTAACCTGATATTCCGATTAGTTCATTATAGGAGCAAGGGTAATGAAATTAAGCATAGAGCGAAATACCCTTTTAAAAGCTGTATCTCACGCTCAGTCAGTAGTCGAACGTCGCAATACAATCCCTATTCTTGCCAATGTACTGATTGAAGCAGAAAATGGTAAAGTTCAGTTTCGGGCTACAGACCTCGATGTGGAGATAGTTGATCGGGTGCAGGCTAAAGTTGAGCGTACAGGCTCCACCACAGTTTCTGCCGTATTATTGCATGAAATTGCTCGTAAATTACCAGATGGGGCTTTAATCGAGCTNACAGCTGATACATCTACTGGNCGGTTAACAGTAGAAGCAGGACGATCGAATTTTTCTTTAGCNACGCTTCCTAAAGAAGATTTTCCGATTATGGCATCATCAGAGTATGCGGCAAACTTTTCTGCNAAGTCNGGCGATCTACGTCGGTTNTTTGATAAATCTAGATTTGCTATTTCAACCGAGGAGACCCGATACTATNTAAATGGTGTTTATATGCATTCTGCTACTTTTGANAGTTCAAAAGTACTGNGGTGCGTAGCTACTGACGGTCACAGACTAGCAAGAGTAGATACTGCAATACCNCAGGGAGCAGAAGACTTACCAGGGGTCATTATTCCTAGGAAAACTGTAGCAGAAATCCGAAAATTCTTGGATGATGATGAAGTTGAAATAGCTGTATCAGTTTCAGAGACAAAAGTTCGCTTTGCGACACCCGACATTACCTTAACTTCTAAAGTAATTGAAGGAACATTTCCTGATTACACTCGCGTAATTCCTGCATCAAACGAAAAGAAATTGGAAGTTGATGCAGCCGAATTTGCAAAGGCTGTTGACAGAGTGTCTACTGTGTCATCAGAAAGATCTAGGGCCGTAAAACTGTGTTTAGAGGATGATCAACTTACATTGATTGTTAATTCTCCNGACAGTGGAGCGGCTGAAGAGCAAGTAGCAGTTGCCTATAACGATGAGCGTTTAGAAATAGGCTTNAACGCCAAATATTTACTAGAAATATCTAGTCAGATTGATAAGGAAAATGCTATATTCATGTTCAACTCATCTGGAGACCCTGTTTTAATACGAGAGGGTAATGATCTATCAGCAGTTTACGTCGTAATGCCAATGCGAGTGTAATAAATTTATTTAGAAATAAGGTTTTGTCTTGCATATTAGTCAGCTGACATTATCACATTTTAGATCTCACAAATTTACACAAGTTCCAGTTGGCAATGGTCCAATAGCGTTATTTGGAAGCAATGGTGCAGGAAAAACAAATATACTTGAAGGTATTTCCTTGCTTTCACCCGGAAAGGGTCTGAGACGGGCTAACGCGGCCGACTTAAGCAAAAGTCCTGAGAATATTGGATGGAAATTGAATGCGGAAGTAGTATCCGGTACAAATTCTAATCTAATTGAAACCTCTTGGAAAACCACCTCATCTCGAACAGTCAAAATTAATGATAAACTTGCTAGACAAAACGATTTGGCAAAATTAGTACGGGTAGTCTGGTTATTACCGTCTATGGATCGCCTTTGGATAGAGGGCGCAGAAGGTCGACGTAAATTTCTTGACCGTCTTACTCTGAGTTTTTTTCCAAAACACGCGGATTGTGTATTAAATTATGAGAAAGCCATGCGAGAAAGAAACCGTCTGTTAAAAGAAAAAATGACTGATGGTGTGTGGTATAAGGCGCTCGAAAGCCAGATGGCTAAAAATGGCCTTTTAATTCAATTAAATCGTAAAGCTGCTTTGAAAAAAATTTGCGCATCGCAGAATAGCTCAACGACTATGTTTCCAGCGGCCGCGCTTTCATTATCACACACAGACAGTGATATGCCAACAGATGAAGGTGAATTTATACTGTCACTATCAGAAAGCCGCCATCTCGACATATTGGCAGGGCGTACACTTATCGGACCCCACCGATCAGATATGGAAGCCATTTATATTCCCAAAGGAATTCCTGCTAAAGACAGCTCTACTGGCGAACAAAAAGCAATGCTCATATCTATAATATTGGCAAATGCTAGAGCCTTAAAATTAGAGCTTGGATATCCTCCGATAATGCTTCTAGATGAAGTATCAGCTCATCTAGACGCAGATAGACGGTCAGCTTTATATGCTGAAATAAATGCTCTTAAAGTCCAAGCGTGGATGACCGGTACTGACAAAAATCTTTTCTCTGAACTGGGCAAAGCTGCCCAATATTTCAGCGTTAGCGAGACCTCAGGTGTTTCTGGTATTACAGAAAAAGATTTTTCCATTGATAGCATAAGAAGCTAGTCTTATAGACCTTGGAATTTCCATATCGATCAAAGATCTAACGTTTTACGCTTTTGGTATTTTTGTTCTTTTCCTTACACCCGGGCCAGTCTGGATAGCAATCATTTCAAGGTCAATATCGAGAGGCTTTTATGGAGCAATACCATTAGCCGCCGGTGTTGCTCTTGGAGATTTAATATGGCCCTCTCTTGCAATAGCAGGCAGTACAGCGTTGGTAGCTTCTTATACCAATTTGTTAATGTACCTAAAATATTTAGCAGTGATTATCTTCCTGGTGATGGGCATAAATTTGATTAAAAATCAAAATTTACAATTTCCGACACAAGAGCTGAAATTAACTAAAAGTAGCGATTGGTCTGGGTTTTATGCAGGGTTTTTGGTTATATTAGGCAACCCTAAAGCTGCGCTCTTTTACCTAGGAATATTACCAGGGTTTTTCAATCTTGTTACTTTAACTCTGATCGACTGCATAGCAATTGCATTAACATCAGCATTGATACCATTTCTGGGAAATGTTGCCTTATCAGTTATGATAGAAAAATCTCAAAAAATATTAAGCTCTTCTGCGGCTATGAGAAAACTCAATATCCTATCTGGGTACTTACTGATTTTTGTCAGCTTACTCATATTTATAGAAGCCTTTAAATACAATTTATAAAGTAGCCTGATATAATTTTACTCTCAGGCCACCATGATTGATGGGTTCGCTTACAAAGGAAAACTTTATTTCAGTGGTCCTCGCAAGTGAGCCATCCGAAGTAATTAACCCAACTCGCCATCCAGAAAAGTNAGTACGAAGNACCACGCCTAGCTTAGAATATAATGGGTAGAGCTTTTTTTTATCACCTATTCGCGCTCCATATGGAGGATTAAGAATTATCAAACCACGGTCATTTGATAAAGGAACCAAGTCACTAATCGATTGAGAATTAAAATTTGNTATATGACTTACATTTGCTGCATGCGCATTNTGCATTGAATTTTTTATNGCGCCATTATCACGATCATAACCAAAAAAAGTNGATTCTNGTTTCGGAACCATTTTATAGTTCGAANTTAGNATTTTAAATAATTCTGAATCGAATGACTTTAACTTTTGAAAAGTGAAAGCTCTTTTTCGTCCTGGCGCCATACCAACTGAAATCTCAGCAGCCTCAATTACAAACGTGCCTGATCCACACATCGGATCAATTAATGGCTCTGAAGGATCAAAATTGCACATTCTTAAGAATGCTGCCGCCAATGTTTCACGTATTGGTGCTTTGCCAGTGTANGACTTGTAACCTCTTTTATGTAAGCCGTCACCCGTGCTATCGATACTTATTTTTACTAAGTTTTTNTCAATTCTCACCTTAATGCAAATATCAGAATCCTTGGAAATCCTNTTACCCACCGTGTGAATTATGGCATTTTCTATTCTCTCTGCAGCAGCGCGTGCATGGTATATTTTTGATTTGCGGGAAACTACTTCTACACGTACTGGATGCTGTGCTTTAAGNTGGTCCTGCCAAGGGAATTTATGGGCCCTTTTATCTAACTGAGCAAGATGAACGGCAGGAAATTCGCCCAACCTCACCAAAATACGAGTTGCAGTCCTTAAATAAACATTTGCGCGCCAAACTTGATACCAGTCACCACTAAATTCAACCCCACCAATGATTGGTACCAAATCTTGGAATTCTAGCTCCCGTAATTCCTCGATAAGGACCTTCTCCAATCCTGGAATACAAACGGCAAATAAGACAAATTTACTTGTATCAGCTATAAATGATCTCCAGATATTGAATTAAAATTTCTTTTGAAAAATGCAAACTTATAAGATCACTTGATCATACGTTGGCATGTTGTACATACATATCCATGATCAGGTTAATAAAAATATTATTTTTTGCAATGCTAATAACCCCAACTTTGGCATTAACTGATAAAGAGCAAGTACTTATATTTGCTGCAGCTAGCACAAAAAATGCTCTGGATGCTGTCATTAAAGACTATAGAACCCAAAAAGAAATAAAAATTTTACCCGTTTATGCAAGTTCAGCGACTTTAGCCAAACAAATTGAGTTGGGCGCTCCAGCTGATATTTTCCTTAGTGCTAACGTACCTTGGGTGGATCATCTCATTGAGAGAGAAATAATTCAGGCTCCAAATACAAAAACTATTTTAAGAAATAGATTGGTCTTAATAACTAATGATCAAACACTTCCAAAAATAAAAGAATTAAGATCTATTGATTTTTCTATCTTGCTTCGAAACGAAAGGGTAGCGATGGGTATGGTATCCTCTGTTCCTGCTGGAATTTACAGTAAACAAGCACTTGTCTATTTAAACCAATGGGATGCG
>PAHS01000041.1 GCA_002711145.1 Marinovum sp. | reverse complement strand
TTCTCTCGCACTCCAAGGACTATTTTTTCGCAGTTTAATTTGCCCGTCCTTACCAATTAAAATTATCAAAAATCCCTTTGGCCTAAACCGCTTTCTCAATTTTGAATTGGGCTCAGGCTTATCATCTATGAACACTCTAACATCTCTGCTTGAAAGTACATGTGGATCCGACCCAATCATGTTAATTTGTTCCTTTAGGTTTGGGTCCAAGTGTGAATTTGAGAAAACTAGCATTGGGCGCTTTTCCCAAATTAAGTCTTTTATGTCGGTATTGGTTTCCACATATGTAATTTCTAAAGAGTTTTCGGAGGCGTGCGCACTCGGAACGATTAGAAAAATGGATAAAATAAATACCCTCGCAACTATTTTATAATCCAAAAAATTTTCCTTCAACCAGCAATTGATACTTTGTTTATTTAACTATAAAATAAATTACCTTTGTATAACTTCAAATTATAATTTCATCTAACGCTTTGGGATGCTGAGTTATTTGCTCATACCCCGTTTCAGTAATAATAAAGCTGTCCCCAACTTGCGCTCTAAAATCACTAGTCAGTACCGAACCATCTACGGCGAATACCATTCCAGGTTGCAAAATTGTTTTATCTCCCTTGATTAAAAAAGGTTTTTCTAAAAAACTGTATCCAGTTGCTCGACCACACCTAAATGGATAATCGTAACCTGCCTCCTGAATTACCTCCGCATAGGCTTCATGCACCTGCTCTGCTTTAACACCAGGGCCCAGTACGGCTAAAGCAGCTTCCTGACTTGCTACAGCCGTTTCATAGACCTTTACATGCTCTGGTTTTGCTGAGTTGATCCAGAATGTTCGATCAAAACCTAACTTGAATTTGTAAAAGTTGGTCATTCCACAAAAGCATAAAAAAACTGGATCGCCAATTTTCATTATACGGGTAGAAGCTCTATGATGAGTTTTTACAATATCTTCTCCCGATGCCATAATTTGTAAAAAATGAGTATTTGGGGAAATATCNTTTGATGTATAATGCTTATCCAATAGNTNGGCAGCTGNTCGTGTTCCAGCNGCAGAAGTTGCTATGGCAACTTCAAATTCTGGTCTTCCATCAATAATTGCNTCTCTACCCGCTTTCATCATTGCATTTGCCACCTGCCCCGCATGACGGGCCACTTCAAGTTCTTCAGGAGACTTTATCATTCTCATTTCGTCCAAAATTTCAGAAAAATTCACAAATTTTTCCTTCGAATTTAATGAATGCAAATAAGACAAAACAACTTGAGGAATTCTATCCGTTTCAATGCCAATCTTTTTTGATGACTTTATTAAATTGGGTAACTTTTCACGCCATTCATCTCCCATCCCATCATTCCAACTAAAAATTTCATCGCAATGAGCGAGAGATCTCGCAGAATTTTCATCAATCTGTGGAGTTATTAATAAACTCAGACCTTGTTGATGGACGACAAAAATTGTTGGCCTTCCAAACTCCATATGAAGGTAATCATGATAACCCGTAAGGTAAAAAATATTATCATCGTCAGTTACCAAGGCTGTATCAATNTCTTGCTCGCACATACGGTCTCTAAGATCTGCTAGTCTTTCTTGGAAAAGGTGTTTCAAAGCTACACCTCANTAAGTGGCAAGATNTTGCGTACAAGGTTACTCCAAATTTCTACTCCAATTGGCAATAATTTGTCGTTAAAGTCGTATGAACTTGAGTGNAAGGGACTTGAGACACACCCACTTTTTCCATTACCTAAAAGAAAAAAGCATCCAGGAACAATATTTGAAAAATNNGCNAAATCCTCAGAAAAGCTCATGGGCTCACAATTACTGTCATGACTTAAGCCAAGTTCTTCAGCCACTTNNATAACAGAATTTGTTTGATCCCCNGAATTTATTGTTTCCACAAATTCAGTTTCAAATGAGAATTTACTTTCAATCTCATGTGCACGTGAAATGCCGTCAACTATGTTAGTCATTAATCGCTTAATTTCCAACCTATCTTCTTCATTTCTTGATCGAACATCACCTTTTATAAAACTAGTTCCAGGCAAAACATTTCNGGCACCGTCAGAAGTAAACTCAGTCACCGAAATAACAGAGCCTGAACCTGGTGGAAGCCTCTTTGAAATAATATTTTGGAGAGATTGTATGATTTCTGATCCGATCGAAATCGTATCACGTCCAACTTGAGGCATTGAGGCATGTCCGCCCTGGCCTTTCAATTGTATTTCAAACAGACTTTCAGAGGAGCAAATCAAACCTTTTCTTGTCATAAGACGTCCCATTTCTGTACCAGGTAAATTGTGCAGAGCGAATATCTCTGACATAGGGAAACGTGATAACAGATCCTCNTTTAACATAGCTTTTGCGCCTAAGCCATTTTCCTCATTTGGCTGAAAAATAAATATCACCCTACCATTAAAATCCAAATTATCAGCNAACTTTTCGGCCGCACCTAACAGCATAGTCATGTGACCGTCGTGACCACATGCGTGCATAACACCAGGATGCATAGACGAATATGAGTGCTTAGACGTTTCTTGAATTGGAAGAGCGTCCATATCAGCTCNCAAACCAATTGTTTTACTTCCCTCGCCTGATTTGAGTATGCCAATCACTCCAACGCCTTCGATAACTTCAAGCCCTTTAGCCCTCAAAAAATTNGCGACCTTTTTTTTTGTTTTTCTCTCTTGAAATCCAAGCTCCGGGAACTGATGAAATTCACGCCTTAGTTCTCTTAGATTTTTAATGGAATGGGTCAAAGTCATACCTTATCTTGTGGGGACATCTTCCATAGCTTTTAACGACACAAAACTTAAATCAAATAAAAAGTGCANNAAATGATCAAATATAACTAAAAGCATTGGATTAGCTCTTTACTTTTTGTCTGGGCATAAATGAAGCAATACTTTCTCTTTTCTTCTCTCTGACCAATACATACAAACCCGAACCAACTACAAATATAATACCAATAAAAATATACAAATCTGGGATATCTCCAAAAAAAGTCCACCCCCAAAAAATACTTANTGGTAATAAAGCATATTCAAAAGGTGCCACGCTTGCAGCGGCGGCTGTACTATATGCCTTTGACATAAAAAAACCAACGCCCGCAGCTAAGAAACCTAGAATTAAAAAATATGGTAACTCATTTCCTTTGGGAATTAGCCAGCCTCTGAAAATGAATTGCATGCTAGTATTNGAGCTAAGATCCGCGAGNTTCCCATCTCCAAAAATTAGTCCAAAAATTAAGCTTAACGACATAAAGGTTACCTGAATGTAGAATGCCAAAGCTGAGGGTTTAGAGGATTTTGACANTTTGCGGGTCATTATTTGCATGAATGCGTACAGCATTGCNGCAATGACAGGGAGGAAATATATNANCGGGTGTATATCAGATCCAGACCAGGTATTTGGCTTCATCATTATAAAAACGCCAAAAAAACCAAAAATAACTGCTAACAAACGCCTTATTCCCACTCTTTCGCCAAGCAGCGGAATTGATAACAGCGTAATAAAAATTGGCGCCGCAAAGAAAAGTGCTGTGGCTGTAGCTAAGGACAGNGTTGCTATCGCTGAAAAAAAGATCATATTGCAGAAAAAAATTGATATAGCTCGTAAGGCATGTAATTNTATNTNNTTAGTTTTTAAGATTTTGANTCCACCTTCAACCTTTACCAAAACTAGCGTCACCAGCATTGCTATTGCAGATCTGATAAATATAATTTGGTGCAGTGGATAATTTGTCGAAAATTGTTTAACAATTAAGTCATTTATTGATATGCAGAGCATTCCTAGAAAAACATAAAATGCAGCTTTTTGAACGGACNCTACTTGCAAAACAATTCCTCTGAATAAAAAAGGTCATTCTTACTCGCCTTTAACGTTCATCCAATAAATTGAGCTAACCATGAAGAAAAGGAAAATGATAGCGGTGTTTTTATTTCTAAGCCGGTACTTCAGGACAATTCATCCACCAGTTAAAGAAATCATTTGTTAATGAGTGACTATCAAAAAGGATTACTAATAACATTTTTTGGTGTTTTATTTGTAACGCCAGACTCATTATTTGTGCGCCTTATATCCTCAGATGGCTTGACCATTGCTTTCTGGCGAAGCTTTTCGGCTGGTATCCTAATTTTGGTCGCCTTAGTGGCTTTCACGGGTTTAAGAAATATAAAATCTTTATTCTTAATGGGTAAATTAGGCTGGCTTTATTGTTTTTTGATAGGATCTACTTCTCCAGCTTTTGTTTGCGCAGTAGAAAATACTAGTGTTGCAAATGTCGTTTTTATTTTTGCAGCAATGCCTATCTTTGCTTCATTATTTAGTTATTTCATACTGGACGAACCCATTTCTAAAAGAGTAAAAAAAACAATATTTATAGTTACCTTAGGCCTAATCGTAATCGCCTATGGCTCCACTGAAAATGAAATATCAAACTGGAAAGGTGACTTATTTGCGCTCTATGTCTGTGTTTCCTATGCTGCAGCATTGACACTGATAAGAAAACTAAAAAGTATTTCTATTCTACCAGCTCTACCAGTTGCCTATTTAGGTTCTGCCATCATCTTATTTTTTTTCACAGAACCTTTTACAGGATTTGAAAGAAATGCTCATTTATATTTGATACATGGAGTTTTTATAGCAATTGGAACATGCTTTCTTGCCATAGGCCCTCGATACATAACCTCGCCTGAGGCATCACTGCTAATACTCCTGGAAACTATATTGGCACCATTACTGGTCTGGGCGGTACTATACGAATACCCAGGCATATGGAGCATTGGAGGAGGTGCCATGGTTGTTCTGACCCTCTCAATTTCAAACCTCTATGTATTTAACAAAGTTAAACGGCGGTCAAAAAAAGAAATCTCTTGAAATAATTATTGCTACGCCTGGATGGGCGGCTTATCGGCAGGTTAGCGTCTTTATAAATGAAAACAAACCGACTGAAAACTTTGGTATATGCAAGAAAATTATTACAATAATTACGTTCAGGCCACCCATATTTACGCGGTGATTCTGCTAAATAAAGAAAATTTTATCTAATTTACTTAAGCATTGCTGACCTGTTTTGGGGATAAGTTATAAAATCTTGTGGACAAGTACCCTGCAAGCTGTGGATATGTAAAAATTCATTTTGAGCTATAAAAAATGAATGGCATATTTGATGTAAGGGTAAACACTGGGGGGTATTAGAAGTTTAGAAATATATAGGAGCTTAGGCTTTTATAAATTTCGAATACGGACAAAACCAACCCCAGAAGCATAGAGTTCAGATCGTCCACAACCTTTTGGTTGGATCGGAGCTCGAAGTTGGATAACAACTCCTGTCTAACAGAAAGTATTATCCATGTCAGATGGGAAAAAAACTTAGTTTTTTTCTTAGATGAAGCCGATGGGGACAGTAGTTATCCAAGGAGAGGCAGGATTTGAAGAAATTCAAGTTCTGTCTTTTCTGCTTTATGCGAGAGCCATGGCAATCGGGGGGTATTCAGATTTGCCATGGCTCTAGATCGTCCACGGGTCGTGTAACATTTTAAATTTAACGAAATCAACCAAGAATTTACACTATCTGCAAGTCAGCCCACTGCTCAGGCTTGCATTATCAAAAGCCAACGACATGCCCATCTTTTCGCGACTCAGAGCCACCGATGTAAAATCCATTTTGCAATCGCCGTATCAATTGTGCTCCTCCAAAACCAAATGCATCATTTGAGGTCTTGGTATAAACATTATGGCCGAGTTCCGATAAAAAAGATAAAAGTACGTTATCCATCGACGCTTCACAAACAAGATTTAACCCTCCCTCAACTCTCCATCTGGGTGCGTCAATAGCCTCTTGTGGGTTTTGCTGCCACAGATGGCTCCGTACAACCATTTGAATATGCCCTTGAGCCTGCATCGGCCCTCCCATCACTCCAAAACTCATAAGCGGACTTCCATTATCCATTAAAAAAGCTGGGATGATCGTATGGAATGGCCTTTTCTTCGGCCCAACTACATTTGGACTATCAGGATCCANTGAGAAGCCTGCTCCTCGATTCTGCAAATGAATCCCTGTCCCCGGTATACAAACTCCTGAGCCAAAGCCCGCATAATTGGACTGAATAAATGAAACCATCATGCCATCTTGGTCTGCAGCTGATAAATATACCGTTCCTCCACTTTTTGGAGCTCCAGCTTTAAAATCTACCGCTTGATCATATTTTATATGACCCGCTCTCTCTTTTAAATATTCATCACTTAATAAGTCGGAAACAGTCACCTTTTTCATAAATTCTATATCCGATACATACTTATAAGCATCGGCCAGTGCTATTTTCGTTGCTTCAATTTGAAGATGCACCGCAAGAGGACTGTCACAGTCTAAATCAGCAAGAGATGTATGACTTAATATTCCTAAGGCCATTAGTGCAGCGATCCCCTGCCCATTCGGTGGAATTTCGTGCAGAGAAACACCGTGAAAATCTTTAGAAATTGTCCCTGACCAATCTGGTTTATGCTCCGCCAAATCGCTTAACCGTAGTGCAGCGTCATGTTCTTTAGCATAGGCATCAATTTTTTCAGCTAAAACACCTGAGTAAAAGGCTTCTCCTTTCGTCTCGGCAATCAGTCTTAAAGACTGTGAGAATCCAATGTTCGTATATATTTCACCAGCTGCAGGAGGATTTCCATTTTTTAGAAAATTTTCAGAAAACCCAGGTTGATCAGTCAGTTCTCCAGCTCCAAGGCTCCATTGCTGCGCTATTATCGGCGAAACTGCGAAACCAGACTCAGCGTAACGAACAGCGGGTTCAAAAAGTTCTTGAAATGGCANNTTNCCAAATTTTTCTGAAAGACTTACCCAACCGGCCACCANTCCCGGAACGGTTACGCTTTCCCATCCTCTATATGGCATTTCTTCGAAATTAGAAAACCGATCTTTTGTCCATGATGCTGGAGATCTTCCAGAAGAATTAAGACCGTGAAGACAGTTGCCATCCCAAATAATTGCAAAAGCATCCGATCCTAATCCACATCCTGTTGGTTCCACTAAAGTTAAAGTAATAGCAGTTGCTAGAGCAGCATCAACGGCATTACCCCCACGCTTAAGCATTTGCAATCCTGCTTGAGCTGCCAATGGTTGGCTTGCGGCCACCATATTCTGAGCAATCACAGGAGATCTTCTTGACGGATAATTTGGATAATTTTCTATGCGCATGTATTTTTAATTCTTCTAAAAACTGAATTTCCTGAATGTATGCTGGCAAGTAACCATCAGCCATTCATTGTATTAGTCATACTTGAAAGTTTATTTTGTACCAGAAGAATATCTTTATAAAGTGACTAGTTTTTGATTATACATCCACTCCTGCAGTGTTTTTACCTGTATATCACTAAGGCGCAAACCTAATTTCGTACGACGCCAGAGAATATCTTCAGCAGAAGTTGCAAATTCCTCTTTAATTAACCACTCAACTTCTTTTTGCGTTAGTGATGCACCAAAATTGACGCCTAAATCATCTTCATTACGAACAGAGCCTAACATTACACGAGCTTCTCTACCATAACCCTTGACCAAACGCTCTGCCCACTTCTGGCTTAGAAAAGGATAATCTTTCCTTAGATCATTAATTAAGTCCGCGAGCCCATTCACAGGAAAATTTCCTCCTGGCAAGTGAGCTTCAGCAGTCCAAGGACCAGGTATTTGAGGAAAATATAAACCAACTTTATCCATAACACTCTCAGCAAGTTTTCGATAAGTTGTTATTTTTCCGCCAAAAACATTTACCAAAGGAGCATTATGTTCACAATTTACCTTTATGCTATAATCACGCGTCACAGAAGTCGCNCTACCCTCAGAAGTGTCTTGTAGNGGTCTCACACCTGAATAGGTCCATACTATATCCTCAACTTTCAATGCGGATTCAAAATACTGGTTAGCAAAATTGATTAAATAATTTTTCTCAAACTCAGTGCACTTTGGCTTTGCATCTAACTCTGAATGCTCAATATCTGTTGTCCCAATTAATGTAAAATCTGTCTCGTAAGGAATCGCAAATATAATTCGACCATCGTCTCCCTGAAAGAAATAACTCTTTTCATGGCTCCACATTTTTGGAACTACGATATGGCTCCCCCTAACTAATCTGACTTTTTCGGGTGAATTTACCCTTAAAACATTAAGAAGTAGGTTGCTAACCCATGGCCCTCCTGCATTTATCAAAACTTTAGATAAATGCACNTCTCGCTTGCCAGTCANTAAATTTCTTGTTTCAACCCGCCATAATCCGTTTTCTCTATTTGCAGAAATGACTTTTGTATTCACATGAATTTTTGCACCAAGCCTTGCTGCATCTTTTGCATTCAAAACAACTAGTCGTGAATCTTCAACCCAGCAATCAGAATATTCATAGGCTTTTTGGTACTTTTTCTTAAGAGGCCTTCCTTCTACTGCACCAGAAAGATCCAATCTTGAAGTTCCAGGTAAAATTGTTCGACCACCCATAAGATCATATAAAAATAGACCTACTCGAATTAACCAAGCAGGACGCCTATTTTTATAAAATGGAAATATAGTATTAAGTAACTTCGAGGCAGGTGTTGATGTCTCAAACCGCTGAGATTTATCCAAAGGCAATATAAATCGCATTGGCCAACTGATATGAGGCATAGCTTTTAATAATACCTCACGCTCCTTNAGNGCTTCCCTTACTAACCTGAACTCAAAAAACTCTAAATATCGTAATCCGCCATGAAATAACTTAGTAGACGAAGAGGAAGTGGCTGAGCCCAAATCGTTCATTTCTGCAACAACAACTGACAATCCACGTCCAGCAGCATCGCGGGCAACGCCACATCCATTTACGCCACCACCAATAATAAACAAATCNCTCACTGTTNTANTCAATTTANTTTCTTTTTTTTTCGCTTTTTTTCTTTTNATAGCGNTATATTNGAAAAATGAANNTATTCCAANNNAAAAAANNTTATTCAGCTGGTAATNATAATGGTTGAGTTTATCGTACATAAATTAGTGCATGAGGGTGTCAGGATGGTTAATAATTTACGGTCACCCGAAATAATTAAGCTGGCAAATCAACGAAGTATTTTAAGAGTTGAAGAACTCGCCAAATATTTCAATGTATCTGTACAAACTATAAGAAAAGACTTGAATAAACTTTGTTCCGATGGGCAACTTGAGCGGGTCCATGGAGGAGCTATAATTCCATCCCAAATAGAAAATATTGAGTACGAGCAAAGAAAAAATATCAACTTTTCAGGCAAAAAGGCGATTGGTCGAGAGTGTGCAAAAGAAATTCCTAACAATATTTGCTTATTCATGGGCATCGGTACAAGTACTGAGACTGCCGCAAGATTACTTTTAGGACACAAAAATTTGCTGATAGTTACCAATAATCTCAATATTGCAAATATCTTGAAAAAAAATATCCAAAGTGAAGTAGTAGTTACGGGAGGCAATCTAAGGAAATCAGATGGTGCATTGATCGGTCAACCAGTCCTCGAGACCGTACAAAATTTTAAGTTTGATCTAGCAATCATAGGATGTTCAGCATTAGACAACGAAGGCAATATGTTAGATTTCGACACTCAGGAAATACTCGTTAACCAAAGCATAATTAGCCAGGCCAAGAAAACTTATTTAGTAGCCGATCATACAAAATTTTTGCGCAGAGCTCCGATCAAAATTGCATCATTATCTTCTGTTGATTGTTTTTTTACTGATAACAAGCTTGAGCAGCCACTGCTTGACAAATGCGCCTCATGGAATACCAACGTAAAATACAGCAAATAACAACCATTTTTCAGTAGTCATCAAAATTATAGAAAACGATTTACATAATTTTCCAAAATTTCTTGATTACCCGATCGGGGCTGCGGGTTTATATTCTTTTTCAATACTAATTCAGTAATTTCTTCCAGGTCACTTCCCAACATTTTCAAAGATTCAGGTTTTGACCAGTCCTGGTACCTTTCCTNCAGCTTCGCATCCAAACCACCATCTTTTACCATTGCTTCTGCCGCCTTCAAACCCCGGGCGCAAACATCCATTGCACCAACATGAGCAGCTATGAGATCGACTGGTTCTATTGATTGACGTCTCAATTTTGCATCAAAATTTGTACCGCCAGTTTTAAAGCCTCCTGCCCCAAAAATGTGATAATAAGCAAGAGCGACTTCTGGCACGTTATTCGGAAACTGATCCGTGTCCCAGCCAGATTGATAGTCATTTCTATTCATATCAATCGAACCTAACATTCCTTCTGCTACTGCCAGAGCAATCTCATGCTCAAATGAATGTCCAGCCAAAATGGCATGACCCTGTTCTATATTTAATTTTACCTCTTTTTCCAATCCATACTTCCGCAAAAACCCTATACATGTAGCCACATCAAAATCATATTGGTGCTTTGAAGGTTCCTGTGGTTTTGGCTCAACTAAAATTGTGCCTTTAAAACCAATTTTATGTTTATAATCCACGACCATATTTAAAAATCGCCCCATATTATCGAGCTCTTTAGATAAATTTGTATTTAATAAGGTTTCATATCCCTCACGGCCTCCCCATAGGACGTAATTTTGACCACCCAATTTGTGAGTTGCGTCCATACAAGACTTCACTGTTGCTGCGGCAAATGCATAAACATCAGGATCAGGATTGGTACTTGCCCCAGCCATCCATCGCCTATGACTGAACATGTTGGCTGTCCCCCATAACAATTTGGGGCCTTTTGGGTTCATTTTGGAACCGATGTAGTCCGTAATCTCATTCAAAGTAGCCAGGTTATCTTTGAAATTCCCCTGATCAGGCCGAAGGTCTACATCGTGCCAGCAAAAAAATGGGGCTCCCAAAATATTTAACATCTCAAACGCAACATCAGCCTTTAGCCGTGCTCGCTCCATGTTATCCTGCGGATGCCATGGCCTTATAAAAGTTGGTCCCCCAAAAGGGTCACCACCCTCCCAAGCAAAGCTGTGCCACCAAGCAACTGCAAACCTAAGTTGATCCTCCATTCTTTTTCCAAAAACAATTTCATCCGGATTATAGTATCGGAATGATAAAGGGTCAGTACTATCTATGCCTTTGTGAACTATTGGATTTATGCCCGAAAAAAATTCAGTTGTCATTTGTAACACCCATTTTTGCCCCAATTGGTAAATTAGTCATTAATAGTTTGACGGTCTATATNGGGCAGTTTTAAATAATTTTAAGAAACGTTATTATTTTTTCCAACCTTATGGAAGTACTATACGTGTTCATAATCAACGCATGGAAATTTTGACAGATGATCCATCGCTTGGATTGTATGCAACAGCTACTCCAGAAGCGACATTTATGCCTGTAATTGCAGAAATCACTACCTGGTGAGTTACCATTAAAACACGGTCAGTATTATCAATACCTTCTAGTTTATTCAATAATTTCCCAAGAGTATCCTCTCGATCATAGTGGTCTTGGAAAAAAGAGTTTAATCCTGGGAAAGTAGTCACTTCTCCTAAACTTAAAAGATTTGCGGTCTCGGTACAGCGACACCATTCACTAGAATAAATTTTGTCAAATGAAATACCTATATTTTTGAGNTCTTTGCCAATGAGTGTTGCTTGGTCTTTGCCCTCAGTGTTAAGATTTCGTTGGGTTTTACAGTTANCAATACTAAAGTCAGGTGGATCACCGTACCCAGGTGCAAGGGCGTGTCGTAGGAAAAAAACGTTATATCTAGGCTGGTCAAAAATCTCTTTCCACGAAATACTATCTGCTTTCGCAGTAATTCCGACAAAGGAAGCAACAAAAGCAAGAATGCTTACCTTAAATAAACTCATCCGCAGAACGTCCTCTTCTTGAATTAAAGTGTACTTAAATTATTGTAAGCAATGAAAAGGATTAAATAAATGCGATTTTTCAAATGCAAAGAGTTTCTATGGGCATTAAAAGTTTATATTTTGCTCGGGTTAGGATTCTATTTCACCCTAATGCAGTCAGCGATAGCTGAGATNTCTGTCATTGGGTCCAGCAACAGCATACTGAAAATTGAAAAAGTTGCAGTTTTCGATGAACCCTGGGCTTTAACATTCATCAATCAAAATGATCTATTAGTTTCCACCAAAAAGGGTAAACTATGGTTAGTAGAGAAAGGCAGCACAAAGTCTGCAATTGAGGGCCTGCCAGAAATAACCTACGGTGGNCAGGGTGGACTAGGAGATATTTTACCTCATCCAAATTTTAAGCAGAATAATCTTTTGTATCTATCTTATGTAGCCTCCGAAAATAATGGGCGTACACGCGGNGCAAAGGTAATTAGAGCACAACTAAAAAACGGCAAACTACACAATCATCAAGTAATTTGGGAACAACTTCCACATACTACCGGTCGCGGACATTTTTCGCATCGCCTTGCCTTTGGTCCTCCAGAAAGTGCTCAANAAGGAATGCTGTTTATATCATCTGGAGATAGACAAATCATGCATCCAGCTCAGACCCTTGATAATAATTTGGGTAAGATAATAAGACTTCATGATGACGGACGCATACCTATAGATAATCCTTTTGCTAAAAGAGGGTTTCCTGCAAATACTATTTGGTCCTTAGGACACAGAAATATTTTAGGGATTTCCTTTTCACCCNATGANAAGCTTTGGGCGAATGAAATGGGGCCATTACATGGAGATGAATTGAACCTGATCACAAAAGGAGCAAATTATGGCTGGCCCTTGGTTTCAGAAGGTAACCATTATAATGGGCGCCACATCCCTAATCACNTAACTAACGATAGTTTCACTGCCCCTGTAGCATATTGGGTACCTACAATTGCTCCCTCTTCACTAGTATTTATGCCAATTAAAAAAGATTATATATGGTCAGGAAACGCGTTTATATCTGGGCTAAAAAGCAAAGCAATATTCCGTCTACATATCGAAGATCATCAAATAATCCATGAGGAAAAGTTTTATGTAGGCAAGCGTATGAGAGCCATTGCTATAAGCCNTGATTTGAACTTATGGGCTATTGAGGATGGTGGAGCGGGCAGACTGCTGAAATTAACTTTGGAGTGAAGTCGTACTCATTCAGAATGTGAACCAACTTCTATTTCTTCGCGACCTAAATTACCTTTACCAAATTTAAACTTATTTGTTTGAAAAAGTATCATTGAAACTATCGAATATGTTATCGAGNGTTGTCTCAGATGAACAGCTCTGNACAATTTTTACTTGCTTTCCTGCGCGTATCTTTTCGCCATCGAAATAAACACCGGTGAAATCAGTGTTCAGTACGACTTTAAGCCAGTCAGATTTTTTTGCCCTAATAAATGCTTCGCCGTATCTGAAGGGGCGAACTTCTCCAGTGGTTAAATTTTCCACGGCAAAAGAGCTTGCTTCCAGATCACATTGCTCTTCAAGAGTNACNCTAGAAATAAAACTTTTTTTTGCATCCTTTTCGTCCCAAAAACCTGCTGAGTGTGCCCCAACAGCCAAAGCTGCTACCGAAAATATCGCCGTTTTAAACATAACTAACCCCGCATTGTTCACTATTCAGCAGCAAAGTTTATGCCAAGTAATTATCAAATTTCAGATAATTTAT
>PAHS01000040.1 GCA_002711145.1 Marinovum sp. | reverse complement strand
TATATGCTCTCTTATTTTGTTGGATACAAGTCTCACTCGAGGAGGCTTTTAAAGGCATATTGTCACTATTGCCGTTTCAAATTGATCCTTAAAAATAGTCAGTATTNANGTNCTNNANTGTTTTNGGGNTNCACCATACGNGNACAAGANTAANTTTNTANNANTTTAATATTTAACNNTNNGGNAGAAGGTGTACNGCGTCTTCGAGACGATCATCTCCCCAAAATATCTCGTTAGAAAAGGAAAAGCTTGGCACCCCAAAAATACCAAATTTTAGAGCTTTTTGCGTGTTTTCGATGTACCGGGACTCCATTAAACCTGACTTTTTAATTGTTTCCTTCAAGTCCACTCTCAACTTTTCCAGTACTACTTCCAGGTTTTTTTCTGACCCTGCTTCGTTACCATTTAAAAACCATTCTTCATAAGTGTACTTAAAATAGTCTAANTATAGCCCTTGATCGTTCATGACGATCCCTACAAGATTTGCTCGATCAAATTCNACNAGTGGATAAGGTGCAGGNACGATTGGAACTGGTATTCCATATATTTTNGCTCTTCTCTCTATATCTNTCCACATATAATCTACTTTTGTTTTCTTTGATGGAGGAAACGGGATATTGTCCATACTTTTCATTATTTGTCTGATGCTGATCGGTACTATTGTAAGGTTAATATCTTCTTTTAGGCACACTTCTTTTAACCTCATAGCCGTTAAATATGAGTATGTGCTTCCAATCGATAACCAAGCAGTTAATTCTCTAGCCATACAAATCCCCTATCAATTTTCATAAAATACACNGTAAAAGTAGTTTGNATACAAGTGTATTGATAGCTCGGAAATATATCCAGTTGGTTTATGATCATTAATAAATGATACAGTCTACCGTTAAATTTCTGCCACATCTTAAGGTATCAGATCTAGATTATACTACATTTATTAATGTTCTCAAAATTTAGAATAGTTTTGACAAATAAAGCTATATATAGTATAANATAACAACAACCTGGTTTAGTTGTATCGGCGAGTTGGTTTGATAATCCTCTTCCCATCAAGCGAACTCGCCCCATTTCTAATAGTAATTTTTTTCTATTAAGCTGGTGTTGGTCTGGTTGTATTTCACGAATAGAGCTTATAAATCTTTCTAGAACAATCTTGTGGATATTGCGGAGATTATTATGTCAAGAAGAGTCATTATCAAAGAATTCGGTGGTTCGGAAAAATTAGAACTATCTGACTTTATTTTAGGAGTTCCAAATAAAGATGAGGTAACTGTAGAGCATAAGGCAATAGGTTTAAATTATATTGATATTTACCAACGCACTGGGCTTTATCCACTTGAGTTGCCAACTGCGTTAGGGGTCGAGGCATCGGGTATTGTGACAAAAGTTGGCGATCATGTGACCCATTTACACGTTGGTGATAGAGTTGCATATGCTTGCGCACAGCCGGGATCATATTCTGATACGAGAAACTTGCCGGCCGAACAAGTTTGTAAACTTCCTGATGAGGTAAGTTACAAAATAGCCGCCGCCGTTATGCTGAAGGGACTGACTGTTCAATATTTATTTCATCGNACAACACCTTTAAGCCGTGGAGATACTGTATTGTTTCACGCTGCTGCTGGCGGTGTTGGGCTGATTGCGTGCCAGTGGGCAAAATCAGNAGGAATTAATTTGATTGGCACTGCCGGCTCGGATGAAAAGTGCAAACTTGCTCTGCAAAATGGCGCAACCCATTGCATCAATTATAAGACNCAAAATTTTGTGAGGGAAGTAAAAGATCTTACCGATGGAGCGGGTGTGGAAGCTGTTATGGATTCTATCGGCGCATCTACATTTACTGACTCTTTGGATTGTTTAAAGTCTTTGGGGATGATGATAAGTTTTGGGAACGCTAGTGGTAAAGTACCGCCATTTGATATCAGCCAACTAGCGGCAAAAGGATCACTGAAAGTTACTAGGCCAACTATATTTTCACATATTGCCAAACGCGATACCTGTCAGCTGATGGCAGATCAGCTGTTTGAAAAGGTCAGTGCCGGCATCGTAAAATTAAGAATTGGTCAGGAATTACCTTTATCGGATATTGCGAAGGCCCACGATATGCTAGAAGCAAGGGAGACAACGGGTTCCACTGTTTTAACTCTATAGATTATGTCAAATAGATTTATNTTNATGTAATAAGTTGCTGATGTCCGATTTGTTTGAAAATATGTCCGATACGTAAATTGAAATTGAAATTCTTTTAGTCACTTATGGGGGTTAGGAGTTTTGCAATGAAATATTCTGGGTTTAGAGTTATAAAGGAAGCACTAACTGGTCATCGGGGATGGGGTCCAGCTTGGCGTTCTCCCGCACCAAGTAGTGAATATGACTATGTTGTAATTGGTGGCGGCGGTCATGGTTTAGCGACCGCCTATTACTTGGCTAAAGAATTCAAACAATCTAGGATAGCAGTTCTTGAAAAAGGCTGGATAGGTGGGGGAAATGTTGGGCGAAACACAACGATAATTCGCTCGAACTATCTGCTGGATGGAAATGAGCCATTTTACGAATTTTCTCTCAAGTTGTGGGAAGGCTTGGAAAANGAACTTAACTACAATGCCATGGTCTCTCAGAGAGGAATACTTAACCTTATTCACAGTGATGCTCAAAGGGATGCTTTTGTCCGAAGAGGCAACGCCATGCTTCTCAATGGTGCTGATGCAGATTTGCTTTCTAAGGAGCAAATTCAANAGCGGTATCCATTTTTAAATACTGAGAATGTCCGTTTCCCGATAAAAGGAGGTTTAGCGCAGCATAGGGGTGGTACGGTTCGCCATGATGCAGTTGCATGGGGATACGCAAGGGCGGCAGACTCATGCGGTGTGGATATAATACAAAATTGCGAGGTCACTGGATTTAAGATTGAGAAAGGTTCTTGCATCGGGGTAGATACAACCAAAGGTTTTATTAAGGCAAAGAAGGTAGGAGCTTGCGTTGCCGGCTCGTCCAGTCGTTTGATGCAATTGGCTGGCATGCGNCTGCCGATAGAGAGCCACGTTTTACAAGCCTTTGTTTCTGAAGGTTTGAAACCTNTCTTGCCAGGAGTAGTTACTTTTGGAGCTGGCCATTTTTATTGCAGTCAATCGGATAAGGGGGGGCTCGTCTTTGGTGGTGATATCGACGGGTACAATTCGTATGCCCAGAGAGGAAATTTACCAGTAGTTGAAGATGTTTGTGAGGGTGGAATGGCAATATTCCCTATGCTCGGTCGANTTCGTTTGCTCCGGATGTGGGGTGGTATCATGGATATGTCGATGGACGGTTCGCCTATAATAGATAAAACTGATGTGTCTGGCCTCTATTTTAATGGTGGTTGGTGCTATGGCGGTTTCAAAGCCACGCCAGCGTCAGGATGGGTGTATGCGCATCTTTTGGCNACTGGAGAGCCTCACAAAACAGCACGTGCTTTTCGTTTTGATAGATTTTCTAAGGGATTTATGATCGACGAAAAGGGCATGGGTAACCAGCCGAATTTGCACTAGGAGATTTTATGATAATCAATCANCCTTTACTAGGACCGCGTGACAGCTCTGAATTTGTGTATCTTGGAGACGCAAACTTGATTAATCGTCCAGATTGGCAAGAAGATAACGCCGTGCAGCATTTTGTCGAATATGGCTATCTGCGGGATAATATCGCTGGGATGCATCGTGAATTATGGTTTCACGAGTATGGTGATAGATCCTGGTTGGTGGTCACTCGGGATACTTTGAGTCATGAAATAAAAGAAGTCAGATTGGCCAGTGATGTGGCTACTGAAGANGGCCGCTAGCATGACACAGAAAAACAGATTAGAGGGTGGCTTAATCAATCGAGATAACACTCGAGATTTTGTATTTAATGGGCAAACTATGCAAGGGTTTGAAGGTGATACACTTGCGTCAGCCTTACTTGCAAATGATATTCGACTAGTTGGCCGCTCGTTTAAATATCATAGGCCAAGGGGCGTTCTATCTTCAGGTTCTGAGGAACCAAATGCAATGGTTGAATTGCGAACTGGAAATCGTAAAGAACCCAATTCGCGTACAACCACGACAGAACTTTATGATGGGCTTGTTGCTCATGCTCAAAATTGTTGGCCATCTCTAAATTTTGACTTTTTAGAAGTAAATGACCTGTTCGCTCCCTTTTTGACTGCAGGGTTTTANTACAAAACATTTATGTGGCCCTCTATTTTTTGGGAAAAGGTATATGAGCCAATAATTCGGCGTGCCGCAGGTTTGGGATCTGCATCTTTAGAACCTGATCCAGACTGTTACGACAAAGGGTTTCTTCATACAGATCTTTTGATCATTGGTGCTGGTCCAGCTGGCTTGGCTGCGGCACTTATTGCGGCAAAGTCAGGTGCTCGAGTAATTATTGTTGATGAAGACTTTGTTACTGGTGGCAGACTTAATGCTGAGAATTATGTTGTGGATGAAAAACCTGGCAGCAAATGGGCAAAGGAGATTACTGAAGAGTTAGGTAATTTCAATAATGTTAAAATTCTCACTCGAACAACAATTATTGGTGCTTTTGATCATGGTATCTATGGAGCAGTTGAGCGTGTTTCTGATCATCTTAAAATTCCTTATCCTGGGAAACCTAGACAAATCCTGTGGCGTATTTATTCCAAGCAAGCCATACTTTGTTCTGGTGCCACAGAAAGGCCAATAGTTTTTGAGAATAATGACCGGCCTGGTATAATGCTAGCGGGTGCAATTAGAAGCTACGTTAATAGNTGGGCGGTCACACCAAGTCAGAATGTGGCAATTTTTACAAATAATAACGATGGTCATCAGACTGCGCGCGCTTTGCTTAATAAAGGTGTAAATGTTGCGGCTGTCATTGATACGAGAAAGCAAAAAGTAAGTTCCCCAGATTATGAAACATTTTCTAACGCTGTCGTTTCGAATACTAGTGGTCGGCTAGGTCTGATAAGTATTATTGTTCGACATGAAGATGGGTCGCAGCGGACTGTAAAATGTGGCGCTTTGGGTGTTTCTGGTGGTTGGAATCCGAATATTAATATTAGTAGTCACCATCGTGGCCGCCCAATTTGGAAAGAAAGCATACAGTCATTTATACCNGATGATAATTGTCCTAGTGGTTTGCTCGTCGCAGGTTCTGCAAAAGGTTTCATGGAATTACAGGACGTTATAAAGTCAGGCCACGATGCGGCGGTGCAAGCACTTGNTAGTTTGTCCATTAAACCGCNAGGTATTAATTTGCCNAAAGTTCAAGGCGATGTAGATTTTGCCATAGAGCCCTTTTGGATAGTGAAGGGCACTTCACGTGGTTGGGTTGATCAGCAAAATGATGTCACTGCAAAAGATATAAAGTTAGCAAAGCAGGAAAATTTTACCTCGGTCGAGCATTTAAAGCGATATACGACTCTAGGGATGGCGACTGATCAGGGAAAAACGGCAAATATATCCGGTCTGGCAATAATGGCCAANTTACTGGGCAAGCCAATTCCAGAAGTTGGAACNACNATATATCGGCCACCATACACACCAACNGCNATTGGNGCNTTNGCTGGTAGATCCCGTGATAAGGACTTTCGGCCAATNAGGAAAACCCCNAGTCANCTNTGGGCAGANGAAAAAGGNGCTGTTTTTGTTGAAGTAGGAATGTGGATGCGNGCCCAATGGTTTCCAGAAAAGGGTGAAACNCATTGGCGNCAATCGGTAGACCGTGAGGTTCTCAGTACANGNAAATCTGTTGGAGTATGCGATGTCACAACCCTNGGAAANGTNGATGTTCAAGGAAAAGATGCNTCAAGTTTTCTTAATTTCATTTATTGTAATGGCTTTGCNAAATTACCTATTGGAAAAACGCGTTATGGCTTGATGTTGAGAGAAGATGGTATTGCCCTGGATGATGGAACCGCCGCGCGTCTGGGTGAAAATCATTTTGTTGTAACAACCACAACTGCAAATGCCGTTTCAGTTTATCGGCACATGGAATTTGTAAGGCAATGTTTGTTCCCAAAAATGGACGTACAACTAATTTCGACAACTGAGGCCTGGGCTCAGTTTGCTGTAGCAGGGCCTAAGAGCCGTAATTTATTAAGAAAAATTGTAGATAAAGACTATGATCTCTCAAATGATGGATTTCCATTCATGGCATGCGGAGAGGTTACCGTTTGTGGTGGTCTTAGAGCTAGGCTATTTAGAATTTCCTTTTCTGGAGAGTTAGCCTATGAACTGGCGGTCCCAACTCGTTACGGGGATGCGTTAATTCGTGAAATAATGCGGGCTGGGAAAGAATTTGATATAGTGCCATATGGTACTGAGGCTCTTGGTGTAATGCGAATTGAGAAAGGGCATGCAGCAGGTAATGAGCTTAATGGAACTACTTCAGCTTTAAATTTGGGAATGGGTAGAATGGTTTCAAAAAAGAAGGATAGCGTCGGATCCGTTTTGTCAGAACGTGAAGGACTTAACACGCAAGATGCTCTTAAGTTGGTTGGATTTATGCCNGTCAANACCGATGATCCAGTTCCAGCAGGGGCTCATTTAATGAGTTCTGGCAGTCCGGTGGACGCAAAGCATGATCAGGGATATATCACATCCGCGTGCTTTTCACCAAATTTAAATTGCCATATAGGATTGGGATTTTTAAAGGCTGGTGATACTCGAATTGGAGAAGTCGTTCGTCTTGTTAGCCCACTTACTGGCCAAGATCATAAGGTTGAGGTTGTTAGTGCTCATTTTGTTGATCCAGACGGGGAGAGATTGCGTGCATAGATTACACTCTATCTCACCGTTGTGGAGTAAAAAGCCAATTAGGAAAGAATTTGGANCATATACTATTGAAGAAGTGAATTCTAACGCTTTAGCATCCTATTCTTTTAGAAAAGGTACCGAGCGTGATGCAAAGAAAAATGTAGAGCAGTTCATGGCGGGCCCACTTCCAGATGCTATGAGTTCTAAATTTGGGAAAATATCTTCATTTTGGATAGGTCCATCTCAATGGCTGATTGAAGCACCTATTGATATCTATGAAGACTTAGCAAGTGAGCTTACTCAAATTTCTGCTGGAACCGCATCTGTAACTGAACAAACAGATGCCTGGTGTAGATTTGACCTAATGGGTGCTAACCTNGCTGAACCTCTCTCTTTGCTATGTAATGTCGACGTGCCTTCGTTCAAAGGTGGAGAAGTTACGCGCTGTCAAATGGATCATATGGGATGTTTTCTTATTTGTCGTGATTTGACTAATATTAGTATTTTGGGTCCAAGATCTGCAGCTGAGTCACTTTATCATGCAATTATAGCAGCGCTGGGTGCAGTGTCGTAACTAGGTTGCAGGTATTGGAGAGTTATCATTCACTCGAAATAGATTTACCCGTTGTCGNTCTTCTTCTGGCGAAAGCGAAAACAAATCAGTGTAATGATAGCGCAGGTTTGATGCGCTTGAAAATCCAACTGATAAAGCGATTTTGTCAATCTTTTCATTGGTGTATAATACCATCTGCCGTGCAGCATTCACCCTAAGTTTGCGAAAATATTTTCGAGGGCTATCACCTGTCGACTCTTTAAAGATCCTAGACAAATGTCGAGATGATATTCCAATTTCAATAGCAATATCATTTACTTGTATCGGGTAGCTAATTTNTTTATTTACCAATGAAATTGCCTTTTTAGCTATTTCAGGCATTTCATCTAAGCCTTCGAGTTCATTTAAACTGGGTATGACTTGTTTTACATCTTGGTTTCGTATTATGGGGTGTTGAAACCAGCACGCAACCTCTGCAGTTATACTTGATCCTAGCTTTGAATTTATCAACAATAGTGCGAGATCGAATGCCGCCGCCGCTCCTGAGGCAGTAATAATATTCTTATCCGTCTCGATCACTTGCTCAGACGAAATGTTATTTGGNAATTGGCTTGAAAAAGCAGCGGCATAACACCAATGCACGGAATAGCTAATGTTTGGGCGAACTTTGGCTTTAGCTAACAAAAAGACACCTCCCGATACAGCGCCTACCGTACAACCATGCCTTTCTAATTTTCTTAAGACACCAACAGTTCTGCTATTTATAAATTCTGCATTTGGAGGTGAAAGTAATATTAAAGCATCCAACTTCTCTACTTCTTCAATGCTACCGTCAGTTTCAAAAGCTACGTTCGCACTTGCTTTCACTTTATCAGCGTCTTCAGAAAATAATTTCCACTCAAAACTATTTGTGTTTGAGATTTCGTTTGAAGCTCTCAAGGGTTCTATCATTGAAGTCAGGCAAGCCATAGGAAAGCCATCAAAAATCAAGAAACCTATACGATAACTATTNTTGTTCAATTTAATTAGCCAGTATCTATTAATACTCTAGGCAAATTACATAGTTTGTTTTTTTTTGTTTTTCAAACAGTGATTGGTTAAAATTTGACTCTGGCGAGACGTTCCAAGCCGTCCAAAAATCTTGACCTGTCATTTTTGCTAAATGCTGTGCCACCGCTTTGACGAAANGGGTCAGCCGCCCTAATATCGTACATCAAATCACGCATTGCCAAAATCTCTCCAATATTCTTACCGTTCAAAATCTCTCCAGTTGGTTTAATTACTCTGGCACCTTTCTCAATCACGTTGGCAGCTAACACAATATCAGATGTTACAACAATATCGTTCGCACTCATATTTTCAGATATCCAGATATCAGCAGCGTCGGCTTCTTTACTAACAACCACCAGATTAAGAAGAGGGTTTTGAGAGGGGCGAATGCCACCATTGCTTACAACATAAGTTTTGATTTTATGTCGGTTAGCCACCCGCTCTATTTCTGACTTTACTGGACAGGCATCAGCATCAATAAAGATACTAATTGAGTTAGTGCTCATTTGGATCCTTTATGCTCATATTAGCTCTTCAAAATTTTGACTTTAAGTTTGATTTGGAAAATAGTCTTCGCAAGACCCTTCGCGATTAACATCTGCTGTGCAGCAATGTAAGCCACCGCCGAATGCATAGGCATCTCTCAAGTCGATAGGGATTACTTCCATGCCAAGTTTATCCATTTGTTCAGCTTGGTAAACTTCGGATTTTTCAACACATACAGTTTTGGGGTCCAGCACTAGAACATTCATACTTAGCCAAGTTGATGAGTAGCACAATGGAGGAGGGCTATTGTGAGCGGGCTGAGCTGCATCAATTATTTCCCAATCATTTTTCTCAAACATTTTTCGTTGTTCGNCTGGNAGACTGCGTTGTGGGTTATTCAAAATCAAACCAGGGCGCAGCGGGGTAAAAGTTGCGTCGATATGTATTGGATATGGGTCGCCTGGAAAATTTACCGCATGAACTCTATGATCTGAAAAATGGCGGCGTATCCATTCTATNCCCTTTANATTTGTCGTAAAACCATGTTGTACAACTAAATCCTTCCCAAAACGCAGCACATCTGCAGCATCAAATAACGGCTCCTCTTCAGTAGTTACAAAAAACTTTTCAGCGGTCCATTTTAGCCGTTTTTCNACACCAATCTTTTCAGATAAATAATCTGNGTGGTAGTCTGCATCNGTTAAACGTGGTTTTGGAGCTGATTCATGTTTAAAATTTTTGTCTTCCTCCCAATATTTCTGCATCAGGGGTCTATAACAAAGATACTCAAACCAGCGGCACCTATAGGACATTGTTGCNTCTAAGATTTCAGAGCCNACAGTTAATAAAACATCTCGTGGTGGCATACATCCAAATTGACTGTCTGCATGAAAATCGGGCGTAGTNGCTGGCTGCGAAAAATCTATTGGCGTTGGTCTATCAACTCTTATTCCGCGTTTGGTCAGGAGTGATGCAAAATCATCCAACAATTCATTGGCTCGATCGATTGTTTCTTGTGGTCTCTTGCCCCATTGGCCTCGCATATCGCTGTCTTCTGGCACTTTAGCCTCTAAGGCTGGTTCCTCAGGCGGAATATGGCAATTATCGGCTTTTCCAACAATAACATGTTTAAGTGGATCCCACTCATTCCAGCTATTTACCACTGTTTTCATATCTATGGCCTCATAAATTTATTACAAAGTGTAGGCATAAAAGTAGCACTTAGTAGGAATGATGCCAACTAAGATTGAGGTAAAAAGAATACTATTTATAAATTAATATTTTGAAATTTATTGGATATTTTTGAGGTGGAACGGTGCGTTTTTGTACCTGGTGAAGGCTTCACAATAAAGATCAATTAAATCACGTCTGGGTTCAATGGTTTCTGCAATAGTTGGCTGGGATAAAATATTTTTAATGGGTTCACTAGTTTTTCCCAAGATAGCCAGACGTGCGGCACCCATAGCTGCTCCGTATTCGCCGTCAATGGGGCAGGCGATAGCCTTATTTAAGGCAGTCGCTATAGTCTCTAACCAAAATCGCGAATGGCTGCCACCGCCAATGGCCAATAATTGATCTGGACAGGGGCCAGCTTTTTTAAGAACCTCCATGCAGTCACGTAATGCAAATGCTACGCCTTCCATTACTGCTTGAGTGAGTTTTGTTTGATTGCTATTTGTCGATAGTCCGACGAAACCACCTCTTATATGTGCATCATTTAAAGGAGTTCTTTCACCTGATAGGTAAGGGTAAAATTTTTCGGATGAAGGTCCATTGATTTTATGAGTCAACCCCTCTGATAATTTAATGGGAGATTTTCCAGTAACACTTGATAACCAGTTTAAGCTATCCGTTGCTGATAGAATTACACCCATTTGATACCACGTTTTAGGAATTGCGTGACAGAACGTATGAACAGCAGATTGAGCTAGAGGAGTGTATGCATCTCTAGCAGTAAGCAGAACGCCGGAAGTGCCTAGTGACACAAAGCCTTGACCTTCCTGCATAATACCAACGCCACACGCTGCTGCAGCGTTATCCCCAGCTCCTGCTACAACCGAAACTCCACGTGGAATACCCAACTCATTGGCTATAAATTTAGAAACTGATGAAGCTATTTGAGATCCTTCGAGTAGATCTGGCATTTGGTCAGATCGCATATTACCTGCATTTAAAGCATAGTCTGACCAACACCGATTTCCAACATCTAACCAACTAGTTCCAGCAGCATCAGACATATCCATAAAGAAATCGCCTGTAAGGTAAAATCCAAGATACGAAGCAGGTAGTAGAACTTTAGCAACTTTTGAGAAGATTTCCGGCTTGTTTTCTTGTATCCAAAGTAACTTTGGTGCTGTAAAACCTGGAAATATTATATTTCCAGTAATTTCTTGCAGTTTTACATCTTGATCTAATATTGACGCTTGTTTGTAACTGCGAGTATCATTCCACAAAATACACGGGTGAAGAATTTCATCGTTTTTGTCTAACAATATTGCCCCATGCATGTGACCTGCAATGCCAATAGCTTGGAGACTTGCAACTGCTGCTGCATTCCTGTTTTTTAGCTCTCCGATGGAAACCTTTAGAGCATCGATCCAGTTTCTTGGATTTTGCTCATTAAAACCAGATATCTCACTTTTTACAGAGTAGCTATACTCAGCACTATCCAAAAATTTGCCTTCTTGGTTCACAAGTAGGCATCTTAAGCCAGATGTGCCCAGGTCAATACCTAGATAAGTTGGTCCTGATTGGTATTTTATATCTCGTCCTCGATATTAACTATTAGATCTTGGCCAATTCTTGTTCTAAATCCTTAATTTCGGCTCCACCTGCCATTAATCTCCTAATATCGCCTCCTTCTAACTCAGCTTTAGTTCCCTGACCAATAACTTGTCCGAGCGCCAGAAAAGTGTAGCGGTCGGCAATGAGCCTAGAATGTATTTCATTATGAGTAATAAATATAATTGCGATATCGCCCCTTGCTCTAACACGTTTTATAGTTTTAAGAACTTCCATTTGCTGCTTCTGACCCAAAGCCGACGTTGGCTCGTCTAGAATTAGAACTTTTGCTCCGAAATAAATTGCACGTGCAATTGCTAGGGTTTGGCGCTGACCACCTGACATAGTTCCAACTGCCTGAGATGGATCTGAAAAATCAATTCCAATTTTTAACATCTCATCATGAGCAATTTGGTCCATCTCATCCATTCTAAGTTTGCCTAGAGTAGAAGTAAGTTCACGCCCCATAAAGAAGTTACGAGTAACGCTCATTAATTGATTAATAGCTAAGTCTTGATAGACCGTTCCAATACCGGCGGCAGAAGCATCTCTAGGACTTCTAAAAGACCGCTCAACTTCCTCCATGTAGATCGTACCGCTTGTGGGCTGGTGAACTCCTGATAAAATTTTTATCAGTGTAGATTTTCCAGCACCGTTATCCCCCAACAAGGCATGAACCTCACCGGGGTAAACGTCCAAATCAACTCCGTTCACCGCTGTGAAGGGGCCAAATTTTTTCGTGACATTTTCGACCCTCATGTAACTCTTTGGTGCCATGTTTATATTCCCCCAGTGATCCGTTTTCTAATACGTTCATTGGCAAAAACAGCCGCGAGTAGAACTGTACCTACGAATACCCTAAACCATGCTCCATCTATCCAAGGGATAAAGAATACAGCATTAGCAACAAGGCCAAAAGTCACCGCTCCAAATACCACGCCTACTATCGAGCCGAAGCCACCGGTCATTAAGATTCCACCGACTACCGCAATCGCAATTGCTTCAAGCTCTTTAAACATTCCTTTTGCTGCGTCAGATGAATTAGTATCAAAAACTTGGCATGCTGCAAAAATTGTTGCGCAGAAAGCAGAAAACATAAAAAGGCCAATTTTTACTCTGTTTACTGGAACCCCATTTGCGCGTGCACTTTCCTTATTATCCCCGGTAGCATAAATCCAGTTTCCAATCTGTGTTCTTGCAAGTACATACCACGCCACGCCGGCTATAACTATAAACCAGAGAAGTCTCGCATCAAATCCAGTAACCCATTGTTCCATTTTCCGGTTTATGTTTAGGAAGCTTAAATAATTTATGAGATCAATTTTGTCGTCTTTGGCCATACCAGCTGTGAATTCCAATCCGGCTGATACTTTTTGACCAATCCAGAACCAGCCATCATAAAGCCATCCGAAAACTTCGCCACCCATTTGTTCGGCAAACCAGCTCTCTTGTTTATAATCCGGTAGCCCAGAAACATTAGTATTTTGGTTAATCAGTCTGAAGCAAACTTCTGTAAGACCACGAAGAAAAAACCAAAATGCTAATGTGACTATGAAACTTGATAATCCCGATCTGACCACAATAGTTCCAATGAGCCATCCAAACGCCAGTGTCATGCACATAGTTATTGCAAAAGCCGTAAATGGCGTTGCCTCTCCTAGGCCAAATGGTAAACCCCATTTCAACATTATGGCCATGGACATACCTGCAAAGGCAATCATTGGTCCGATGGACAAATCGAACTCGCCAGCAATCATTAATAAAGCAGCACCAACTGCTATTATTCCCAATTGGGCGATAATGGCTATATTGTTCTTTAAGCCCAATGCATTGAAAGCTTTCCCCTCAGATGCTAACCCAAGGGCCAATATAATTACGATCATGACTATGAAAGAACCAATTTCGGGTCTTCTTATCATGCGCTGGATCCAGCTTTCATTTTGAAGACGATCAGATTCACTTCGTTCCGACATTTTAACCTCTGATATCTATGTTTTTAGTGTCTCTTAAATAAACAGGCGAGCCTTCGCTCGCCTGTTATAATTTCCTACTAATACATAAGCTATTAGCGGTTTATGCCTGCCTGAGAAGCAACATTATCAATATTTGAAGCGTCTACGAAACCAGGACCTGATGGAATATTAGCTCCTGGCAACATACCAGCGTTTGTGTTATACAAATGCAGCACAATGATTGGCATATATCCTTGCAACCGCTGTTGCTGATCGATTGTAAATGACGCATCACCAGATCTTAGCATTGCAGTTACGGCATCTGACATGTCGAAACATGCTAGATGAACATCTGCACCAACATCTTTAATAGCTTTATTAGCTGCATCACATACATGTGGACCAGCTGCTAAAATTCCATCAATTGATGGGTCTGCTGACAATGCGGCTGCTGTTCTAGTTTCAATTTGCTGTACGTCGTTTGATACGTCGATCATGTTCAATGATCCGCCAAGACCTGAGAAGTAACCTTCACATCGATCCACGAGGGCTGTGTTCCATGCTTCTTGATTCAAGCAAAGACCCTTTGTTACACCTTCAGCTTTAGCACGCTCTCCAGCTTTCTGTCCCGCTAAAAGTTCTGGCTGACCAACGTGCATTAGTGCGCCAACTTTAGCTGAATTCTCCAAGCCTGAATTCATTGTGATTACCGGAATACCAGCGTCTGCTGCAGCGCGGATCGCTCCGCCTAATGCATCTGGGTCAGGTAAAGATACAACTATCCCGTCTGGGTTAGATGCGGCAGCTGCCTCGATAAGCTTTGCCATACCTGACATATCACCAGATGGATCAAAGTTATATTCAAAGTCTGCTCCAATCGCAGCGGCAGCATCTCTACCACCTTTTTCAACTACTGGCCAAAATGGGTCAGTACCTTGTGTGTGTGTAATCATTACATAACGCTCAGCTATTGCTGTAGACGCCATCATTGCGAGCGCAGCGCCCGCCATTACTAATTTTTTCATATTTTTCTCCCAAAAAGTACTTTCGTACCTGTTTCCTATAACAACTGATTCTATTTTATTAAAGTATCAAAAGACTAATTTGGTGCATTTTCATTAAAAAAATAGCTTCAGTTAGCGCTAACATTTACATATCGATTTTTAGTTTTGCAACCTATTTATTTTATTTTTTATTTCTTATGTTATGTTTAAATTCATCGGCTATTAATTATTTCATCCTATAATTAAATGTTACCTTTCTTAGAGGCTGTATTCTGGTAGGTCAGAAGTCTACTTGTAAGTTGAAGCATTTTGCTATTTTTTTAATTTCCTAATTAGACCCTAGTTGTTCGCTTCGGAATTTGAACATGAAATTGTTAAGGTATTTCCTGTTTTCCAATATGACGAACTACAAAAGTAGAGGCCGGCTCGTATTTTTTCTTTCATTTCATTATCTGATTGAAAGTGTGCTTCGTTAATTTTTGAAGCAACATCAGGGGTGATCCTAATGTACCAGCCTATAAAATCTGGGTTTGGTTCCTTAGTTAAATTGCGTGTGGCTAATATATTGCCATAGGTTACTATTAGTTCCGACTCATAGTTTTTTATTTGCTTTGCACTGCATGTGAATGGAAAAGCCAAAGCCAAAAATATTATAATTGTTAATCCTGATTTCATCTTACTTTTTGAACTATTTTTTTTCTGCTTTAAATGCGTTTAAAACTTTTCGCGTCGCCGCAACTATCGGATCGTTTGTCTTGCTTAAGATCTGAACTCGGTCAAATTGAGTGGGGTCTTTTTCTAAAGATTCTTTTAAGGCTTCACCAAAGACCATTCTTAACTCAGTCCCAATGTTGAATTTACATATTTTTGAATTTTTTGCTAGATAAGACCTTTGTGCTAAGGAAACCCCAGAACCTCCATGTATCACTAATGGTGTTGAGGTTAGCTCTTCGATTTGTCTGATCGTCTTTAGATCAAGGGTTCCCTCTTTGTTTTTCTGTAAGTGGACGTTGCCGACGGATATCGCCATTGCATCGACNTTGGTCTCAGCTGCAAACTTTTTAGCTTCTGAAGGTTTTGTGCCGTTTGATTGCTCACCATCAGAGTAGCCAACGAAGCCAATTTCACCTTCACAGGAAACTTCTGCCGCATGAGCCAATTCAGCAATACGAGCTGTTTTGTCAATATTTTCTTTCAGTGGAAGTCTGGAGCCATCAAACATTACTGAAGTAAATCCACATTCAATAGCCTCTCTACACTCTTCTTCGGTATAACCGTGGTCTAAATGGGCAACCACAGGGACGCTCGCTTCATTAGCTAAATGATTAAACATCTTTCCTAAGATAGGCAAAGGTGTATGCGATCTGCAAGATGGCCCGGCTTGAAGAATAATTGAAACACTTTCTTCTTCTGCNGCACGAACGTATGCTCGCATATCTTCCCATCCTAGTGTGACCAATCCTGCGACGGCATATCCACCTTCCATGGCAGGCGCTAGTACTTCTTTAAGTGTAGCAATTGTCATTTAAACTTTGCCACCATATCCATAATACCTGGGATTGTTGATAGTTGTTCTTCATGCGTTGGCTGNAAAAATTGTTTCAAGGGCCGCTGGCTTAAACCGCCGAGTATCGTGAAATAGTACATTTCGTAGCCGGGGAGNGCGCAACATGGGTGATAACCTTTATCAATTATCACCGTAGAGCCATCCATGATGTGATAAGCGTCGCCTGGTTTGTTATCTTCGCGTTGTAGCATCTGTAGACCCGAACCATAATCTGGCTTGAACCTAAAGTTGTATGTTTCATCATGCCTTGTCTCCTCGGGCAAGCGGTCTGTATCATGCTTATGGGATGGGAACCCAGACCATCCACCGGAACCGACTGTGTAGAGTTCGCTTACTAGTAGCCTTCCAACTTGGTCNCTTTGATTTGCTCCTAAGATATGCTTTATTTTTCNATGTGTTTTTGTGTCGTCTGATCCGTATTGAACTAAATCAATATCCTGAGATCTAACCTCAAAAGGTTCTAAAACTTTATCATATTTTGCTCCTGCAATAAAAATCTCGGCNGTATCGGTTAGACATTCAAAGCAAACTGGTGTGTCTGTCGGGGCGTACACGCCCTCGGGCTCTCCATCCCACACGTCCAAAGATCTATTACCTATTGAGTCGAATTTTTGACCACCAATATCAATATCAATGGTGCCAGTNGCTGGCACGATACATGACTCATATTGGCTTAATCTGTATTTAAAATTTTCACCTTTAAATAACTTAACAATATTGAAGTAGTTCAGTGGGACTAGATCATGATTAACGTCCACGATTGGGATATTTTTGTTGTCGTAAGGGGCAATATGCATAATTAAGCTTTCGTATTATATTACTGAATATTAGTTTTTGTTTAAAAACGTCTCTAATTCATCTGTTGTCGGCATTGCTCCAGCACATCCGGGCTTTGATACAACAATTGCCGCGCATGCTGAGCCCCTNAGGACGGAGTCCTCAAGGTTGAAACCATCGGCTATCGAAGCCAGTAATCCTGCCATAAAACTATCGCCTGCGCCTACAGGTTTAATGGCTTTTGTTGGGAAAATGCCCGTTCTAATTTCATTCTTATCATTGAGCGAGATTGCACCTTTCTCACCCATCTTATAAATTACTGTTTTCCCCAGAGAAGCCAATTCTCTAGCTTTTTCCAGTCCGAGGTCGTAATCCCCTGCCATAAATCCAAACTCTTCATCATTACCCACAATAAGGTCGCTGCTCATGCCCGCCTTAGATAAAACATCTGAAGCAACTTTATCGGAAGGCCAACTGTAAGGTCGATAATCGATATCAAATATTACAGGCAATCCCGCTTCATGTGCCTTTTTGATCGCATGAAATGTAGAAGTTCGAGANGGGTCTGAGGCAAACACTGTCCCAGCAGTAATAACTGCATTGTAGTTGNNATANTCAATGATATCTACATCCGCTGTTTCGACTAGAAAATCTGCTGCATTGTTTCTGTAAATCACATTCTGAAAATCATCTAATGTACTTTCATAAATAGCTAAAGAAGTACGGCACTCGCCTGAAATTGTTTTTACGTACTTTGTGTCCACTCCATAATCTTNNAGGCGGTTTACTGCAAATCTTCCAATTGCATCGTCAGAAACTGAAGTAATTAAGCTTGCTTGTGAGCCAAGTTTTACCAGTCCGGCACATATATTGGCTGATGATCCACCCAAATCAGAACTAAATTTTCCAGAGTTTTCGCTTTTTACTCCTATCTCATCGCAAAATAGGTCTATGCCTGCTCTTCCAAATACNGCAAATTTCTTACCTTTTATGGCCTCAAATAAATCGTCCATTACTCTAGAATTTCTTTCTTTATTTTCTCTGCAAAANACAAAACGTTTTATGTTGCCGTCATACCGAACTGGTGATACGCGTTTCAACAAAGCTTATTATTTGTTTCAAAAGGTTCTAGCTAAAAATGCGCGAGATTGGAATAGGCATTGTAGGTGGTGGCTACATGGGCAAAGCACACTCAGTTGCAATGTCGTCAGTCGGTGCAGTGTTTAATACTTATCTCCGGCCACGGCTTCAAATGATTTGTGCTCGAAGTGACGCCAGTGCTGAAAAATATCGAAANGCGTATGGCTTTAGAGCTGCAACATCTGATTGGCGTGTTTTAGTGAAAGACCCAACTGTGGAGGCAATTGTTATTGCAACCCCTCAAATTGAGCATAGGGAAATTGCTGTAGCTGCGTTTGCGCAGGGTAAGCCAGTGTTCTGCGAAAAACCTCTGGGCTCTTCTTTAAAAGATGCAATTGTTATGAATGATGCCGCAGAAGCAAGTGGTTTGCCAAATATGGTGGGTTTTAATTACATTCGAACGCCTGCTAGTCAATTCGTTAGAAAGCTATTGGCCAACGGTGAACTGGGAAAAGTAACATGGTTTCGTGGTGAGCACACTGAAGACTTTCTCGCGGACCCTCTCACACCTGCATCATGGAGGTGCAGTAGCATGTCCAATGGGACCCTGGGAGATTTGGCTCCACATATGATAAATGCGGCACTTGCATTAATGGGGCCGATCCGTTCATTGCTGTGT
This sequence comes from Marinovum sp., assembly GCA_002711145.1. Classification (GTDB taxonomy): domain Bacteria; phylum Pseudomonadota; class Alphaproteobacteria; order Rhodobacterales; family Rhodobacteraceae; genus Salinivivens. The sequence goes on along the minus strand of PAHS01000040.1, from coordinate 3,166 downwards.
GAGTATGAAACGGTCCATAAAGAGCGCCCAGGTGGCGATGTCAGTAATGATGATCATGCCCAAATTATGTGCCGATTTGATAGTGGCGCTATGGGGCACATGTACTTTAGTCGTGTNGCGACGGGCCGCAAAATGGGTTACGCGTATGAAATACATGGAACAAAAGGTTCGGTGCGTTTTGATCAAGAGGATCAGAATTCCATATGGCTCTACCGATCAGAAGGGCCTGAAGCTGAAAGAGGTTTCAGGCAAATTTTAACTGGACCAGCGCACCCAGATTATGAACCTTTTTGCCAAGGGCCTGGTCACGGAACAGGCTATCAGGATCAAATAATAATTGAAGCTCGTGATTTTCTTTTAGCTATCGAGGAAAATAAGTCTCATTGGCCATCATTTAAAGACGGCTTAAAGGTTTCTCGAGTTGTAAATGCTGCTCTCCAATCCGGAGAGCAGAGGGCGTGGGTTGATTTAGTGTGAGTTTGATTTGAGTAGTTTTGGAGAATTTAATTAAACCATTAAGAAAGACTAAGTATGACCAAATTAAAATGGGGAATGATAGGTGGTGGAGAAGGAAGCCAAATTGGTCCAGCACACCGCTTGGGAGCTATCGCAGACGGCCGATTTGAGTTGGTTGCCGCCGCTTTTGATCACAGGCCGGCAAAAGGCAAAGCATTTGCTGAAAGCCTAGGTGTTGATAGTTCTAGAGCCTATGGTAGCTGGTCAGATATGCTTAATGGTGAGAAAAATAGAGATGATGCAGTTGATCTTGTCACTGTTGCGACGCCAAATGCCACCCATTTTGAAATAACGAAATCTTTTCTAGAGGCTGGCTTTAATGTTTTATGTGAGAAGCCGATGACTATGACAGTCGAAGAGGGCGAAGAAATTTATAAAATCGCTAATAAAAGTGGTAGGGTCTTCTCAGTAAACTATTGCTATTCTGCTTACCCAATGGTGCGACAAGCTCGTGCCATGGTGCGCAGTGGTGATATTGGCAAATTAAGGTTAATAATTACAAACTTTAGTCATGGGCACCATGCAGATGCCGAAGATGCAGAAAATCCACGAGTGCGATGGCGGTATGATCCGCAGATGGCTGGTGTTTCTGGTCAGTTTGCCGATTGTGGTATTCATGCATTGCATATGGCTAGTTTTATCTCTGATGATACCGTAGAAAGTTTGAGTGCAGATTTTGCGTCAACTATTTCTACAAGAATTTTAGAAGACGATGCATTTGTTAATTTTCGCCTCAGTAAAGGGATCGTTGGACGTTTGTGGACTTCATCTGTGGCAATTGGTAGGCAGCACGGNTTCGATATACAAATTTTTGGTGAAACCGGTGGCTTGCGTTGGGCCTCTGAGCAGCCAAATCAGTTGATCTACACTCCGTTGTCAGGTCGAACGCAAGTCATTGAAAAAGGTGAGGCTGATTTGTACGACGATGCTAAACGGATAAGTAGGGTGGCAATAGCACATCCTGAAGGCTTCCCGCTAGCTGTTGCTAACATGTATATGGACTTAGCCGATGCAATTTCTGGATATGAAAGAGATGGATTGCCAACCGCTGAAGATGGTCTCCGCTCGATGGCGGCGGTGTATGCNGCAGTTGNGTCTGCAAAGNAAAATGGTTTGTGGGTTGATGCGAGGCCTCCAGTTTTCGGAGGCAAAAGTTAANGTTTAGTTTCGGAGAAAAGAAATGTTGACTGTTGGACTTATTGGAGCAGGGCGTATAGGACGAGTGCACGCGAGCACAATTTCTATGCATGCGCACTCTAAATTAGTGGCTGTTGCAGATGTTATTGAGGATAATGCGCAAAAGNTAGCAAGGGATTTTGGAGGCCAAGCCTGNACTGTCGATGCAATTTATAAAGATAAATCGATCGACGCGGTTCTAGTTGCAAGTTCGACCGATACCCATTCTGAAATTATTGAAAAAGCGACGTTAGCAGGNAAAGCAGTTTTNTGCGAGAAGCCAGTTGATATAAGCTTAGTTCGCGCAAAGCAGTGCTTGGATAATACAAAACCTAACGGTCAGCCAATAATGTTGGGTTTTAATCGCAGATTTGATCCAAATTTTGTTGCTTTGAAGAGTGAACTTGATGCAGGCGGAATTGGTAAAGCAGAGCTTTTGGCGATAACCTCTTTTGATCCGGCACCACCACCAATTGATATTTTAAAGGTATCAGGCGGTTTGTTTAAAGATATGATGATCCATGATTTTGATATGGTGAATTTCTTATTTGAAGGCTTACCTAAGTCGATAATAGTCTCTGCGAGTTCAGTAATTGACAAAAAGATTAGTGAACTAGGAGATTATGATACAGCTGTTGCAACTTTGAAATATGCTGATGGNAGATTAGTAGTAATAAAGAATTCTCGCCGTGCTGCTTACGGTTATGATCAACGGATTGAAATCTTGGGCTCAAAAGGTTTGCTACAAGTTCAAAATGTTGTTGAAGATGGTATTATTAAGTCAACTGAGATGGGCGTTCAAAGCTCGAAGCCTGAATACTTTTTTTTAGAGCGATACAAGGCCGCTTATCAAAAAGAGTGGGCAGCATTTGTCTCAGCTGTGCAAATGAAAACCCCTGTCCCAGTAACATTAGCAGATGGAATTTCTGCTTTGGCAATGGCGGAAGCTGCAGCTGTTTCAGCTAAAGCTGGCTCAGAGGTCGAACTAGCAAACTTTCTNTGAAAGANTTGACCTTAAGTATTNAAATTTACAATNTGAANGAAACGAGNAAATAGTTTCTGAATATCGAGCAAAAAATAAGAAAGATTTANAAAAAATGAGTGTGAAAATTGGTATATCTCCTATTGCTTGGCAAAACGATGATCTNCCCAAATTGACNAAAGACTTNACNATGGAGCAGGCCTTACNNGAGGCNAGAGAAATCGGTTACACNGGNGTTGAGAGAGGCCAACGCATGCCACATGATACTGAGGGATTAAAAGCCTATCTCGAAAGTGCAAAAATTGAACTTTGCGGTGGTTGGTGCTCCGGTAATAGCCTCGTAAATAATTTTTCTGAGGAGTGTGAGGCGATCAGTCAGCAAGTTGATCAATTCGTAGAATTATCCAGTCCATGCATCGTATATTCTGAATGCTCAAATACAGTTCAGGGGGAAATACAAACGCCTGTTAATAAACGCCCAAAGTTAACACG
>PAHS01000039.1 GCA_002711145.1 Marinovum sp. | reverse complement strand
CTGCCATCTTTTTACCTTTAAACACTTTTCCTGGCCCTTGACACTGACCAGTTGAGCCATGCGATCTGTGACTTATTGAAACGCCGTGTGATGCCCTCAATCCACCAAAATTATGCCGCTTCATCGCTCCTGCAAAACCTTTACCAATAGAGGTTCCCGCCACATCGACGAATTGTCCTTCGACATAATGATCAGCAGTTATCTCAGCTCCAACCTCAATTAGATTTTCTGGTGCAACACGAAACTCAGCAAGTTTCCGTTTGGGTTCAACTTTTGCCACCACAAATTGTCCACGTAGAGGCTTAAGAACATTTTTAGCCTTAATAGTTCCAGCACCAAGTTGAACCGCACTATATCCGTGTTGTTCATTGGTTCGTTGAGCAACTACTTGCAAATTATCCATTTGAAGAACTGTAACCGGTATTTGCTTACCGTCCCCCATAAACAAGCGAGTCATTCCAACTTTTTTTGCTATAATTCCAGAGCGCATTTTGCCCCCCTAAACAGAAATTTGAACATCAACACCAGCCGCGAGATCTAACTTCATAAGAGCGTCTACAGTCTGTGGTGTTGGGTCAACTATATCTAAAAGCCTTTTGTGTGTGCGTATTTCGAATTGATCACGCGACTTTTTGTTCACATGTGGACTACGAAGAACGGTGAATTTTTCAATCTTATTCGGCAGTGGAATAGGACCTCGAACAGATGCGCCTGTCCGCTTCGCAGTGCTTACTATCTCTTGAGTGCTAGCATCAAGGACACGATAGTCAAAGGCTTTTAACCTGATACGGATGTTTTGGCTTTGCATTTTACCTTGCCTTTTTAACCGATGTTAAAGTTGAGAGGAAGGAATAAGACCATCCTATTACTTCTTCGAACCTTATTGGGTTTCCCCATTTTCAAGTAAAGCTCACTAGTGTGAGCTTTACACATTCGTTATAATTACTATTCGATGATTTTGGCGACGACGCCTGATCCGACGGTGCGTCCGCCTTCTCGGATAGCAAACCTTAGTTTTTCTTCCATTGCGATAGGGGCTATCAGTTCAACAGTGAACTTCAAGTTGTCACCTGGCATAACCATTTCAGTTCCGCTTGGCAGCACCACAGTTCCAGTTACGTCGGTGGTTCGGAAGTAAAATTGAGGACGATAATTTGCAAAGAATGGCGTATGTCTTCCGCCTTCGTCTTTGGTCAAAATATATGCCTCTGCTTCAAACTTTGTGTGAGGTGTAACTGAACCTGGTTTACACAGAACCTGACCACGCTCAACNCCTTCACGGTCTACGCCACGAAGCANTGCACCAATGTTGTCACCGGCTTCACCACGATCGAGCAGTTTGCGGAACATTTCAACGCCAGTACAAGTTGTTTTTGATGTATCACGAATACCAACAATTTCTATTTCATCACCAACATTAATTACACCACGCTCAACACGACCAGTAACAACTGTTCCACGACCAGATATTGAGAATACATCTTCGATTGGCATCAAGAATGGCTCATCAATGGCGCGCGGTGGTTGTGGAATATATTCATCAACAGCAGCCATAAGCTCTTTGATTTTTTCTTCCCCAATGTTTGCGTCACGGCCTTCCATTGCAGCTAAAGCAGACCCTGAAACAATTGGAATGTCATCCCCTGGAAAGTCATAAGTGCTTAGCAATTCACGAATTTCCATTTCAACCAATTCAAGCAACTCGTCGTCGTCCACTTGATCTACTTTGTTCATAAAAACAACCATTGCAGGAATACCTACTTGGCGACCTAACAAAATATGCTCACGTGTCTGTGGCATTGGACCATCTGCAGCATTAACNACCAAGATGGCTCCATCCATTTGGGCCGCACCAGTAATCATGTTCTTGACGTAGTCAGCATGACCTGGACAGTCTACGTGGGCGTAGTGACGATTGTCAGTTTCATATTCTACGTGAGCGGTAGAGATTGTTATGCCCCGCGCTTTTTCTTCCGGCGCACCATCAATTTGGTCATATGCCTGAAAATCACCAAAGTATTTTGTAATTGCTGCTGTCAAAGTCGTCTTACCATGGTCCACGTGACCAATCGTTCCGATGTTGCAGTGCGGTTTACTTCGATCAAACTTTTCCTTTGCCATCGTGGCCTCCTTCTAGTTTTTTTTACAGCCGGGATAACCCCATTAGCCTTTAAGTTACGCGAATTTCGCTTGAATTTCGTCAGATATATTTTGCGGCACTGGATCATAATGATCAAACTGCATTGAGAAGTTTGCCCGACCTGACGACATCGAGCGCAAATTATTGATGTATCCAAACATGTTTGCCAATGGAACAAAACAATTAATTGCAACTGCGTTCCCGCGAGGCTCTTGGCCAGTTACCTGACCTCTGCGCGAAGTAAGATCACCAATTATTCCGCCCGTATATTCCTCAGGTGTAATTACCTCCACCTTCATAACTGGCTCCAGCAACTTAGCTCCCGCCTTCTTCATACCCTCACGCATCCCCATTCTTGCAGCAATTTCAAAGGCTAAAACAGAAGAATCCACATCATGATACTTTCCGTCAATGAGAGACACTTTAAAGTCTATAACTGGGAACCCTGCTAAAGGGCCACTATCCATCACTGAGTTGATACCTTTTTCAACACCCGGAATATACTCCTTAGGGACAGCACCCCCGACNATACGACTCTCAAACGAATATCCCTCACCTGGCTCAGTGGGAGTAATTATCATTTTAACTTCAGCAAACTGTCCAGACCCACCTGATTGTTTTTTATGAGTATAAGTGTGTTCCACCTCATGAGATATTGTTTCTCGATAAGCAACCTGGGGTGCACCAATATTTGCCTCTACTTTAAACTCGCGTTTTAGTCTATCAACCAAAATATCTAAATGGAGCTCACCCATACCTTTCATAATAGTTTGACCAGACTCAATATCTGTCTCCACACGAAACGAGGGATCCTCGGCTGCAAGCCTAGCAAGCCCTTGGGACATTTTCTCCTGATCGCCCTTAGTCTTTGGCTCAACGGCAATTTCTATCACAGGCTCAGGAAACGTCATTGTCTCCAACACTACTGACTCTTTTGCGTCACAAATTGTATCGCCAGTTGTTGTATCTTTTAATCCCGCTAAAGCTATTATATCGCCAGCAAAAGCTTCTTCAATTTCTTCCCTATTGATTGAATGCATCATCATCATTCGTCCAATNCGTTCTTTTTTTGATTTGGTAGAATTTAGAACTGTGTCACCCTTATTAATAACCCCAGAATAAACCCTAGTAAACGTTAACGATCCCACAAACGGATCATTCATTATTTTGAATGCAAGCCCAGAAAACGGCATATTATCATCCGCTCTACGCGCTATATTTCGTTCTTCTGCATCATCTCCTGGCGCAAACCCCATATAGTCAACAACATCCAAGGGGCTTGGTAAATAATCTATGACTGCATTTAATAAAGGCTGAACTCCCTTATTTTTAAATGCAGATCCTCCCAAAACAGGAACAAAAGTTAAACTAAGAGTCCCTTTACGCAGTAGTCCTCTCAAAGTTCCGATATCTGGCTCATCCCCCTCAAGGTAAGCCATCATAGCCTCATCATCCATTTCAACAGCAGCCTCGATCATTTTTGAACGCCACTCTTCCGCCATGCTTTTCAATTCAGGACGGATATCTGCTTGAACCCATGACGCACCCAAGTCTTCACCTTGCCAAAGCCATTCCTTCATGGTCACCAAGTCAATCAGNCCCTCAAGCTCAGTCTCAGCACCAATTGGAATTCCGACCGGTACNGCACGTGCACCAGTTCGATCCTCTATCATATTGACACAATTAAAAAAATCTGCGCCAATCTTATCCATTTTATTTACAAAGACGATACGAGGCACTTTATATCGGTCAGCTTGACGCCATACTGTTTCAGTCTGTGGCTCCACGCCCGCATTGGCGTCTAATACGCAAACTGCCCCATCTAAGACCGCTAATGAACGCTCAACTTCAATTGTAAAATCTACGTGACCAGGAGTATCAATGATGTTCAAACGATGCTTTGGCGTATCTGCNTTATCCCCATCTTCGGTCCGTTCCCAAAAAGTCGTTGTAGCGGCAGATGTAATCGTTATCCCCCGCTCCTGCTCCTGCTCCATCCAGTCCATAGTTGCGGCGCCGTCATGCACCTCTCCAATGTTGTGCGATTTCCCTGTATAGTAGAGAATCCGTTCAGAACAGGTTGTTTTGCCAGCATCAATGTGAGCCATGATACCAAAATTACGGTATAAATCTAATGGATATTCTCGTGCCATTTAATCAGCCTTTACTTTTACCAACGATAATGGCTGAAAGCTTTGTTTGCATCAGCCATTTTATGTGTGTCTTCCCGTTTCTTTACGGCAGAGCCTCTGGAGTTTACCGCGTCCATCAACTCACCGGCTAGGCGCTCTTCCATGGTATTTTCATTGCGACCACGGCTGGCCGAAATTAACCAACGAATTGCCAGAGCCACTCTACGCTCAGGACGAACTTCAACAGGCACCTGGTAAGTAGCACCACCTACTCTCCGAGACCTAACCTCTACCGTAGGCTTGATATTGTCTAAGGCCTCATGAAATACCTCAACAGGCGCACGCTTAAGTTTGCCCTCAACACGATCGAGGGCATTGTATACAATATTTTCAGCTATAGATTTTTTACCATCTACCATAAGATTATTCATAAATTTACTTAGTACGCTATCTCCAAATTTAGCATCTGGAAGGATTTCACGTTTTTCAGCCGCATGACGTCTAGACATATCCTATTTCCCCTATTTCGGACGCTTGGCGCCATATTTCGAGCGGCGCTGTTTTCTATCTTTTACACCTTGGGTATCCAGCACCCCACGCAAAATGTGATAACGCACACCAGGCAAATCTTTTACCCTACCACCCCTAATCAAAACAACTGAGTGTTCCTGCAAGTTATGTTTCTCACCTGGAATATAGGATATCACTTCGTACCCATTAGTCAGCCTGACTTTTGCAACTTTCCTCATGGCAGAGTTTGGTTTCTTCGGCGTGGTCGTATAAACTCTTGTGCACACGCCTCTTTTTTGAGGACACTGTTCTAAGTGCATCGATTTAGAACGTTTTATTTTTGGCTGCCGCGGTTTACGTATCAGCTGTTGTATTGTAGGCATTCAGGCATTCCCCGTTTGACTCTTGCTTTTAATTTTGCGTCTGGCATAAACCAGATGCTACGAATTAATTGCGTTATGTTTTCACAAACGCAAAAGCCGCTTTTGCTCTCTTTTTAAACGAGAACTAGGCGGTAGGTCTCCAGAGGATCGGGGCACTACCCGGATCTTGACCACTGTATATTTGAATTAGAAGTAAGTAATCTCACTCCATTTTCCGTGCGTATATGAGGAGTCGATTAATTTGTCAACAGTAGGTATCTTTTTATTAATAAATAACTAAATAGCATTTAAGCAGCGAGTATTACTCGAAAAATTTTAACCAAATAAAAGCGCACTAATGCCGATATCTATTATTGAAGCTTATACGACTTTTCTTTAAAATTTTTCTCAGAAACCTACCTATGTAAAGTAGGTTTCTGAGCAATTTTTAACCTAGTTACTCATTTTCTGATGCAACGGCTTCATCTGAAACCGGGGCCTCTAACTGCGCCGCAGCATTTTCTTCCTCAATCCGGGCGTCTACTACTACCTGGTCCCGCGCATTAGCTATACGCTGAACTCGGAGTGCAGCTCCTCCAGTACCAGCCGGTATCAACCTGCCAACAATCACGTTTTCTTTAAGGCCCACAAGCTTATCTCTTTTACCCTGTACTGAGGCTTCGGTCAGTACCCGTGTTGTTTCTTGAAAAGAAGCTGCAGAGATGAATGATCGAGTTTGTAAGGACGCTTTGGTTATACCCAATAAAATTGGCTCACCTTGTGCTGGTCTACCACCCTTAGATAGAGACTTTTCATTAGCAGCGTCAAATTCGGCCTTNTCNACATGCTCGCCTTTAAGCAACGTTGTGTCACCGCTCTCTGAAATCTCCCATTTCTGTAGCATTTGACGAACAATAACTTCTACATGTTTGTCATTAATTTTAACACCCTGCAAACGATAAACGTCTTGAACCTCGTCAATCATATAATTCGCTAGCGCTTCAATACCCATAATTGCCAAAATATCGTGAGGCGCAGGATTGCCNTCCATGATNTAGTCNCCTTTTTGAACNAAGTCACCCTCAACTACTGGTATGTGCTTACCCTTCGGCACCATATANTCTACNGGCTCTAGGGTTTCATCAGCTGGTTCAATCGCAATGCGTCTTTTATTTTTATAATCTTTGCCGAACCGAACNTAGCCATCAATTTCAGCAATAATTGCGTGGTCTTTTGGGCGTCTAGCCTCAAATAATTCTGCNACCCTTGGCAAACCACCTGTAATATCTTTTGTTTTAGCNCCTTCGCGGGGAATTCGAGCAATAACATCCCCAGCTTTGATTTCTGATCCATCTTCAATAGACAAAACAGCGTCTACTGACATAGGATATGTAATTGGGTTATCAGCNTCGTTGCGTAAAGGTTCACCATCTTTNNCCACCAATATTATCTCTGGCTTCAATTCGTTCCCTTTTGGAGCCGCACGCCAATCCACCACAATTTTCTGTGTCATGCCAGTAGCATCATCNGTTTCNTCTCTNACNGCGATACCGTTTACCAAGTCNACTAATTTTGCACTACCAGCCTTTTCAGCAATAATTGGTAGNGTATATGGGTCCCATTCAAATAGCTTATCACCACGCGCAACTTTAGCTCCTTCTTTTAAGAAGATTTTTGAACCATAACTTAATTTGTGACTAGCTCTTTCATTTCCNTGTTCATCAACAATTCGCAGNTTCATATTTCGNCCAACAACCAAANTCGACCCTGACGAGTTCTTGAGTNTCATCGNGTTTTCATACGATATTAAGCCGTCCTGGCTTGCCTCTAGAAATGACTGCTGTCCACCTTGAGCAACTCCACCGATGTGAAATGTTCTCATAGTTAGCTGAGTACCAGGCTCACCAATAGATTGTGCTGCAATAATCCCAACAGCTTCACCAATGTTTACTTTAGTGCCTCTAGCAAGATCACGGCCATAACAATTTGCGCATACACCCTCCTCTGCTTCACAGGTTAGCGGGCTCCTTATGCGAGCTGACTGTAAACCACAANCTTCAATACGATCAGCCATAAGCTCATCAACCATTGCACCCTTTGGGGTTATCACTTCTCCTGTTTCAAGATTACAAATATCTTCAGCAGCAATCCGCCCTAAAACACGCTCNGATAGTGTAGCGACAACTTCCCCATCATTCACTGCCGGTTCTGCAGTAATAGAGTTTTCTGTTCCACAATCNTGCATGCGAACAATACAATCCTGNGCAACATCCACTAAACGACGGGTTAGNTAACCAGAGTTAGCTGTTTTNAGAGCGGTATCTGATAAGCCTTTCCTAGCTCCNTGAGTCGAATTAAAATACTCTAGAACGGTAAGCCCCTCTTTAAAGTTTGAGATGATNGGCGTCTCGATAATATCACCATTTGGTTTAGCCATTAGGCCACGCATTCCACCCAATTGCTTCATTTGAGTAACTGAGCCTCTGGCGCCAGAATGTGCCATCATATACACTGAGTTTGGCTCAGCTTCCGCTCCACTCTCGTCACGAGAACCAGAGGAAATTGTCCCCATCATAGCATCAGTAACTTTATCATTACATTTTGACCAGGCATCCACTACTTTATTATACTTTTCACCCTGAGTAATCAGGCCATCCATATACTGCTGCTCGAAGTCTTTGACCTGACTTCTAGTCTCGTCAACCAGACCCCACTTATCGTCCGGAACGACCATGTCATCTTTACCGAAAGAGATACCAGCCTTGAAAGCCTCCTTGAAACCCATACCCATGATCTGGTCACAAAAAATTACTGACTCTTTTTGACCGCAGTACCTATAAACGGTATCGATAACGCTCTGTACATCTTTTTTCCGCAAGAGCTTGTTTACTAATTCAAACGGAGCCTTGGCGTTTTTCGGAAGCAGTGAACCTATCCTGATACGACCTGGAGTAGTTTCAACCCGATTGAATACTTCATTCCCTTCTTCATCAATTTGACCTATTCTAGCATTGATCTTAGCATGAAGATGGACTGTTCCTGTATCTAAAGCGTACTGCACTTCCTCTAGTGAACTGAAAGACATTCCTTCGCCTTTCATACCCTCACGCATTATGGTTGTGTAGTAAAGTCCGAGGATCATATCTTGGGACGGAACTATTATGGGAGCCCCATTAGCCGGCGACAAAACGTTGTTCGTGGACATCATTAAAACTCTAGCTTCTAACTGTGCCTCAAGGCTCAAAGGCACATGTACGGCCATTTGATCACCATCAAAATCAGCATTAAAGGCCGCACACACAAGAGGATGGAGCTGAATAGCCTTGCCCTCTATTAGAACGGGCTCGAATGCTTGAATACCTAGCCTATGCAGAGTAGGCGCCCTATTAAGCATAACTGGATGTTCCCGAATTACTTCGTCTAAGATATCCCAAACCTCAGGCCGTTCTTTTTCAACTAACTTTTTAGCTTGTTTAACCGTTGACGAAAGTCCCTTAGCTTCAAGCCTAGAATAAATAAATGGCTTAAAGAGCTCCAGAGCCATTTTCTTTGGAAGCCCACACTGATGTAATTTCAATTCTGGACCCGTAACAATAACTGAGCGTCCAGAGAAATCTACGCGCTTTCCTAAAAGGTTTTGCCTAAAACGACCCTGCTTACCTTTTAACATATCCGATAAAGATTTTAATGGACGCTTGTTAGTGCCAGTAATTACACGGCCCCTACGGCCGTTATCGAAAAGAGCATCCACAGACTCCTGCAGCATCCGTTTTTCGTTCCGAACGATAATATCTGGTGCTCTCAATTCAATCAAACGCTTTAAGCGGTTGTTCCTATTTATTACTCTGCGATAAAGATCGTTAAGATCCGATGTGGCAAAGCGACCACCATCTAATGGCACTAAAGGCCTTAACTCCGGCGGGATAACTGGCACAACGGTCAAAATCATCCACTCTGGTCGGTTTCCAGACTCAAGGAAGCTTTCTACAACCTTTAAGCGTTTGATAATTTTCTTCGGCTTTAACTCTCCCGTTGCCACTTTTAATTCTTCTCGTAAGCGATCAGCCTCGGCCTCTAGGTCTATTACTGCAAGCATCTCACGAATAGCCTCAGCGCCAACGTTTGCTGTAAATGCATCCATACCATACGTATCTTGAGCGTCCATAAACTCTTCTTCTGAGAGCATTTGTCCATATGATAAGTCTGTTAGGCCAGGCTCTATCACGACGTAATTTTCAAAATAGAGAACGCGCTCGAGATCTCGTAGTGTCATATCCAACATCAAACCGATCCGAGATGGAAGAGATTTCAAAAACCAAATGTGAGCCACAGGTGATGCCAATTCGATATGTCCCATTCTTTCACGCCGAACTTTCTGCAAAGTGACTTCAACGCCACATTTTTCGCAGACAACACCCCGATATTTCATTCGCTTATATTTGCCACAAAGACACTCATAGTCCTTGGTTGGGCCGAATATTCGAGCACAGAATAGCCCGTCACGTTCTGGTTTGAATGTACGATAGTTTATCGTCTCTGGCTTTTTAATTTCTCCGTATGACCATGAGAGAATCCTCTCAGGCGAAGCTAAAGACACTTTGATTTCGTCAAAAACCTTGGGAGAAGCCAGGGGATTAAAAGGGTTGTTAGTAAGTTCTTGGTTCATTTTTTTACCTCGATTTATGCAATAGGATTATTTGAAATAAAGCTCAGTTGCTTTAATCGTCCTCCTTTGCATCAAGAAGTTCCATATTTAGCCCCAATCCACGAACCTCTTTAACTAAAACGTTAAATGACTCTGGAACGCCAGCTTCAAAATTATCTTCACCTTTAACTATGGATTCGTAAACTTTCGTTCTTCCAGCCACATCATCGGATTTTACAGTCAACATTTCCTGTAGAGTATAAGCAGCTCCATAAGCCTCAAGCGCCCAAACTTCCATTTCCCCAAAGCGCTGGCCACCAAATTGTGCTTTACCACCCAAAGGTTGCTGTGTGACCAAAGAATAAGGACCAGTTGAACGTGCATGAATTTTGTCGTCCACAAGGTGATGAAGCTTGAGAAGATACTTGATACCGACAGTTATAGGCCTACTAAATTGTTCACCGGTTCGCCCATCATAAAGAATAGACTGTCCAGACTGGTCAAATCCTGCTCTCTGCAAAGCGTCATCGACGTCACCCTCCTTGGCACCGTCAAAAACTGGAGTTGCAATGGGAACACCCCGAACAACATTTCCGGCCGCCTCTACTAGTAACTCGTCATCAATATCATTTAAACCCTCATCGTATACATCTTGGCCATAAGCTAAACGCATGGCCTCTTTTACTGGGGTCAAATCACCTGATCGACGATAATCCTGCAGTGCGTCATCGATTTGCAGCCCAAGTCCTCTGGCGGCCCACCCCATGTGAGTCTCAAGAATCTGACCCACATTCATGCGAGAAGGAACGCCAAGTGGATTTAAGCAAAAGTCAACGGGAGTTCCGTCTTCAAGAAAAGGCATATCCTCCATGGGGACGACTTTGGATATCACACCCTTATTCCCATGTCGTCCAGCCATTTTGTCACCAGGCTGCAGCTTGCGTTTTACTGCTATGAAAACCTTTACCATTTTCATAACTCCTGGAGGTAGATCATCACCGCGACGAACTTTCTCGACCTTATCGTCAAAACGAGCATCTAGCGCACGCTTTTGAGCATCATATTGTTCATTCAATGCCTCAATAATTTGAGCATCTTTTTCCTCTGAGACAGCAAGTTGCCACCACTGACCTTTGGTCAATGAGGNAAGTAACTCATCGTCTATTTGAGAGTTTGGCTTTACCCCTTTAGGACCTTTAACGACAGCTTTACCAAGCAATGTACTCTTTAACCTTGCGTAAATATTTCGGTCCAAAATTACTAATTCGTCATCACGATCTCTAGCTAAACGCTCTACTTCTTCGCGCTCAATCTGCAGTGCTCTCTCATCTTTTTCGACACCATGTCTATTAAAAACCCGCACCTCTACTACAGTTCCATAATCACCTGGTTTAACCCTTAGCGAGGTATCCCTCACATCAGAAGCTTTTTCCCCAAAAATTGCTCTAAGCAATTTCTCTTCTGGAGTCATGGGGCTCTCACCTTTAGGAGTTATTTTGCCAACTAAGATGTCACCAGGTTCAACATCCGCGCCGATGTATACTATCCCCGCCTCATCTAAGTTTCTAAGAGCTTCCTCACCTACATTTGGTATGTCTCTAGTTATTTCCTCTGGTCCAAGCTTAGTATCACGAGCGGCAACCTCAAACTCTTCTATATGAACAGATGTAAAAACATCGTCCCTAGCGACACGTTCAGAGATGAGAATTGAATCCTCATAGTTATACCCATTCCATGGCATAAATGCTACGACAACATTCTTGCCAAGAGCTAATTCGCCCAGATCAGTTGAGGGACCATCGGCAATTACTTCCCCTTTTCCAACTAATTGCCCTACTTTGACTAAAGGACGCTGATTTATGCATGTATTCTGGTTCGACCTCTGGAATTTTCTCAGTCGATATATATCTACACCAGCGTCACCCAGCTCAAGATCATCAGTAGCNCGTATGACTATTCTTTGAGCATCAACCTGATCGATAACTCCAGCTCGCTTCGCCATAATAGCAGCTCCAGAATCTCTTGCGACCACACCCTCCATGCCTGTACCCACAAGTGGTGCTTCTGCGCTAAGCAGAGGCACAGCCTGACGCTGCATGTTAGATCCCATTAGAGCTCTGTTTGCGTCATCATTTTCCAAAAATGGTATCAGAGAGGCGGCAACAGATACTAACTGTTTAGGGCTGACGTCAATTAAATCCACACTCTCATTTGGTGCCAAAGTATAGTCACCATTTTGTCTAGTGGAGACTAGGTCACTTATGAATTTCCCAGAATGATCCAGCTTAGCGTTAGCCTGAGCAACGGTATGTCTCATTTCTTCTGTAGCAGATAGATAATGGACCTCGTCTGTTACCTGACCTTCCTTTACTATGCGATATGGGGTTTCAATGAAACCATACTTATTAACTCGAGCAAACGTAGCCAAAGAATTTATTAATCCGATATTTGGTCCTTCGGGCGTTTCTATTGGACACATGCGGCCATAATGCGTAGCATGAACATCCCTTACCTCAAATCCCGCACGCTCTCTTGTTAAACCGCCAGGCCCCAAAGCGGAAAGCCTCCGTTTATGGGTAACCTCTGACAATGGATTGGTCTGGTCCATAAACTGAGACAGCTGACTTGATCCAAAAAACTCCCGAACAGCAGCAGCGGCGGGCTTAGCATTAATCAGGTCCTGAGGCATCACATTATCTATTTCAACACTAGACATCCGCTCTCTTATTGCTCTCTCCATTCTTAACAGACCAACTCGATATTGATTTTCCATNAACTCACCTACCGANCGGACCCGACGGTTTCCNAAGTGATCAATATCGTCCACTTCACCCTTACCATCGCGNAGTTCTACAAGAGCCTTGATACAAGCAACAATATCTTCACTTCTAAGAGTTCGTTGGGTNTCCTCAGCATCAAGTGCTAGCCGCATATTCATTTTGACGCGTCCAACAGCNGAAAGGTCATAACGCTCACTGTCGAAAAATANCGTATCAAANAGAGCAGATGCTGCCTCTACGGTNGGCGGCTCTCCGGGGCGCATNACNCGATATATATCAAGCAAGGCAGTGTCTCGGTTCAAGTTTTTGTCTTGAGCCATTGTATTACGGATGTAAGCNCCAACGTTTATATTATCAATGTCTAATACAGGGATCTCGTCCACGCCTGCGTCAGCTAAACTTTTAAGAGTCCCGCCGATGAGAATACCTTCTTTATCATACTCAGCAGTAATTTCATCTCCTGCTTCTACATAAATCGCGCCATCATCTTCATTAATTATATCTCTGGCCACAAAACGGCCAATAATTTCATCATATGGAAGCGCTAATTCGGTAACCTTACCTTCATCTTTTAGTTTTTTTACAGCTCTTGGTGTGACTTTTTTCCCCGCTTCCGCCACCACCTCACCAGTAGCGGCATCTATCAAATCAAATAGTGGTCGTGTTCCCCTAGCTCTGTCGGGAAAAAACTTAGTTACCCATTCCTTCTTTTTGTTAAGTTTATAAGTGACTGTCTCATAATAAGCATCCATTATACTTTCTTGCTCCATTCCCAGAGCATATAGCAGAGTAGTAACTGGAAGCTTTCTACGACGGTCGATACGGGCATAAACAATATCTTTAGCGTCAAACTCAAAATCTAGCCAAGAACCTCTATATGGTATTATCCTGCAAGCAAAGAGAAGCTTTCCTGAACTGTGCGTTTTACCTTTGTCGTGATCAAAAAACACACCAGGCGATCTGTGCATCTGTGAGACAATAACACGCTCAGTCCCATTAACAACAAATGTCCCGTTTGGTGTCATGAGAGGCATATCTCCCATGAAAACGTCCTGCTCTTTGATATCCTTTACTGACTTTGCACCAGTATCCTCATCAATATCAAAAACTATAAGCCNCAGTTTGACCTTCAANGGTCCACTGTAGGTCATATCTCNTTGCTGNCACTCTTCAACATCATATTTGGGTCTTTCNAAATCATAACTNACGAATTCAAGTATTGATGTTTCGTTAAAATCTTTTATNGGNAAAACTGACTGGAAAACACCTTTTATTCCTTCACCGTCTTGAGGATCAGAGTGCCCCCCAGACTTAAGGAAAAGNTCGTAAGAAGATTTTTGAACCTCAATGAGGTTCGGCATCTCTAAAACTTCTCTAATTTTTCCATAATATTTTCTAAGACGTTTTTGACCAATGTAAGTTTGCGCCATGACTTTACAGACCTTTTTTTAATCTCACTAGCAATACTATCTGTCGGGTATCAGACGTATTCCCACACGAGAGAGGATCTCCGAAAACCTATTCTTGACTTTCTTCCCGTTAGAAAGTCTCCCGGTCTTTTCATCTTTCCTTATGAAACACCTTTAAGATTGGTGCTTTATAAGACAGACGAAACTGGACCTGAAAGTATCAGGCCCAGTTTTTAGATAGTTCAAATGTGTTTTTACGCCAGATCTACTTCTGCTCCGGCAGCTTCCAACTTGGATTTTACTTCCTCAGCNTCTGCTTTTTCCACACCTTCTTTTATTTTGCCACCCGCCTCAACTAGATCCTTAGCTTCTTTCAANCCTAGACCCGTAATGCCACGGACTTCTTTTATGACAGCAATCTTATTACCGCCTGCGCTTTTGAGAACGACATCAAACTCAGATTTTTCTTCTGCTGCCGCTCCGCCAGCATCTCCAGCAGGACCAGCCATCATAACTGCCCCACCCGCCGCTGGTTCGATGCCATACTCATCTTTAAGTATAGTTTTTAGTTCTTGTGCTTCCAGCAGAGTTAGACCAACGATGTCTTCTGCCATTTTTTTCAGATCAGCCATTTTCGACTCTTTCCGTTTTAAGTTGTGTTCTAACGCGTTTAGTTACAAATAACACGCCTCTAAATTGCTTCATGCAGCTCTATCTTCNATAGTAGAAATAATNCNTGCTATGTTGCTCGATGGAGCACCAAGAACACCNGCAATATTTGCAGCAGGTGCACCAATGCATCCAGCAATGGATGAAATGAGTTCATCGCGTGAAGGCATTTTTGAAACAGCTTCCACCCCAGCACGATCCAATGGATTTTCACCCATCGACCCACCTAAAATTTCGAACTTACTATTGTCCTTGGAAAACTGCTCTGCAACTTTTGCTGCGGCAACAGGATCCACGGAGTATGTAAGAACTGTCATTCCAGATAAATACTCACTCATGCTCTCGCATGATTTTCCATTAAGAGCTATCTTAGCAAGTCTGTTCTTAGCCACGCGCACGGAAACTTCCGCTTCGCTCGCGCGTGCTCTAAGTTCTTGCATTTCAGCAACNGTAAGACCGGTGTATTTTGCAACAACCACAACGCCAGAGCTTTCAAAAATTTGGCCAAGCTCTTCAACCACCTTTTCTTTTTGCTCTCTATCCACAGTTTCACTCCAAATTTGGGGAANATCCCCGGCTCAGTTTTGCCNAAATTAANTTCGGCGATTGAGTCCTAGAAATAGGGTTATGAGCGCTGANGANCAAAAGGNNNTCCNTTTGANCNCTAAATCTCGTTTCCCATCTCAGGAAGGAATTAACNGCCTAGGCCTACCCTCCGTCTCGGACAGTTGAGACCTTTTAAAAAGATCTCGACGGCTATCTAGGAGATTCTTGCTAGATTAACAAGAGGAAAGCATAAAATATGTAAAAGCTACCATTTTACTTACCAAGAACATGGTTATACGCGATCTGGGAATAAATGCCCTAACCGGCAGATTTCTCCACACTTAAAGTTACGCCGGGACCCATAGTTGAACTTAAAGTAATTCCTTTCATATAGGAGCCTTTTGAGCCAGTTGGCCTGGCCTTTGCAACAGCATCAATAAAGGCTTTAACATTTTCAACCAGCTGACTTTCGTCAAAAGANGCTTTACCGATACCTGCGTGAACAACGCCNCCTTTTTCTGCTCTGAACTGTACCTCACCACCCTTTGCTGCCTTAACGGCATCAGTTACGTCAACAGTAACTGTCCCAACCTTTGGGTTTGGCATTAAATTTCTTGGCCCCAAGACTTTACCTAAGCGTCCCACGATAGGCATCATATCGGGTGTTGCTATGCAACGGTCAAAATCGATTGTTCCAGCTTGCACTGTTTCCATTAGATCCTCGGCACCGACAATATCTGCGCCAGCATCTTTTGCTTCCTGCGCTTTTGTATCTCGGGCAAAGACTGCTACGCGCATGCTTTTACCTGTACCATTTGGCAAGCCAACAACACCTCGAACCATCTGATCCGCGTGGCGAGTGTCGACCCCAAGGTTCATTGCTATCTCGATTGTTTCATCAAACTTGGCGGTTGCATTTGATTTAACCAGTTTCACCGCCTCTTCAATCGTTACGTTACTTTTACCACTAAAAGCTTCTAATGATTTTTTTGTTCTTTTACCGACTTTTCCCATTTACTTTACCTCAATCCCCATTGATCTCGCGGAGCCCAAGATGATTTGCATAGCTGCATCGATATCGTTTGCATTTAAATCTTTCATCTTTGCTTCAGCTATTTCTTTGACCTGAGCGACAGTAACCGATCCTGCGGTTTCACGACCAGGAGTATTTGATCCAGATTTCAATTTTGCAGCCTTTTTAATGTAATATGAAGCTGGCGGCGTTTTTATTTCCATGGAAAAAGATTTATCCTGAAAATACTCTATTATCGTTGGGCAAGGAGCACCTTGCTCCATCTCCCCTGTCTTTGCATTAAATGCTTTACAAAATTCCATGATGTTAATGCCACGCTGCCCAAGCGCCGGACCGACAGGCGGTGAAGGGTTGGCCTGACCGGCCGGTATTTGCAATTTGAGTGTGCCCACTAGTTTTTTAGCCATTTTACGGCTCCTTTTTTCAACATTTCTCCAACGCGTTAGAGAAATTTAAGTTGTGTGGTACGGGGTACGCATCGCGATACGATAGCCTTCCACATTTACTACTCAGGTCTGTTTCGAAACTTGAGTAAATTCTAACTCCACAGGTGTCTCTCGTCCAAAAATTGATACAGTAACCTTCAGTCTTTGGTTATCATTATCTACAGCTTCAACGTTACCGTCAAAGTCTTCAAATGGACCGTCATTCACTTTAACTTTTTCTCCCACTTCGAATATCAAAAGCGTTCTCGGGGATTCCTCACCCTCCTGAACTCTATTCAAAATGGCATTAACTTCATTGTCCCGCATGGGCATCGGTCGACCTTGCGGTCCTAAAAACCCTGTAACTCTATTTATCGAGTTTATCATGTGATAACCACGGTCGGACATTTCCATTCTAACAAGTACATACCCTGGCATAAAGCGTCTCTCTGAAGTCACCTTCTTACCGCGCCTCACCTCAATAACGTCCTCTGTTGGAACTAAGATTTCTTCTATTTCTTCAGTAAGGCCAGACTCTTCAACTGATGTCCGTATCTGTTCTGCAACTTTTTTTTCGAAATTCGAAAGGACACTTATCGAATACCACCGTTTTGCCATTTTATTAAAGTCCTTGTTTCGTCTCAAATCTCAAGCAGAAAAATCATCAATTAAAATCTCAGCTATATTTAAAAAATCGGCGCACAACTCGAATCGCTGCACGCCATTTAATACTAACACGGAGCTCCTAGCGGTATTTGGTGTCTATTTCAAGCCGCAAAATAATTGCGCAACTAGTTAGTTTAGCTAACTAGAGACAAAACATTTTGCAAACCAAATCTTATAATCCAATCTATAAGAGCAAAAAATACAGCGGCCAAGGCAGATAACGCAAAAACCATTACCGTTGTAAGTAAAACTTCTCTGCGTGTGGGCCAGGTAATCTTAGATACCTCAGATCTAACCTGCTGAATAAATCTGAAAGGATTTGTCGTCGCCATTGTACACTTCTCGCTAAGTTAATTTGCACCTATACGCACTGTCACTAAAGTTCAAGTATGCTTTTGGCAGGGGCAGCAGGGTTCGAACCCGCGACCTACGGTTTTGGAGACCGCCGCTCTACCAACTGAGCTATACCCCTACGCAGCTTCTTCCTAATATCCATACCTCTGAATTTCAACCAGTATTTTGTACTTGCAAATATGGACATAGACGGGAGAAAGCTGCAAAAGTACAATCACAAACAGTTTTGAACTTTATTTGATCAGAAAAAGATGCTCTGAACCGAAAATCAGGTGATAGCTTTTTAAGCAGTTAGGGGAAAAATGAGTATAAATCGAATTGGGATCATAGGAGCGGGCCAAATGGGCAACGGGATCGCACATGTAATGGCACTCGCGGACTATGAAGTTATTCTAACTGATGTTTCCAAAGAACATTTAAATTCAGCAACCGCCAAGATAGCTCAAAATTTGGAACGGCAAATTCTAGCAAACAAAATCTCAAAAGCTCAATGTGCTCAAGCTTTGGAAAACCTTACAACTACAATTGATCTTGAGGTGCTAGCCAATACGGACCTTATAATTGAAGCAGTAAACGAAAAAGAAGAATTGAAAAGAAAAATCTTTCAATCTGTAATGCCCTACTTAAAAGACCATACTTTACTTACCTCAAATACATCTTCAATTTCAATAACCCGCTTGGCAAGTTCT
>PAHS01000038.1 GCA_002711145.1 Marinovum sp. | reverse complement strand
CAATCTCAGGGATATTGTCAGCCAAATAGTTTGAGTTCATTTATTGATGCCTATACCTATCTTATACTGAAATAGAATAATATCGCCCCCTGTACACTCTTAAATTCAAACAGTGTATAAAAGAAAACCAAAAAAATCAAAATGACATCTTATAAAAATTAATAATTCCGATACTTAAGTTTTGGTCTTAATACTTAAAAGTTTGCATTTTAATTTAGCTAGAATTTAATCCTGAAAGTGTGTAATCGACTATCATGGTAGCGGAATTAAATATCGCAAGACCAGATGACTGGCATTTGCATTTACGAGACGGGTCGATCTTAAAGTCTGTACTTCCGTATACTTCCAAAGTGTTTGGCCGCGCAATCATAATGCCAAATCTTGAACCGCCAATAACTACGGTTAAAGATGCGGAAATGTACAAAAAACGTATTACCGATGCATGCCCCAATGGACATACTTTTGTACCATTAATGACTCTATATCTTACTGAGTCTACTGACTTTATGGATTTAGCCGAAGGTTTTTCAAAAAATATAGTCTCTGCAGTAAAACTATATCCAGCAGGAGCAACAACCAATTCTTCTCATGGAATAAACGATTTTAAAAAGCTTTATAAAGTATTCGAAAAAATGGAGGAAATTGGATGCACTCTATGTATTCATGGTGAAGTAGTAGATCCTAAAATTGACATATTCGACAGAGAATACGTGTTTATTGAGAAAGTGCTCGATCCAATCGTTAAGACTTTTCCTAAGCTAAAAGTTATCATGGAGCATGTCACTACTGAAGAAGCTATTGATTACGTTAAAACTTCAAAAGAAAACATAGCAGCAACTATAACAACTCATCATCTTGTAATAAATCGCAATTTTATATTAGCAGGAGGCATCAAACCTCATTATTACTGCTTACCGGTAGCAAAACGAGAAAGGCATCGAGTTGCATTATTAAAAGCAGCAACATCTGGTAATTCNTCATTCTTTTTGGGAACGGATAGCGCTCCNCACTTTGATAGNCAAAAAGAAAGTTCNTGTGGCTGTGCAGGATGTTTTACAACACCAAATACNTTATCAATTTTAGCNCATCTTTTTGAACAAAAAGATCTGNTNAAAAACCTTGAAAAGTTTACNAGTATTAATGGNGCAAAATTTTATAATTTACCNATTAATAAAGAACGAATAAGNCTAATCAAACAAAAAACACCAATTAAAATTCCCNAAAAAATATNTACTACAGAGGGTGACATAACAGTGTTTGATCCAGGATTCCCANTATTCTGGTCTGTCAAATCGATCCCAAAAACTTTATAGGTTACANTATGCTACCATCATCCTATCTACCAGATAATGAAATAGCCAGGCTATCTGCCCGTATGCTAATCGAGGTTGGGGCAATTGGTTTCAATTCAAATACCCCATACAAATTAGCATCTGGATTACCAAGTCCTACATATGTTGACTGTAGAAAACTNATATCCTTTCCAAGGATTAGATCCACATTGNTGGATTTTTTGACAATCAAAATTTTTCGGGAAATAGGCCTAGAAAAGATAAATAACGTTGCTGGTGGCGAAACAGCAGGCATACCATTTGCCGCATTAGTTGCGGAAAGGATGGGCCTACCGATGACCTATGTAAGAAAAAAAGCTAAAGGCTACGGTAAAAATGCTCGTATCGAGGGAGTTATAAAACCAGATCAGAACATCCTATTGGTTGAGGACCTGGCTACCGATGGTGGCTCTAAAATATCTTTCGTTGATGCGATAAGACAAACTGGGGCCGAATGTAACAATACGGCGGTCATTTTTTATTATGATATATTTCCAGAGGCACAAGACATATTAGAAAAAAATAAAATAAAGCTTCATTATTTATGTTCATGGTGGGATATTTTAGAAGAAACAAAGTTACAGAAGACATTTTCNGCTGATACAATCAAAGAGGTTGAAAGTTTTTTACATTCTCCACGGGAATGGCAGAATGAAAGGCTTTAGCCATAATAATATGGATGTCGGATATTTAACACAGACCATAAAACTTACTAACAAAATATCCACAGAATTATACAATTTGCTCACCTTTAGTCATTAGTGTATTCCTCGAATAAGTTAATTAGAAAGTCCCTAATGAATACTGTTGCAGCTATTAATCCTACAGGAGCAGAAATCCATTCCCCAGATACAATGCCAAATTCCATAGAGGCAGAGCAACAGCTTTTGGGAGCGATTTTAAGTAATAATGATGTCTTTGATAGAGCCGACTCCTTAATAAATGCGGACCATTTTTTTGATCCCGTTCATGCACATATTTATGAGGTAGCATCAGGCAGAATTAAAAAAAATAGTATTGCTTCACCTGTCACGCTCACTACTTTCTTAAAAGATGATCCAGGCTTAAACGAACTTGGCGGAGCAAACTATCTGGCTAAACTCGCGGCATCAGCCGTAGCCGGCTTCGCTGTTCAAGATTATGCGCAATTGATCTATGACTTAGCCATACGCAGGCAGCTAATACTACTTGGGAAAGACATCGCCGAACGAGCTCAAAAAATGGAGATTGATCAAGAACCAAGGGAGCAAATTGTAGATGCCGAGCAAGCCCTATATCAGTTAGGAGAAGCAGGAAAAACAGATAGCGGATTCAAATCTTTTTTAAAAGCTGTTACAGAGGCTGTTGATATAGCTAATGCAGCATTTCAGCGCGACGGTGGGCTTGCGGGAATTTCTACAGGTTTTATAGACCTAGATAAAAAGCTGGGTGGCCTTCATAAGTCAGACCTGCTGATCTTAGCAGGAAGACCGTCTATGGGTAAAACTTCGTTAGCCACAAACATAGCATACAATGTAGCTAGAAGTTATAAGAAGGGCGTGATGAAAGATGGTACCGAAGGCTCAGTAAATGGTGGGGTAATCGGTTTTTTCTCACTAGAAATGAGTGCTGAGCAACTAGCAGCAAGAATTTTGTCTGAAGCGGCGGAGATTCCATCTGAAAATATTCGCAGAGGTGATATGACAGAGAAGGAATTTCGTCGTTTCGTAGACGCCGCGAAAGATTTAGAAAGCTGCCCGTTATTCATAGACGATACTCCTGCGCTACCGATTTCTCAATTAGCAGCCAGAGCGCGTCGTCTTAAAAGAAAACATGGTTTAGACGTACTTATAGTGGACTATCTGCAGCTTGTGCGACCCGCCTCATCGAAAGATAGTAGAGTGAACGAGGTTTCTGAAATAACTCAAGGTATGAAAGCAATCGCAAAAGAATTAAACATACCAGTTATTGCACTCTCTCAACTCAGTCGGCAAGTGGAGTCTAGAGATGATAAAAGACCTCAACTATCTGATTTGAGGGAATCTGGGTCAATTGAACAAGATGCTGATGTTGTAATGTTTGTTTTTCGGGAAGAGTATTATAAAGAACGTGAAAAACCAAGTGATCAAGATCTTGAAAATATGGCAAAATGGCAGTCAGAAATGGAACATCTTCATGGACGTGCCGAACTTATTATTGGAAAGCAGAGACACGGTCCTATAGGAACAATTGAACTTAGTTTTGAAGGTCAATTTACAAGATTTGGAAATATCGCGAAAGCTTGGCAAAATGAATTGGAAAGATAATTATACTTAGTTCAGCATTCGGCCTTTCCTACCGCCACGCCTAATAGGGCTAACTGTTTTTATCAAACCTTCTTTCAAGGTAAGTAGCATTGGATGTTCTTTTTGGTCCCCATATTTCTCCAAAAGTAGTGATATAGTTTTGGTAGTATCTACATCATTTGGCAAACTTAATGCCCAATCCAAAAATATTGATCTACATTCTTCTATCTTTATACCCTCAATATTAAAGCTTTCTCTGATGAGTGCCTTGGGGTCATTGTAATCACCTTTCATCATGAACCTCTTTTGAATTTGGTAAGATATTACCAATAATTACTGAAGAATTGAACGCCATTTCTGATATTTTTTCTACAAGCAAAGGAACGCTGGGGGTATCTGTGTATTTTAAAAAAAGATCCTTACCGTTTACTCCAAGCTCACTATCTTTGATATCGTCTTTAAGTAATAACTTCGATAGAATCTGCACACCNAGTAGCATGTCATACGTTTTAATCAAATAGGCTAAGTCTTCAGCACAAATCTTTTTCAACTTTTGTAAGGCGATTAATCCATTATGAACACCAGAAACACCTTCATTAATAAGAATAATGCCCATTTGGGAAGCTAATTCAATATCCTGAAGCTTACCCTGCCCCAACTTCATGCTCCATTTTTTGTTAATATTTGAAGGCGAAAATAATCTATTTCTCATAATAGACAAACCTGCCATCACATTTTTCTCCGATCTCAATGTTTTTAAACTTTCGCAAAATCTATAGATATCTGTTTGCAAAATCTCAGGACCAGCAACTATAGTAGCGTTGACTAATGCAAGATGCTCCCAAACCCACGCCTCTGAAGTTTGATAATGCTTGAATGCTTGCAATGAAGTTGCAACGGGGCCTTGATTTCCAGACGGCCTTAGTCGCATATCAACATGAAATAAACTTTTTTCATTCATTGGAGCGCTGATAGCAGCTACAAGTGCCTTAGTAAGCCTCGCGTAATAACTTCTTGACTCTATGCTTTTTTCTCCTGAAGACATCTCTACACCAGCTGCATCATATATTAATATTAGATCAAGATCTGATTTAGGGTGCAGCTTTTTTATTCCGAGAGAGCCCAATCCAATTAAGGCTGATCCACGGCCCGGTGCTGGGCCATGCTTTTTGGCAAACTGAGTATTAACCAAACACCATAGTTCCTTAAGCATTGCGAGAGCCAAGTCACCATACTGAGTTCCCGCCTCTTCAGGAGTGATTACGCCTCTCAATAAGTGCACACCAATTCTAAAATGCCATTCTCGTCCCCACCTACGAGATGCATTCAATTGGCTTTCATAATCTGTCTCTCTGCGGAGTATTATTGCCAAATCTTCTCTGAGTACATCTAGTCCTGGCCATTCATGCCAGAACGCTCCGCCTATTACCGCATCTAAAACTTGTACATTATTAGATAGATATTCGGATAAAGCATCCGAAGAGGATATTATATCAATAAATAAATCTATAAGATGCCGATTTGTATTAAATAATGAAAATAGTTGAACACCAGCTGGAAGTACGAATAAAAATTTATCAAAGGATAAAAGAGCACGATTAGGATCTACTGCATTCGAAAGTTTGTTCATAATTATTGGTTGGATTTTTGCAAATAATGCTTCGGCTCGTGCCGTCCTGAGCGAAGGATACAATGGCCATCTACTCACAAGGTCGTCCCTGAAAGTATCACTATCGTACAAAGCAATCTCCGATGATTGCTCTTTTTCCGGATTAAAAAATGATTCCGTAAGTTTATGAACAGATACTAACGAAGCAATTATTTTTTGTTTAAATTCATTATGATCCAAACTCATAAAATTGGCCAAACGAACAAATCCATCATCTGTTTGAGGCAATTTATGGGTTTGTGCATCGTTAGTCATCTGCAATAAATGCTCAACCTTACGAAGGAACCGATAATGATTAGAGAGATTTCTAGACGTGTGTTCAGAAATCCAGCCTTTTTCGGCTAGNATAGCTAAACCAACCAAAGTTTCAGGAACTTGCAGATCAGGATCGCGTCCGCCAACAATTAACTGTCGCGTTTGTGTAAAAAACTCAATATCGCGTATTCCGCCCATTCCCAGCTTCACATCATGACCGAATAGATTTGAAATCCTTTTTGATTCACTCTGGATCTGGTATTGTACTCGAATGCTATGAGCTTCCTCTATAGCCGCAAAATCAAGGTATTTGCGCCAAACAAAAGGGTATAGTGCTGTAAGAAAATTAGATGCTAAAGTTTGAGAGCCTGCACAGAACCTAGCTTTTATGTATGCGGCTCTTTCCCATGTTCGTCCTAAAGCTTCATAATATCTTTCTGCAGCATCAACGCCAAGGCATACAGGGTTCACGGACGGATCAGGCCGTAAGCGAAGATCAGTACGAAAAACATATCCATTTTCCGTAACTTCCGATAGCACTTTGGTCATTTTTTTTATGACAGCTATTGCAGCTTTTCTTGTTTCAAAAAAGTCTTTTTCGACTAATTTGGTATCATCAAAATAGCATACGAGGTCAATATCAGATGAATAGTTTAGCTCCAGAGCACCCAATTTGCCCATTGCAAGAATAAAAATACCAAGCTTCTCAGCATCAGTATCATTTTTTAATTTGGAAAATTTTCCTTCTGTAATCAATACGTTAATTGCATGTTTTAATGCTATATTTATGCAGAAATCTGCAAAACGCGAAAGACATTTACTGACGTCCTCAAGTTCCCAGGTTCCAGATAAGTCTTGCATTGCTGTCCAAAGTGCTATTCGCGATTTTGCAATCCGCAAGCTTTTTGGGATATCAGAACTCTTCAATACTTCATTCGATACTTCTTTTTCTGGACTTAACTCCATTGCAAGAACATTTGTTATCCAATTTACTTCTTTCTTAATCAACTCAAATAAAAAAGGACTACAGCCAGCCATACCTGCTAATAACATGTATAAATCTTCTTTAAAATTTGGAAACAAAGACCTCATTTCAGAGATTATTGCGGCATCTTTGGTAATCGGAAACTGTTGATTTTTACTAAAATGAGTCATTATTATAAGTGAGTTACCGCCACAGATTTACCAACATGTATATCATAAAGATCTATTATATTCACTAATAAATGGATACGATTAGTATTATTAGTCTGATCACTATAAGCTCATATTGACTATTTCAAATCTGGCTAAACACAGCATTTGTGTAAGCATTGCCATATTTCGATAAGGTTGGTATTATAAATCCATGAGACATTCTCTTCCCATAGCTCCGCAGTTTTATGTAACCGCGCCGCAGGCCTGTCCTTACCTGGACAATAGGCAGGAGCGAAAATTATTTGCCGCTCTCCAAGGTGAGGATGCTCAGAGTTTGAATAGTTGCCTTTCCAAACAAGGATTTCGTAGGTCTCAAAATGTTTTGTACAGACCTACTTGTTTAGATTGCGCTGCCTGCCTTTCGGCGCGCATTGAGGTAAAACAGTTCTTTCCTAACAAAACACAAAAAAGAACGATTAAGACAAACAAAAATGTAAAACGCCGATCGACTTCTCCTTGGGCAACGGACGAGCAATTTGAACTCTTTAAGCGTTATTTGGACGATCGACACGCCAGTGGTGGAATGGCGGAAATGGATGTTTTTGAGTTTGCTGCAATGATTGAAGAAACTCCAGTCGATACGCGAGTCATTGAGTACGAACTCAACCAAAAACTGGCAGCTGCATGCCTAACTGACATAGTAGACGATGGTTTGAGTATGGTCTACTCGTTTTACAATCCCGACCTAGCAAAGTATTCGCTCGGGACATACATCGTTTTAGATCATATAAAGTTAGCTCAGAAGCTAGACTTAAGTTACGTATATTTAGGTTATTGGGTACCTGGAAGTTCTAAGATGGGATATAAGTCAAAGTATAGTGCTCTGGAGATTTATCATGAAAAAGAATGGAAAAAATTAATAGATGTTCCTAATGTTTCATCAAAACTTCATCCTTTAAATACTGCTCCGGTAGCAGAGCAAGTCTCCGAATTAGATTTCCCAGGGTCTGAAGCAGTTCGTTAAAGTTATAGTATGGACCTTTAAGTTTTAATTACTTATAACTTTACTCAGAATTATTTAGGTAAATATGATGTCAGACGCTGCTAACCCAATGGAGGGAACACCTTTAATATCTCCATCTTCGACGGACCACTCACTTTATGAGACGGTTGTCGAGGGGTGTAGAACGGTTTATGACCCCGAGATTCCAGTGAATATTTATGATTTAGGTCTTATCTATACAATAGATATAAACCAAGAGAATGATGTTCGAATACTAATGACATTAACAGCCCCTGGCTGCCCTGTAGCTGGAGAAATGCCAGGATGGGTAGTAGATGCAATAGAACCCATAGCCGGAATAAAAAAAGTGGATGTGGAATTAATTTGGGAACCTCCATGGGGAATGGATATGATGAGTGATGAAGCAAAGCTCGAGCTAGGATTTATTTAGAGGCTAATATGTTTTCAATACCAAACAAACCACCTATTTCGCTAACTCCAAGGGCTGTTTCACACATCAAAGCGCTTATAGATAATTCTGAAGCACTGGCCCTTCGTGTTGGAGTAAAAAAAGGCGGCTGTGCTGGAATGGAATATACAATTGAGTACGTTAAGGAGTTTGATAAAAACGATGAGATTATAGAGCAAGATGGTGCTCGAGTTTTAATAGCACCTATGGCTCAAATGTTTTTATTTGGAACCGAAATAGATTACGAAACCTCATTGCTTGAAAGTACATTCAAGTTTAATAACCCAAATGTGTCTGAGGCATGTGGGTGTGGCGAGAGTATAAAATTTAACGATATCTAGATTTCAAGTGAGATTTTAACTTACGTGTTTGGAATGCGTGGCGTTAAAAGAAATGTCATCAGCAAAGTGTTATAAGCTGATAAAAATTTAAAAATCTTGGGGAACTCATGCGGAAACTTGTTGCTGGAAATTGGAAAATGAACGGCAACCGTGAAAATTTGCTGGAAATAAAAAAAGTATCTGACAGATTTTCTGGGTCTGACGTAGATATTATAGTTTGTCCCCCTTTTACACTATTATCTGCTGCAAAAGAAATTGCTGCAAATATATTTATTGGCGCACAGAACTTGCATGTAGACAATTCAGGAGCCTATACCGGCGAGATAAGTGCTGACATGCTAGAAGACCTCGGTGTTACACACGCTATTATTGGACATTCAGAACGTCGAACTGAATGTAGTGAAACTAACGACGTAGTTGCTCGTAAGGTCAAAACTGCGTTGAAGAAAAAACTAAATGCAATTATTTGTATTGGTGAATCTGAACCGGAGCGGAAAGAAAATAAAACACTATCCGTTTTGAAAGAGCA
Organism: Marinovum sp.; assembly: GCA_002711145.1. Lineage (GTDB taxonomy): Bacteria > Pseudomonadota > Alphaproteobacteria > Rhodobacterales > Rhodobacteraceae > Salinivivens. The sequence goes on along the minus strand of PAHS01000038.1, from coordinate 20,803 downwards.
AATTTATGGATCACTAAAAGATATCACAGGTACTGAAAACATTATTGTGGCTTATGAGCCAATTTGGGCAATAGGAACTGGACGAACACCTAGCCTAGCCGAAATATCCACAACCCACGATTCAATCAGGTTAAACTTACTTGAGATGTATGGATCAAGTGCATCCAATATACCCATACTCTACGGTGGGTCCGTTAATGGATTAAACGCATCAGAAATTTTCAGTGTAGCAAACGTAAATGGTGCTCTTGTAGGGGGCGCATCGCTTTCTTTTGATACATTCTCGCCTATAATTAAAGCAATCGAAAATAAGACATAATAATTTTTTATCTGAAATGCAGTTAATTTCCCAAAACCCAACAAATAATGACTTTATTCAAAATCCTTACAAGTTTTACAAAAATTTTATANGTAATGACTGCTTATATTTTTGGCAAGAATATAATATGCCTGCTGTTTTTGATTATGTGGGTCAGGAAATTTTGTTCAAAGATAAAAGATTCGGCCGCGAAAAATTAAAGGATCACTCCAACGTCCAAGAACGTCATCTAAACATGTTCAACCATGTCGAAACTAATTCTATGCTGGAACTTGAACCTCCAAAACATACTCGGCTTCGAGGTCTTGTACTGCGGGCATTTACAACTCGAAAAATAAATACATTACAAACTGAGATCGCGNTGCTCTCACATGAACTTCTTGATGACCTGAAAGTTGAAAATGTCGACATTCTTAAAGAGTTTGCTACTTTATTACCTGTAATCGTTATCGCTCGATTACTAGGCGTTCCGGAAAGTATGGCTAAAGATTTGCTTGGTTGGTCCAATGACATGGTTATGATGTANCAAGCTAGAAGGACGAAAGAATTAGAAATTAAGGCCAATTCTTCTACCAAAGAATTTGTGAGTTTTATGGAAAAATACATTGAAGAAAAAAGATGNGACCCCAAGGACGATTTAATTTCCCATCTCATTGCGGCGGAAGAAGAAGGCGATAAACTTTCNAAAGACGAATTAATTTCTACTTGTATTTTATTATTAAATGCTGGGCATGAGGCTACAGTACATACATTAGGAAATGGTATTAAAACAATTATCGAATACGGCAAAGAAAAAAAGTATCTCCTTCCAGAGTTCATAAGCGCTACTGTTGAGGAGATTTTACGATATGATCCACCTCTACATATTTTTACGCGCTACGCCTATGAGGACGTTCACTTTAGAAACCATAAATTCAAACGTGGAGACCAAGTAGCATTAGTAATAGGCGCAGCAGGAAGAGACGAAAAGATTTGGAAGTCGGCTTATAGTTTCAATCCATTTAGATCCACCAAGAAAAATCTATCTTTTGGTAGTGGTATCCATTTTTGTGTCGGAGCTCCATTGGCACGTTTAGAATTAGTTACGGCNCTGCCAATTATATTCAATAAATTTCCCAACATAAGACTTTTGGACGAACCATTATATTCTAACCTTTATCATTTTCATGGCCTACGNGAACTTAATGTATCTCTAAATAATTAGTTTTGTTAAGAGGTACTTGGGGCTTAATCTTAATCTCTTCTANCAGTAAAAATGCTGCAACATTGTGAACCACTNCCTNCAAAATTATANATTGGTAAAATTAAATATAATAGCGAGCATTTTACCTCTAGCTTTTTGAAAAAATGATTAACCATNGTACCGCAAGTTATCAGTGCTTAAAACTAGAATAAACCCAAGATGCTTAAGTTTATTTTCGAAAATTGTACCGATTTGCATTTGATGATTCCACAACTGATTCTTTGTATACATAAACTGCTTTATCAATCCGTANNCANTNTATCCGTTTTACGCATTATTTTACGTTAAATTCATAAACTAATAAAAGCCCAGTATAATATAGAAAATAAGGGATTTTTTTTTGAAAATAAAAAAAATAAAAAAAAACGCCTGCACTAGGCAGGCGTATAGTTATTGAGGCAGGTTTCATACAGGCAAGAAACCTATCGAGCAGTAATACTTGTATATACTTTTCAGCGCTATCATCCAAGTATATTTTTATAAAAAGCAGGAACTAACTAAAGTAATTATACGAATTCTATTTTGAAATATGCATTAATCATTAAAATTGAGTTTTATTTTAAAGTTAGGTTTATTAATAAAATAATGATGATGACTTTAAATTTTGAATTGCGAGATCATAAATATGACTTCTATTTACCAAGACAGTTCACAGTGTATCTGCCCTAATCAATTTAACTTAGCTGAATATGTCCTAGAAAGTTCATCAGAAAATCCAAATAAAAATGCACTTGAAATTATTTCAAAAACGTCACAACGAACACTGACCTATAATCAACTAAAAAGGCGAGTACTTACTACCGGAAATGGGCTACTTAAGCTTGGAATAATGCCTGGTGATAAAATTCTATTTAGGCTTGAGAATACCGTCACATTCCCAATTGCTTACCTTGGGGCAATATCTGTTGGTATCATTCCAGTTCCTACTTCGAGCAACTTGACAGAGTATGAATTTAGGGAACTTGAAAAGATTATACAACCTGAAGCTATAATAACCTCAAAACCTGTAAATATAAATCAAGCCAATATTCAAGTATTTTCTGCAAAGGATATTGAAAATTTATCGCTTGGAACCGAACAAGCAAATTTCATAAGGGGCGATCCAAATAGATTAGCATATATTGTATTTACATCAGGAACATCGGGTCAACCACAAGCAGTTCGTCACGCACATAGGGCGATTTGGGCAAGGCAATCTATGTATTCTGATTGGTACTCGTTGACACAAAATGACCGGCTACTTCACTCCGGAGCATTTAATTGGACCTACACACTTGGTACAGGTCTACTTGACCCTTGGACTATAGGTGCAACCTCTATAGTTTTAGAAAACAACTCGCCCATCTCTGACTTACCACACGTAATAAAAAATTCCGAGGCTACTCTGTTTGCAGCAGTGCCCGGAATATATCGGAAATTACTAGAGCAAAAAGAAAAACTTGAATTTCCCAAATTGAGGCACTGCCTCTCCGCTGGAGAAAAATTGAGTCAAAGCATTCATGATAGATGGGAGAAACAAACCAATACATTTATATATGAAGCTTTTGGGATGAGTGAATGTTCAACGTTTATATCTACAAATAAGAAAATGGGACAAAATGTAAATATAGTCGGCCGACCGCAGAAAGGGCGAAGAGTAGCGATCATTAATCAAACTTCATATCAGCCAGTACAACTAGGGGAAATTGGACTTATCTGTATTTCATCGAAAGATGAGGGACTAATGATCGGATACACAAACCAGAATGATATCAGATCAAATAACAACGAATGGTTTGCTACTGGAGATCTAGGTAAAATGAGTGCTGAAGGATTTATCGAATATTTTGGGCGGGCAGATGATACTTTAAATCAGGGTGGGTTCAGAGTATCTCCAACGGAGATCGAAAATGCTTTNGAGGATTTAGAAGGTCTCGATAGAATCGTTGTGTTCAATTTGGAAATCAAACAAGATACCAATGTGATAGCAGCAATGTTTGAAACTTCGATAGACCTTAATGAAANAGACTTAAAAAANCANGCAAAATATCGCCTTGCAAGTTACAAAACCCCGCGTNTTTATATCAAAAGTGAAGCAATACCAACTTCAACTAATGGCAAAATATCAAGAAAAAATCTAAGTAAAATTGTTAAAGGACTCCGTAGTGGTTAGGCTGGATATTTATTCTGATCCGATTTGTCCATGGTGTTACATTGGGAAAACACATTTGGATAGAGCTTTGGAAGNTCTAACAGAAAACCCGTTTGAGATAAACTGGCATCCCTATCAACTAAATCCGGAGATGCCTCAAANTGGTATGGACNGAAAAGAATATTTGGAGAAAAAGTTTGGTAGTTCGAAGGGTATTATTGCAGCATATGGTACGATCTTTGAGCATACAAAAAAATTTAATATTGACTCAAATTTTGACAAGATAAAGGTTACTCCAAATACTATGCATGCTCACCGAATAATTCATTGGTCAGCGTTAGAAAACTGTCAGAACCAGATNGTCTCTGAATTATTTAAAGCTTATTTTGTTAACGGCTTNNATATCGGCGATAAGAAAATTCTGGCGAAGCTAGCATCTAAATATTTCATGGATGAAAAATCAATCCTTCGATTACTAGATTCAGATAATGACCATAATAAAGTTTCTAAAAAAGACCAGGCAGCAAGACAAATNGGAATCAGTGCAGTACCAATGTTTATAGTGGCTGAACATTACGCGGTATCAGGCGCGCAGACTTCAGATTTATGGAAACGTGTTATTAAAGAAATTCAAACTAAGATGACAATTTCTTGAAATTCAATNTTGCAATNAACAAAAAAAAGAGGCCACTTATGACCTCCTTAAGTTTCGCCGTTCGGGCTCTTATGTAAGAACTGCTCGCTATATTTTTTGCCTGCGGCCCAAACGTCGTCAGAGACAAGCGCACTTGCCCCTTATCTGCTTAACTACAACCAGATGTACCNCCACAAGTGTTGCACTTCATACAAGTACCATTTCGCACTAACGTGTAGTTACCACACTCTGAACATGGATCTCCTTCATAGCCTTGGAGTTTTGCTTTCGCTCTTGCATCCGCTGACGGATCAACTTCTACGGCTATAGGCTGAGTTTTTATTATAGTCTCTACGTTGGCACTCGATTGATCTGATAAATCACTACTTGTTTCTTGCTGCATCAGCTCTTGCGGCAGCCTCTTTCTTAAATAGCCAGTAGAACTTATTTGTTTCAAAACCTCCAGAGAACGCGTTGCAGCTGTATCAGAGATTTCTTTTACATTTGGCATACCTTCATGACTGCCAAGGCCTATATCATCAAAACTGGCACCCTCTGGCTTGACGTGCGCCAAATCAGTTCGGTCAAGGTAGCTAACTGCTAGTTCTCTGAAAATATAATCTAAAATTGAAGTCGCATTTTTAATACTGTCGTTGCCTTGCACCATACCAGCTGGTTCAAACTTTGTGAAGGTGAACGCGTCTACAAACTCTTCGAGAGGAACGCCATATTGTAATCCCACTGAAACTGCTATGGCAAAATTATTCATCATAGCACGGAAACCCGCTCCCTCTTTATGCATATCAATGAATATTTCTCCAAGAGACCCATTCGAATATTCGCCGGTTCGCAGATATACTTTATGACCACCCACTATTGCTTTCTGGGTATAGCCCTTACGCCTCTCTGGCATCTTCGAACGCTCTTTATCCTTTAGAATNTCTTTAATGACAACTTTTTCGATGACTTTTTGTGCTAACGTAGCAGCCTTAGCCTGCACATTACCCNGCTCCATAATTTCTGCCGCTTCATCATCATCCTCAAGCAATGCTGCCGCCAGTGGTTGTGATAGTTTGGAGCCGTCTCTGTATAGGGCATTTGCTTTAACACCTAATGACCAAGAGAGCTCATATGCTTTTTGACAGTCTTCTATCGTTGCATCATTTGGCATGTTGATTGTTTTTGAAATAGCCCCTGATGTAAACGACTGTGCTGCTGCCATCATATATATGTGACTATTTACAGATAAATATCGTTTACCACTCTTCCCACATGGGTTCGCACAGTCAAAAATATGATAATGGGATGTGTTCAAGTGTGGCGCACCCTCCAACGTCATGGTTCCACAGACATGGTCATTAGCCATTTCTATGTCCGACTTGCTGTAGCCAAGGTGCCGAAGTAAATCAAAATTGCTATCCACCAACTTTTCTGCAGGTATCCCTAACACTTCCGTGCAAAAATCTGCACCCAACGTCCATTGATTAAAAACAAAACGGATATCGAAAGCAGAGCCTAGCGCCCCTTCAACTTTGTCGATCTCTTGCTGTCCAAAACCATGGCCAATCAGGCTTGTATGATTTATCCCAGGCGCATTACCTATGGTCCCGTGACCTACTGCATAGGAGACTATTTCCTCTATATTGGCCTCTGAATACCCAAGCTTTCTGAGAGCTGCCGGCACCGATTGATTAATGATTTTGAAATACCCACCCCCTGCGAGCTTTTTAAATTTAACTAACGCGAAGTCAGGTTCAATCCCAGTTGTATCACAGTCCATNACCAAGCCAATGGTACCAGTCGGCGCTATCACAGAAACTTGTGCATTTCGGAAACCATTTTTCTCACCAAGAACCAAAGCTTCGTCCCAGGCGCCTAGNGCCTTCTCAATTAATTTAGGATCCGGNCAATTNTCATGATCTAGGGCCACTGGTTTGACNCGCAAGCCCTCGTATCCAACATCTAGGCCTNTTGCCGCATTTCTGTGNTTTCTTATCACTNTCANCATGTGATTTTTATTTTTTGCNTAGCTNGGAAAAGCGCCTATTTCTGCTGCCATCTCCGCACTCGTGGAGTATGCCACGCCAGTCATAATGGCGGTCAANGCTCCACANAAAGATCGCCCTTGGTCACTATCATAACCTAAGCCCATGTTCATTAATAGGCCGCCAATGTTTGCGTANCCGAGCCCCAAGGTGCGGAAGTCATAGGACCTCTGCGCGATCTCTTTGGATGGAAATTGTGCCATTAACACAGATATTTCGAGTGTTATGGTCCAAAGCCTNGTAGCATGAATATAGTCGTCTACCTTAAATTCGCCATTTGAGAGAAATTTTAGCAAATTCAAACTTGCCAAATTACAAGCGGTATCATCCAAAAACATATATTCCGAACATGGGTTNGATCCTCTTATCTCTCCATCTTCAGGGCAAGTGTGCCATGCATTAACTGTATCATGNAANTGAATTCCGGGGTCTGCGCAGGCCCATGCNGCATGACCAACATCCTCCCATAATTTNCGAGCGCGTATCGTNCGTGCGGTTGCTCCATCCACNCTATTTTTCAAATGCCANTCATCATCATTTTTAACAGCNTCAAGAAANGCGTCAGTTACTCTTATGGAATTATTAGAATTCTGCCCTGAAACTGATGCATAAGCCTCGGAATCCCAATCTGTATCGTAGGTTGGAAATTCAATTGCCGAATATCCCTGCTTTGCATAGTCAAGAACTCTTTTAATATAGGTCTCTGGGATCAAAGACTTTTTAGCTTCTCTGACCGCGGCTTTTAACGCATCATTTTTTTGCGCATCAACAGCGTCTTCAATGTCGCCGTCCCACTTTTTAATCGCTGCAAAAATCTCGTTCAGTTTAGCTTCGTGAATTTTTGATCCCGCAACTATTGATGCTACTTTTTGTTCTTCTTTTACCTTCCAGTTTATGAATTCTTCTATATCCGGATGGTCTGCGTCGCAAATCACCATCTTGGCGGCACGACGTGTTGTCCCGCCCGACTTGATTGCACCGGCAGAGCGATCCCCTATTTTGAGAAACCCCATCAACCCAGAGGACTTACCGCCACCAGATAGCGGCTCACCATTTCCCCTGAGTGAGCTAAAATTCGTCCCAGTGCCAGATCCGTACTTGAACAAACGCGCCTCGCGGACCCAAAGATCCATTATGCCACCTTCGTTTACAAGATCGTCACTTACAGACTGTATAAAACACGCATGCGGCTGAGGATGTTCATAGGCGGTTTTTGATTTAACCAGCTTTCCAGTTTTGAAGTCTACGTAATGGTGGCCCTGGCTTGGACCATCAATCCCATATGCCCAATGTAACCCTGTGTTAAACCACTGCGGACTATTTGGCGCTGCCATTTGCGCAGCAAGCATGTATCTCATTTCATCATAATAAGCCCTTGCATCTTTCTCATTCGAAAAATAACCGCCCTTCCAACCCCAGTACGACCAAGCCCCGGCTAGACGGTCAAATACTTGTTTAGATGACGTTTCCCCCGTGAAAGACGCGTCTGAAGTCGGCACCGATCGCCACAAGAATTCAGGTACACCTTTTTCCTTAACTTTCTTTGTTTCAGTGGGAACACCTGCTTTGCGAAAATACTTTTGTGCAATAACATCGCTTGCAACCTGGGACCAACTCCTTGGCACCTCTACGTTTTCTAGCTGAAAAACTATGGATCCATCTGGATTTTTGATTTCAGATGATGTCAGTGCAAACTCTATGTTTTCATACGCACAGTTCCCAGCCGTCGTAAAAAATCTTCCTATCTTCATTATGTCCCGCCTACTTTTTGCTTTTTTCGTTAAGCTCTCAATGTACCTTGATGAGCCATGAATTTGACCAAACACCATCCTAGATAAAGATACGACGCTTTACCCACCGGACACTACATATAGTATGTGATTGATCGAGTGACCACAATTTGACGTAGGTTGCCCACAAAGGCAATAGATAAATTTCATAAATTTGCGAAAAACTTTCTTGACTCGCGCTTCTATTTATTTTCGGGCAAAAAAAGAAAAATCAATTTATAAATGATTTTTATTTGTGAACTTTAAAATGTAATAATTTTGGACATTTACAAGCAAAAGTTAATAACGCTATCGCCAAAATAAACTCACAAGGTGATTCATCTCAGTTNACAAANAATTTACAGAAAAAATTTTTNTTACAAANNACAAGCCAATTTAGTTTAACAAAATTCCTTTTGGCGTATTTTTTTTGATGGTCGGGACGGCAAGATTCGAACTTGCGACCTACGGTACCCAAAACCGTCGCGCTACCAGGCTGCGCTACGCCCCGATANAGCTGTCTCTATATAATCAAAATTGATTTGAAAAGGCCTTAGTCATGAAAAAGTACAATTACTAATTTGCCAAATGTACCTAATTCATTGGAGCGACNAATATATTTTTTATAAAATTTCCTGTAACGATGTCTANTGCTTCAGTTAACCCAGCATTTATTTCGATTACATATTGCACATTATTACCACCAAAAATACTNGCCTGACTAAAAGGAACAGCATTTTTAAAAACCTTTAAGATCAAGCCGNTTGAATCTGCAAAAATAATGTCTAGTGGAATACTGGTATTTTTCATCCAAAACGAAACCGATTGCGGTTGATCGTAAACAAACATCATTCCATCACCAAGCCCTAACTCTTCTCTGAACATCAAACCTCGCTGACGCTCTTCGGAACTGCTAGCAATTTCGACGCAAAATTTGGCTTTGAGCTGAAGACCATTATATATTTTTACTTCTTCAAGATTGCATTTTGGGTCTGCTAAAGAAAGCGTAGCAGTTAAAAAGACAATGCTATTCACAAATATAAAAACAGAATTCTTACACCATATGATTTTTATCACTGCATGCAATTTCATCTTACAACTTTATATAGGAAAATTAAGGATATAAGCGCTCAACGTTCCAATNGCTGGCCTTATCTCCCTTAACCCATAGAAAACGATCATGTAAGCGGGACTCGCCTTCCGCCCAAAATTCAATTTCTGCTGGTACTATCCGGAANCCACCCCAAAACTCTGGTCTTTTGGGTTTCTCACCAAAGCGCTCACTGAACTTTTCAACTCTTTCCAACAATACTTCTCTCGAGGCCAGCGGTTTAGACTGCAATGACGCCCATGCACCTAACCTACTTCTTAGAGACCTNGAATTATAATATTCGTCAGACGCCTGATCACTTTCTAGCGATGCAAAACCTCTTACCCTAATTTGCCTGCGTAAAAATTTCGAATGCCAAACAAAGCTAGCCTTTCCACAGCCAAGGATTTCAATAGCTTTTCTTGAATTGAAATTGGTGAAAAATACGAAAGCGTCATGATCAATATTTTTTAGTAAAACCATCCGGACATTTGGCATGCCATCTTCAGAGACGGTGCTTAGTGCAATCGCATTTGGATCATTTAATTCAACCACTTCTGCCTCTGAAATCCACTTTTTCGAAATTTCAAAAGGGTTATTTCCCTCAAATTTACCACTTCTAACCACCATTTATGACTCCAACTAACGATCTCTGCTCTTTTAATACAAACTAGTGCCGAAAAAATATTTGTCAGGCTTGAAGGTCTTCTAACCATAGCTTAAACGTTAATAAAGCTACTTTTCGGGGGAATATTTATGTCATCTGGATTAATGACTGGTAAGCGAGGCCTCATCATGGGGTTGGCTAACGAAAAATCGATAGCATGGGGGATAGCAAAAGCGTGCTTTGAAGCAGGCGCAGATATGGCCTTTTCGTATCAAGGAGAGGCTTTAAAAAAAAGAGTAGGTCCACTTGCCGAAAAAGTTGGCTCCGATTTCTTAATTGAATGTGATGTATCAGATAATTCAAGCATTTTGAAATTGTTTGCCGAAATTAAAAAAGAATGGGGTCACTTAGATTTTTTAGTTCACGCAATAGGTTTTTCAGATAAAACGGAGCTCCGTGGGAGATACGTTGATACCAGTTTAGAAAATTTCAACATGACAATGAATATATCGGTATATTCATTCACAGCGGTAGCTCGTCAGGCTGAAAAATTGATGCCAAATGGTGGCTCAATGCTTACCCTCACGTATTATGGCGCAGAACAGGTCATGCCCCATTACAATGTAATGGGGGTTGCGAAAGCAGCATTAGAAACGTCAGTGAAATATTTGGCTGAAGACTTGGGCAAAGACAACATTAGAGTTAACGCGGTATCAGCAGGTCCCATTAAAACTTTGGCAGCTTCAGGAATCGGAGACTTTAGATACATATTGAAATGGAACGAACTTAATTCACCACTCAGAAGAAATGTTACTATCGATGATGTTGGAAAATCTGCTTTGTATTTACTTTCAGAACTAGGTTCTGGCGTCACTGGTGAGGTTTTACACGTTGATTCTGGCTATCATATTGTAGGTATGAAGGCTGTTGACGCTCCCGATATAGATGCTGTTACTGGAAGGAAAGATTAATGTCTGAACGCTTACCACATGAAAAAGGATTTCATGTTAGCTGGGATCAGCTACATCGTGACGCGAGAGCCCTTTCATGGAGGCTTGATGGTCAGGGGCCAGACAATGGTGCTTGGAAAGCAGTTGTAGCAATCACTAGAGGTGGTATGGCACCAGCCATGATTATCGCCAGAGAATTGGATATTCGCACGGTCGATACGATTAGCGTAAAATCATATAATCATCAGACTCAAACTGAACCAACAGTCATAAAACCGCCAAATTCAGCATTAACCGGAGATGGCTCAGGGGTTCTTGTTATCGACGATTTAGTAGATACCGGCAAAACACTTGAAGCAGTGCGCTCGATAATGCCCAATGCTCACGTGGCAACTATTTACGCAAAACCACTTGGAAGAAATCAGGTAGATACTTTTATCACCGAAGTAAGCCAGGATACTTGGATATTTTTCCCATGGGATATGGCTTTGCAGTATGTTGAGCCATACAGAGGAACAGATTAAGACAGTCATGATATTTACTGAAAAAGTTGTAAAAACGACACGTACCACAAGCGTAGATGCACCGCCAGTTCTTGAAGTGAAAAATTGGATATCCAATCCTGACTTACAACCATCTAAGCCAATAATAGATGTTTCACAGGCAGCACCAACTGAAGCACCACCGGCAAAAATGCTGGAGTTTATGGCGAATAAAGTATTATCTGATAACGCAATAAACACATATGGGCCAGTTTTAGGATTAGATGAGCTCAGAGAAAGTCTAGCCAGCAATTGGGCTAGTCAATATAACGGTCAAATAAGTAAAAAAAATGTGGCTATTACTAGCGGTTGCAATCAAGCTTTCTGTGCCGTTATTACGGCTTTAACTAATGAAAACGATGAAGTAATAATTCCAACGCCGTGGTACTTCAATCACCATATGTGGCTGCAAATGGCCGGTGTTAGAACTGTGCCGCTTGAAACCGATGGAAATATGAGCCCAATAGTTGAAAAAGCTAGGGCCCTGATAACAAAAAAAACTCGTGCCATAGTTCTGGTCAGCCCAAACAATCCGTCAGGATGTGTTTACTCAAATGATATTCTACAAAAGTTTTTTGACCTATGCAGATCGAACAATTTACGTTTAATACTTGATGAAACGTATAAAGATTTTCATCCAAGAGCTTCTAAGCCGCACGATTTATTCGAAAACAATGATTGGGATAGCACACTTACAGTCCTTTATTCATTTTCTAAAACCTATCGAATGACTGGTCACAGGGTTGGAGCATTGCTGACCAGCAATCAAAATTTATTGGAAGTAGAAAAGGTTTTGGACACATTTACTGTTTGTCCAGCACAATTAGGCCAATACGCCGCGAATTGGGGCTTGAATAATCTAGACGCTTGGATAACTGAACGTAGAAATGAAATTCTTGATAGAGCGAGACATTTTAAAGAGAAATTTCATCCTTTGACTGAGCTTGGCTGGTCCTTAAAAGGGTGCGGAGCATATTTTGCTTTCCTTGAACATCCGTTCTTCGAAGGAAGTAATATACTAGCACCATTAATTTTTCGTGATGAGGGTATTCTATTAATGCCAGGTACTATGTTCTACCCCAAAACGGACCCCCTTGGTTCAAGATCATTCAGAATTGCATTCGCTAATATTGACAACAATAAGATCACTACTTTGCTTGAAAGACTGCAAAACCTAAGCTATCAGCGTGTAAACGAAAAAAAACATAAAAAAGCACAGTGATCTTTTTATATTCTTCGAGGTAAAAATGGCAGGTTCTAAAAGTAAATTAGGAAAGACTTTCGCCTGGATTCTCATGACCTTTGTTATTATTGGTTTGGGCGGCTTTGGCGCTGTAAATTTTTCTAGTTCAAATAATACTGTAGCATCGGTTGGACAGACCGAAATTAGCAGCACTGAGTATGCCCGAGCCCTGAGTAATGAAATGCGTCGCTTTTCGAGTCAATTGGGACAAGAGATAAAATTTGAGCAGGCGCAAGCTTTTGGTATTACGGGAAATGTTTTAAGCCAACTGATCACTGCAAAGAGCCTCGAGGACGAGGCAAAACGTATCGGTATCTCGGTAAATGATGAAATAATTGTGACAAGTTTAAGCAAGACGTCAGCTTTTCAAGGTTTAGATGGAAAATTTGATAAAGAAACCTACACATTTGTACTCGAAAATGCTGGCATGACACCTTCTATGTACGAAGATGTAACAAGAGCTGAAACGTCAAGAATGATCTTACAGTCAGGCATTACTAAAGGTGTGACAGTTCCAGGAGGTTATTTGAAAATTATGGCAAAATATATGCTCCAGACACGTGACTTTGAATTAGTTTCGTTAAATTGGGAAGATTTAAATAAACCTGATCCTGAGCCAACTGAAGAAGAATTAATGGCATATCATTTAGATAAGTCGGATCAGTATATGAGACCCGAGACAAAAATGATCTCCTATGTACTATTAACCCCGATAATGCTCAGTCAAAAAATAGAGATCGGAGAAAGCAATTTAGAAGAGGCCTACGAAAAGCGGTTTTCTGAGTTTAATGAAAAAGAAAAAAGACGCTCTGAGAAACTTGTATTTTTTACGTTAGAAGAGGCTGAAGACGCATTAAATTCAATTAATAATCAAGATACGTCTTTTGAAAGCTTGGTAAGTGCTCGGGGTCTTACTCTAAATGAAATTGATATAGGCTTTTTAACAAAATCCGAATTTAAGGCTGCTGCAAATGGTATTTTTGAAGCTAATTTAAATGAAGTTGTAGGTCCATTTGAAACCGATCTGGGCCCAAGCCTTTTCAGACTGGTCGAAATTAAGGATGCTAAGACTTCAACATTTAACTCTGTTAAAGCAAAGCTGGTCGAAGAATTGGCATTATCTGAGGCAACTTCTGAAATTGCCAAACTGTCTGAGGAATTCGATGACCTTCTAGCATCTGGTGCGACCTTAGAAGAGTTAGCTAACGAAACACCTCTTGAACTCTACGAAATCGCATATTCTCCGCAGATGGAAGATAACGAAGTAACCAAATTTGAAGGTTTTAGAGCTGAGGCGACAGCAATTTCAGCTACAGATTTCCCCAAAATAATACCTTTGGCAGATGGATCGGTGGCAGCCTTACGATTAGATCAAACTTTGGAACCAGCTTTAAAGCCACTTGATGAGGTATATCAGACAGTTTCTGATGATTGGATAAGTGATAAAAGAAATGAAGTTTTAAAAAATGAGGCGCAGCTTTATATATCGAACGGTGATATCGCTTCCATGGAATCGACTCAATTCGAAGAAATTGCTCGAGACAGCTTTTCTGACAAAACGCCTCCCGCTATTCTCGCAACAGTTTTTGAGATGAGTAAAGATGAATACAGAATAGAAAAACTAAATGATACATATGCAATTATCCATCTTCTAGAAATTAAAGATGGGGTTGCAGAAAAACCGGAAGAAGTAGAAATTTTAGAAACTTTGAAAACCCAAATAAAATCGACGCTGTCTCAAGACCTTTTCAGGATTATGATTTCAGACATCCAGAAGTCTAGAGGTATTGCGGTAGACGAAAGTGCCATAAATGCAGTGCACTTAAACTTTCAATAGCTTCTGTTATGGAACTTATCCCTGAATACAAAGATTTTGAAAAAAATTATCAGAATGGCATAAATCAATTAGTCTATTGCCGTTTAGCAGCAGACTTAGATACGCCTGTTTCGCTAATGATGAAATTAACGGATGGGGAAGAAAATTCGTTTATTCTTGAATCTGTAACAGGTGGCGAAATTAGAGGTCGATACTCAATAATAGGTATGCGCCCCGATAAAATTTGGAAGTGTTTGGGAAATGAAAATTATATCAAGAAAATTAACCATGATGGATCTGGAGTTTTTGAAAAACATGATGTAGATCCATTAACCGGATTAAGAAAACTCTTATCCGAAAGTTACATCGATATTCCTAAAAATTTACCACAGTCAAGCGCGGGTATTTTTGGCTATTTGGGATATGATACAATCCGTTTAGTAGAAAATCTTCCTAATTTAAACCCTGATCCAATTGGACTGCCGGATGGGGTCTTCTTGCGTCCGTCTATAGTGGCTGTCTTGGACGGAGCCAAGGGTGAAGTAATATTGGTGGCCCCGGCATGGCATGATGATGGCAGTGATGCGAAAAAGTCATATGAAAATGCCTCAAAACTAATAAATAGCGCTATTAAAAAGCTTGAAAAAGAACTTGCAGAAACAAGAGATTTAGGAAATCCAAAAAATATAAATCCACCAGTTTCAAACTTTTCGAAAGCTGATTATTTAAAAGCCGTTGCGAAAGCCAAAGAATACATATCAGCCGGTGATATTTTTCAAGTGGTACCCTCTCAAAGGTGGTCACAGGACTTCAACTTACCACCATTTTCATTGTACCGATCGCTACGCAGAACAAACCCCTCTCCTTTCATGTTTTTTTTTAATTTTGGTGATTTTCAAATTATTGGCGCGAGCCCAGAAATCCTTGTCCGTGTATTTGATAATCAAATTACAATAAGACCAATTGCAGGAACTCGTCCAAGAGGGAAAACAGTTGAGCAAGACAAAGCCCTAGAAATTGAATTACTAAATGATAAAAAAGAATTAGCAGAGCATTTAATGCTGTTAGACTTAGGACGGAATGACGTCGGACGTGTATCAAAGATTGGTACAGTAACACCAACAGAAGAATTTATAATTGAACGATATAGCCATGTTATGCACATAGTTTCAAATGTTGTTGGAGAGCTTGCACCAGAATATGACGCATTATCTGCTTTTTTTGCAGGCATGCCCGCCGGTACAGTTTCGGGCGCTCCAAAAGTAAGAGCAATGGAAATCATCGATGAATTGGAACCTGAAAAAAGAGGCGTATATGGAGGTGGCGTTGGCTATTTCAGCGCAGCTGGTGACATGGATATGTGTATCGCATTGCGTACGGCTATTTTGAAAAATCAAAAGCTTTATATTCAAGCAGGTGGAGGTGTAGTCTACGATAGCACACCGGAAGACGAGTACATGGAAACAGTGCATAAATCCAACGCAATAAGGCGCGCTGCTGCTGACGCAGGCATTTTTGCAACTTCCAAAGATTAGATTAATTCATAAAAATTCGAAAGTTTTGAGCTGTAAAATAGAACTTATGAAGGCTTATTAACTCTACACATTCATTTATCAGATAGATTTTGGACGTTATCACCAACTGGATTAACCCCAAAAATAGGTACGTTTGGCTCAGTTGGAAGGCTTGGATTAAAATTATCCAATTCAGGATTTGCGGTCTTATCAAATTCTATCGGGTCTATACTATGGTTTATGATTACATTAGATGGATTTTCTATAAGGCTCTCACTTATCACCGAAGAAGTATCTAAATTTTTTGCAATAGACGGAAGAACAGGCCGAGTTTCATTTGGTTGAGGTTGAAATAGCTGACCCTGTTTCGATGGAGGCTCACCTGTCCCTACATTAAGAGTGTCAACAAACACATCAGCCTTTGGCTCAAGGGCTGGTGCTGTAATTTGGTCGGTTAATTTATTGTCCAGATCTGTTTCAAGGACTAAAACATTTTTATTTAATGGCATTATCACTGGTTCCAGCTGATAAAGTGCAACTGGAGGTAAATCAGGCCGAGATTGATCAAATTCTGAACCAGAAGGAACTTCTAATATCACTTCACTCGGCAATTCATTTTGTTGCACTTTAAGTATTTTTACAGTTGCAGGAATACTTAGAACAACACCTCCTAAGATTAACGCAAAAGCAATGCCAAAGATAAACTTAGTTATAGCGCTCTCTCCTTGAATAAAAGTGACTGCATATTCTTAAAACACTTGCGCACATCGATACCCACAACTATCACAGAACNAGTAATACTCTACGAAGTCTTCTGGCGCTAGTCCCGATCGCTCTAAAGGAAAAAGTATGATCCTAATTATCGATAACTATGATAGTTTTACATATAATCTGGTTCATTTAATCGGAAAAATATCGTCAAACATCCTAGTAAAGCGTAATGACGCCATTAGCGTTTCTGAAGCTATTGACATGGCACCATCCGGAATAATACTTTCCCCCGGCCCTTGTGATCCAAATCAAGCTGGGATCTGTTTGGAATTAACGCTGAGCGCAGCAGAAAATAATATACCTTTATTAGGGGTCTGTTTGGGACATCAAACCATAGCCCAGGCATTTGGAGCCAAGATTACACGTTGCCATGAAATTATTCATGGAAAACTAGGTGAAATTCATCACGATAATGAGGGCATCTTGGAGGGNGTACCTCAAGCGTTCAATGCAACCAGGTACCATTCTTTAATCGTGTCTCAAGAGAAGTTACCATACGAAATAAGAAAAACTGCCTGGCTCAAGGATGGTACCATCATGGGAATTGCCCACAATAATTACCCTATGTATGGAGTACAGTTTCATCCTGAGTCAATCGCATCGCAGTATGGATATCAATTAATAAATAATTTTTTTGATAAGACGGGAATTAAAATATGACCGAGGAAATGAAACCTTTAATATATGCGGCCTCAGAAGGACCATTAAGCACGGCCCAAGCTAAATTAGCATTTGATATCTTGTTTGAGGGCAAAGCAGCTCCTTCCCAGGTNGGCGGCCTGTTAATGGCAATGAGAGCTCGTGGAGAGTCAGTTTCGGAATATTCAGCAGCGGCAGCAGCCATGAGATCTAGATGCATTTCTGTAAAAGCTCCACTCGGCTCCATAGATATAGTTGGCACAGGCGGTGACGGAGTTGGTACTTTAAATATTTCTACTGCATCCGCGTTCGTAGTAGCTGGGGCTGGAATAAATGTGGCAAAACACGGAAATAAGAACTTAAGCTCAAAATCAGGTGCTGCAGATGCTTTAACAGCACTCGGTATAAATGTAATGGTGGATTCAAGCGTTGTGGAGGCTGAAATCAAACATGCTGGCATAGGGTTTATGATGGCACCGATGCATCACCCAGCCACTAGACATGTAATGCCAATTAGGCAGGAACTTGGGTGTAAAACTATTTTCAATATCTTGGGGCCATTAACTAATCCTGCAGGTGTTAAACGTCAGCTAAGTGGTGCATTTGCACCAGATTTACTTTTTCCAATGGCTGAAACTTTAGATACCCTGGGCTGTGAAAAGGCTTGGCTTGTTCACGGTTCAGATGGCACCGATGAACTCACGATAGTTGGATCTTCTTCAGTAGTCGAGCTTGTTGATGGGAAAATTAGTTCTTTCGAAATCCATCCAGAAGATGCGGGGTTACCTACTCATAAATTATCGGAGATATTAGGTGGTTCTCCAGATGAGAACGCAGCTGAACTNAAAGGCCTTTTAGAAGGTAAAAAAAATGCATACCGCGACGCAGTACTTTTAAATTCTGCTGCAGCTTTAATAATTGCAGGCAAATGCGACTCATTAATAGAGGGAGTTGAGCACTCAGTCGAAAGTATAGAAAGTGGCAAGGCAAAAGAAGCTTTAGAGATTGTAAAGAAAGTTTCAAAAGGTGAGCTATGACAACGACCATTTTAGATACTATTAAAGAATATAAATTAGAAGAAATCGAAAAAGATAAAAAGCTCATATCTATAGGTAGTATCGAGGATCTCGCAAAAACTGCTGCTCCAGTGAGAAAATTCTATGAAGCAATAAAACTTGCTCAAAAGGACGGTTACGGATTAATAGCAGAAATTAAAAAAGCGTCNCCGTCAAAAGGGCTNATCCGAGATGACTTTAATCCAGAAGAANTAGCTANAGCATACGAAGAAGGTGGAGCTACTTGCTTGTCTGTCTTGACAGATAAACCNAGTTTTATGGGTGATAAAGCNTATTTAAAGCTCGTNAGAAATTCAAGCAACCTCCCTGCTCTACGAAAAGATTTTATGTATGATACATATCAAGTTAGTGAGGCTCGAGCATTAAATGCAGACTGCATCTTGATAATCATGGCTTCGGTCAGTGATCAACAAGCTATGGATCTAGAGCACGCNGCGGNCTACTGGGACATGGATGTTTTAATTGAGGTNCACGACGAAATAGAACTTGAGAGAGCAATGAACTTAAAATCTCCAATGATTGGGATAAACAACAGAAATCTAAAAACATTTGAGACTTCAATTGATACGACAAAGAGATTATCAAAACTTATACCNGGCGACCGATTGATTGTAAGCGAAAGTGGACTTTTTAATAATGATGATCTTAAATCTATGGCCAGAATTGGCGTCAGGTCATTTCTAATAGGAGAAAGTTTGATGCGGCAAGAAGATGTTAAAAGAGCCACCCAAGACATTCTAAATAAGCCATTGAGTCAGTAAATGTCCAAGTCTTTGACCCACTTTGACAGTAAAGGCAACGCCCACATGGTTGACGTAAGCTCAAAGGATAATACCNACCGAATTGCTATCGCAAAAGGTAACGTCAGTATGAAGCGTGAGACCTTTGATATTATGACAGAGGGTAAAGCTAAGAAAGGCGATGTTTTGTCCATTGCTCGTATAGCAGGCATCATGGGCTGCAAAAAAACCTCAGAATTAATACCTCTTTGCCACCCAATCCCGTTAAGCAATGTAAAAATNAATCTTATCCAAAATATTGATCTCCCAGGAGTGGAGATAGAAGCTCATGTGAGAACTAATGGACCGACTGGAGTAGAAATGGAGGCTTTAACAGCCGTATCAATCGCGTCTCTTACCATTTANGATATGTTGAAGGCCGTAGATAAAACAATGGAAATAGGGCGTATTCGACTGACATTGAAGGAAGGCGGAAAGTCGGGACGAGTAGAGAACCCATGATTTCTGTGAACGAAGCTCTAGAGAAATTATTTGCACTTGCAAAAGTTACGCAGGTTGAAAATGTTGAGCTAAAAAAATGCCTTGGACGTGTATTGGCTGTACCGCTGGANGCAAATCGCAACAACCCTCCTTTTCCATCCTCAGCGATGGACGGGTATGCAATAAATAAACAAAACTTGAAAACTGGAACCGAGTTTAAGGTTGTTGGGGAATCTTCTGCAGGGCATTCCTATCCAAACAAGATTAACAACAATCAAGCAGTAAGAATATTTACCGGGTCCAGAATTCCCGATGGAGCAAACTTTGTAATAATACAAGAGGACGTGGAAACTTTTGGGGATCTTATAAAACTAAAAGAAGGGTTTGACAGAAAATCCAATATTAGGCTGGAAGGTTCTGACTTTTCTATCGGTCATAAAGTAAACGCTCCACTTGTATTGGGACCAAAAGACATTTCACTTTTAGCTGCTATGAATTTCCCCTGTTTAGACGTGCAAGAGAAGCCAACAGTGGCAATAATTTCTACTGGCNATGAGTTAGTACTTCCAGGCGAGTCACCTAACTCCGATCAAATCATTGCCTCTAACGCTTACGGAATAGCGTCGCTGTGTGAGGAATGCGGCGCGCAAGCAAGAATACTACCAATAGCTCAGGACAGCTTAGAATCTATCGAATACGTAATAGGTTTAGCACAAGATTCTGATCTCATTATCACAATTGGTGGAGCTTCGGTCGGAAAATATGATCTTGTTAATCAAGCAATTGATAATTGTGGGTTTGATAAAAGCTTTCATAAGATAGCAATGCGCCCCGGAAAACCATTAATGGCTGGAAAAATAAAAGATACTTTAATTGTTGGTTTGCCAGGGAACCCAGTTTCAGCCCTAGTTTGTGGCTACGTCTTTATTAAGCCATTGATACAGGCAATGTTAGGGCTGGAGCGAAAACGAACCCAACAATTAATGGGACTATGCGCCACTTCAGTGCCTAAAAATGGACCGCGCGAACATTATATGCGTGCAGTTTTATTACCAAACGGATCTCTCGAGCCAATAGAAAGCCAAGATAGTGCTCGGTTAGCGCTGTTATCTAATTCCAATGCTCTTCTTATTAGACCCCCATATGCAAAGGCTGATCCCCCAAACACCCCATGTGAATATATTAAAATTTAAC
>PAHS01000037.1 GCA_002711145.1 Marinovum sp. | reverse complement strand
TATCCCAGTCACAATACTGGCCATCTTTTTGTCTACGTCAAAACCATTATGAGATAATACCACAACAAGGTCTGCCCCTAGCCCACGAACCTCATCAACCATTGCTTGCATATTTTCATCTCTAATACCGAAACTGTATTCTGGAAACATCCAACCTGGATTAGCAATAGGCATATATGGAAAAGCCTGGCCAATTACTGCGATTTTTGAACCTCCTCTTTCAAAAAAAGTATATGGCTTAAAATACTCTGCGGGTTCATCCCATTCAGCATCAAATATATTTTGACCAAGCGCAGGGAATGGAAGAGTATCAATTATTTCGTGTACTCTGTCAGAACCTAAAGTAAATTCCCAGTGAAACGTCATAGCTTCAGTATTCAAAGCATTCATAACATTTACCATATCTTGGCCTTGGGTATGATGACATGTATAAGATCCATGCCAAGTATCCCCACCATCCAAAAGAATAGCATCTGGTCTGTCAGCTCGAATAGCCTTTATTACAGTCGCAACTCTATCGAGCCCTCCTAAACGCCCATATTCTTTGGCAAGCGCAGAGAAATCATTATGAGTTAGGGCGTAATGAGAAGGGCTTCCATCATTTATCCCATACATCTTGCGAAACTGGGCTCCCGTTATATGCGGGACTTGTCCAGTAGCGTTACCAACACCAAGGTTAATCTCTGGCTCACGGAAATATATTGGCTTTAATTGCCCATGTATATCAGTAATATGAATTAATGAAACATTTCCATAGGTATCAAATTTCAGGAGATCATCCTGAGTAAGCTTTTGTTGCGCAGCAAGTCTAGAGAAATTACCAAATCCTGAAGCACCATATATTGCTGTTGTTGCCATTCCAACTTGTAAAAAATCGCGGCGTGATATCATTTATCTACTCTCTCAAAGCCAAATACATATTCGCATGTTTGAATTTTTAAACAAGCAGAAACCCCGGCATAAGTCTGCCGGGGTTTTATTTCCTTAGTTTCGAACTGATGGTGTTTCTATTGTCAAACCATTAGAACGAGATGCAACATAAAGCTCTAGAGCTTTGAATTCGTCACCACCCTCTTTGTAAGGGGTGGCACGAATATTCTTCATACAACCCTTAAAACGTCCGTGGATGGTATTTAATTTTGCATTTTTTAGTCTGTAAGTTGGAAAGCCATTAATCTGTCCCATGGATAAATGGTCAGCCCTTATCATATTGCCATAATTATCTTCATGGCAATTCGCGCAAGACATATTTAATTGACCTACACGAGTATAATATAAATCTTTGCCTTTATCCCAAGCGCTGGAAGCGGCGCCATCAATAGCGACATTAACAGTCATGCCTCTTGATTGCAGCCCTATTAGACCGATGATACCAGCCATATCACCTCCCGACCACTTCCACTTTTCAGCACCCATTCTTTCGGTACGGCAGCCGTTTACTAACTCAGGAATGGTTTCTAATTCCCCAGAACTATTAATTCTAGGCATAGAAGCTCGAAGACCTTTAAAAACCTCCGGAGATTCATGGCATGAAACGCAGGCCTTTCCCACAGTCCCCTCTACTTTGCTGAAGGTATCAATTGCCTTGTCAATGAAGATAAATGCAGGATTGTCGAAATCATCCATCTGAAGTGCTTGCGTTTCATCCTTCCTAAAAACCCACCCAGAGAAAATTTCGTCAACATTCTCCATGTGCGCAGGTGCAGCAACCGAGGTAACCATTAGTTGACCCTCAACGGTTAGCTGCGAGTCTTCACCTGCAATAGCGGCAAATGGAATAGCTAATGCTCCAACCACTACTGTAATTAGTTTCTTAAACTTCATAAGTTTCCTCCCAATAATAGAGGCGCAAAATCTGCGCATTTGAGCATCATTACGCTATTTTGACACTCTTCTTTTCCTCGTAAATAGATCCGTCATCGTCGTACCAAGTAAAATGAAACTCACCCGCCTCAGGAACAACAGCGTCAAATGCAAAATAAGGATTGGTAGAGATTGCAGCAGCCATCTTAACATCAATCACTGTATTTCCATTGAAGGCACATGTGAACCGGTTAATAATTGATTGGGGAATTTTATTACCATCACTATCTTTTCGCAGCCCACTTTCCATTTTATGACTTATCAATGTTTTTAAAGTCACAATTTCTCCAACATCTGCAGTTTTTGGAACTTTAACTCTCGCTTTTACGCCTTTTGCCATAACTTTTCCCCCTTTTTTAGCCGCCGCAGCCGCCAATAGTAACTTTTACTGTTTGATGCGCAGACGCAAACGAACCATCTGCCATCTCTGCAACTGCAACCACATCTTGAGTGCCAGCCAGCCTAATTCGGGTTGTTGCGCTCTGCGAGGCAGATCCAGCGCCAAAATTGAATGTAGCCACTCCTGGACGAGGGTTCCCTGCTGCCATTACAGTAATCGCTACTGCACCCGGTGCATCTATCGAAATTGGCACCGTATTGCCGTTTTCAGCAATTTCAGGTGCAGTTAGAGAAATTCCTGTGGATGCTGCATCGGCACCTCCAGTAACGCCCATTACTAACTCATTTACAGGTATTGCCGCTGATGAAAGCGAAGGCAAAATAGTCATCAGCGCAGCCGCTCCACCTATCGCCATTGTATCACGTCGTGTGAGTTTCATTTTTATCTCCTTAGATCTACTAACAACTTATTCTTTCAATGTTGAAAGATAAGCTAAAACATCTTCTACTTCTTGCGCTCCAAGTATTGTCTTACCTACAAACTTTTTCAGCGTCCGCTCATAGCCTGAGTCCCAATAGAAGGAGGGCATTATAGTTCCTTCAAACATCCCTTTAGAATTTACTAAAATTCCTCGAAGTTCTGCCGTATTCCAACGAGCTGCAACACCATCTAATTCAGGGCCCACTTCTCCATGAAATGACTGTTCACTCATATCTGAATTGACATGGCAGGCCAAACAATTTCCTTTTTTCCTATTCATAAAAAGTTTTCGACCATTAGCGGCATCTCCAGAAACACCTGTTAGAGATGCAGTTACTTCTCCATCACTACCGAAAGCGACATCTGATGGAGCAATCGACCCTGCGAATGAGGCGCTACCGATAAATGCAGCCGCAAAAGCTACCTTTGCAAAAAGTTTCATTTTACTCTCCTAAGCTATCGTAAAGAGACTCTACCTTGCTAACCACACCCTAAAGCACGAATTAGTAATCGTGCAAGAATAAATTCTAAAATTTGAATAACTTACTTCTTTAGTACAGTTAATCAGACCTAGCAGCGCGTCTTTCATTTACCATTCTTGCATGGTATCGCTGAAAATCTTCTCCATTATCAAGTAGATAACGTTCTTCGCGAACCCATGTAAATAGATCTAAGGTCGTACCTGGATGAAAGGCCCCAGGCATCATTGCAACAGATGCTCGCTGTGCAGAATCATCACCTTTAACTTGTTGAGGAAGAAAAATAATTGATGGCGTAAAGAGAATCCCCCATTTTCGAGCCATATCTTTTTCTGGCAAGACTTCACCGTCAAAATCTGTAACCTCTATATCTCCATGCAAATTTAATTGAACCACAAAGAAATTATTTTCTATGTAGTTGGAAATATTCTCTTTTGAGAAAACCTCTTTATGCATTTTAGTACAATATATGCAGCCAATTTGTTCAAAAAATAGAACTAACCGCTTTCCCTCAGTATTCGCCTCTTCTAAATCCTCACGCAAGTCCTTGAATGTATCTTGCATCCATTTTGTTTTATGAAGCCCATCATCTCCAACCTCTAATGCGGTAGTATTTGTTGCCATCAAAGAGAAAAAGGCCATCAACGTAATTACGAAATATTTCTTAATAATCATATCTAAACTCCAAATAATTCAGGAAAAACAAGAAGCATCCAATTTGCTATCGTGCTAATAGACCCAGTAACCAATAGTATAGAAAAAAAGATTAATATGAGCCCCATTAACTTTTCGACATAACCTAAATATGGCCGAAACTGCGCAGCAAACCTTAAAAAAGGTTTAATAAAGAAAGCTGCTAAAACGAAAGGCAGTGTTAATCCCACTCCAAAGGTAAATAGCAGTAAAAGGCCTCTGTAAGCACTTGACTCTAAGGATGCAGTCATAATCACGGCCGTTAAAACACCACCAACGCATGGCGTCCAGCCTGCTGCAAATGCCAAGCCAACAAGGAATGATCCAACGATATCCATCTTACCGGTGTCGCCAACGTTTAATTGAAATTGACGGTCCAAAAACCCAATTTTGAAAACACCCAAAAAATGAAGGCCCATTAGGAAAATAATTGTGCCTGCAAACCAACGAAATTCGTCTTGAAAGCTCCTAAAGGCTTGAGAAATAGAAAAGGCAGCGGCTCCTAGAAGAACAAATACAGTAATTATACCCAACGAGAAAAAAAGCGCCGAAATTAGTGCTTTACGCCGGATATCCGAAGGTATCACACCGTCTTCTTTAAGCCCGGCAAGGCCTGCTCCAGCCATATAGCTTATGTAAAATGGTACTATAGGCAACACACAGGGCGAGAAAAACACAATTAAACCGCCTATAAACGCTCCCCATATCGAGACATCTAACATGCGGAGGATCCTTGTTTAATTCATATATTCATATTATAGAAGATGTAATAATTCTCGTCAATCATTGCTTNAGCTCATGAAANTAACATTACAAACCCTAATACTTTTAATGGCTTGGAGTTTTGCNTATGCATCAGAAAAATATAATTTGGTGTATGTNGAACAAAAAGGATGTTTTTATTGTGAAATATGGGATGAAGAAATTGCGCATATCTACCCTAAAACAAGAGAGGGTAAGTTTGCACCATTATTAAGATTTGACATTACTGACTACGAAGCGGAAATGAATGGTGTAGAGCCAGTAGTATTTACCCCAACNTTNATCCTTACAAACAACTCTAAAGAAATTTCTAGAATAGAAGGATATATCGGAGATGATTTATTTTGGGGTATGTTAGAGATTATGNTAAAAAGAGAAACAAAATATAAATAAATAAAAAACGCCAGATACAGATTTTAAAAAATTGTACCAGCTGAAAAATCTTCATTGTTCATCAAGTACAAAAGGAATAACCGTAAAATGATCCTACCAGTTATCACGAAGAACATGTCGGATGACGAACTAGATGAATTAGCAAACAAAGCCACAAATGCATCTGCATTTTTGAAAGCTATTAGTCACGAGGGGCGTCTCATGATATTATGCCACCTAGTATCTGGCGAAAAGTCTGTCACAGAATTAGAAGATCTTATTTCCGCGCGTCAAGCAGCTGTCTCACAGCAACTATCAAGACTCAGATTAGAGGGCCTGGTAATACCAAGGCGCGACGGAAAAACGATCTACTATCGTTTAGCCGATGACAAACCAAAGCGAGTGCTAGAAGTGGTCTACGACTTATTTTGTAATCCCAAAAATGAAGTTTAAGTGCCTTTTTTAATTTATATAAAAATTTTGGCATATTTCTATTTATTTATGATGAGAACTTTCGATGTTTAGTACTTTAGGGGGCAATGAACTTTCAACTTTAGTTGGTTTAGGAGGGGGTATTCTTTTAGGATTAGCCGCCCGAATGGGGCGGTTCTGTACCTTGGGAGCAATTGAAGATGCAGCTTACGGCGGGTCACAAGTAAGAATAAGAATGTGGGCACTTGCACTTGGATTAAGTATAATAGGTGTGCATTTATTTAATCATTATGGATTAATTAACCTTTCAGAAAGCTTATATCTTTCCACTGAGGTGAACCTGTATTCTGCCATATTAGGAGGCCTCCTCTTTGGGTATGGGATGGCTATCTGCGGAAATTGCGGGTACGGGGCTTTGGCTCGCCTCGGTGGAGGTGACTTGAGATCTTTTGTACTTGTTTTAGTAATGGGAGTCTCTGCCTACTTCACTATCTCAGGGCCATTGGCAAAATTACGCGTTACTTTGTTTCCCATAATCCCGTTAGAGACATCTACACCACCAAGCATATCATATCTAGGATCTCAAACCTTTGGAATAAATCCAACGATATTTGGACTAATAATAGGGGGAGTTTTTCTGGTGTATGGCTTATACAACCATAAAAACCAAATGAAATTTACCTCTATTTTTTGGTCAATAATTGTATCGGTTGCTATCGTGGTTGGGTGGCTGGGCACATCTTGGATAGCTAGGTCAGCCTACGAACCAATTGCTGTTCAGTCTTTCACATTTGTCGCGCCAGTTGGTGAAACTATTCTTTATGCGATGTACGGCAGTGCAATAAGTATGAAGTTTGGCATTGGAGCAGTAATTGGCGTTTTGACTGGGGCCTTTTTCGGTTCTTTAATAAAAGGTCATTTTCGTTGGGAAGCGTGTGAAGATCCACGAGAACTAAAACGACAAATTCTTGGCGCATCAATTATGGGTATAGGCGCAGTGTTATCTTTGGGTTGCTCTGTGGGCCAAGGCTTGACAGCTTTCAGCGCTTTAAGTTACTCCGCCCCTTTAACACTTTCCTGCATTTACTTAGGAGCAAGAATTGGTCTTTTTCAACTAATTGAAGGATTTCATCCTGCAGAATAACCAGCTGTTGCGTTGGTCTCATTCAACCTAGCAACATAACGGGCCAGTGTGTCAATTTCTAAGTTTAAATAGTCACCAATCTTTGAAGTCCCCCATGTTGTAACCTCCTTAGTATGAGGAATTATATTTACACCAAAATTTAACTCAGAAACCTCATTGACGGTTAATGAGGTTCCATTCAAAGCGACTGACCCCTTTGGAGCAATAAATTTTTGCAAGTCTTGTGGGGCTGAAAATACAAATCTGGTACTATCACCTTCTTCTTTCATATCGATTATTTCAACCACGCCGTCAATATGGCCTGATACTAAGTGCCCCCCGAGCTCATCCCCTACCCTGAGCGATCGTTCAAGGTTAAGATAAGCTCCGATTACCCATGTGTTAAATTTTAAATGAGTCTTTTGAACACTTTCTGCACTTATTTCCACATCGAACCAATTTGAGCCAGTTTTTATGACTGTTAAACAAATTCCATCGCATGCAATAGACGCACCAATCGCTATGGTATTAATGTCGTAGTCAGTTTGGATTCTTGCCCTTAAATCACCACGCTTCTCTAGCTCAATAATTTTACCTATGTCAGTTACTATTCCAGTGAACATGATACTATCCTTCGGATTTATTTTCTTTGAATAATTTGAATTCTAACTCTCACACTATTTGGATGTTTGAAACCTACTTATTTAAAAGCAAGATTAGAAGTACTAGTTTAAATTTTCACCATTGTGATGCTTTAGTAGAAGTGGATGCTTCTAGTTAAAAGACCATCGGGTCATTACATCACCATCAATTGTCATAGTCTCTAAAAGGTTTAGACGCCTGGCATCTTTAAGATTATCAAGNCCCAAAGATGCAACCGTCGGCAAACCATCTCCTCCTATGATGACACCAGCTGTAAAAATTATTAATTCATCAACGAAATTATCTGCGAGTAAGCTCGCAGCCAGCNTGCTACCACCTTCACAATAAACAGACGTAATTCCCTCACTTGCTAAATTTATAAGGGCATTCTTGAGCAAAATCTTTCCGTTAGCGCTTTCTGTCTTTAACAGCTTTGCGCCCTCNTCAGTCCANGCCTTTTTTATTTCTTCGTCAGTATCANCACCATGGATAATCCAAGTAGGATGTGATTTNATTGACNTAAACAGCTTACTNTTTATTGGTAAATNAATTTTATCNGAAATTATTATGCGAACAGGATTNGCNGAAAGNGCAGTATTCCTNACGGTAAGTCTTGGGTTATCATTGCGAGCAGTCCCTGCACCAATCATTATTGCGTCGTGATGCGATCGCTGGAGCTGAACTATTTCTCGCGATCTCTCATTTGTGATCCATTGGCTATCACCAGTACGGGCCGCAATACGACCGTCAAGACTTGTCGCTAACTTTAAAGTAACTTTTGGTCTGCTCTCATTATTTTTAAGCAAAAAGCCATTATGATCGGACTTTGCCTCGTCAGAAAGTACGCCAGTTGTGACTTTAATTCCAGCAGATCTTAGCATTCTCAAACCTGACCCATTTACCCGAGGATCATTATCTTTTATCGCTACTACCACATGATTAACACCAGCTTCAATTATTGCCCTTGCACAAGAACCTGTTTGACCCTGATGAGAGCACGGCTCCAGCGTAACAAAAACGGTAGAACCTTTGGCCCTCTTCCCAGCCTGGGTCAATGCTTGGGTTTCAGCATGAGGACGACCGCCCTTTCCAGTAAGCCCTCTTCCGACGACAATACCATCTCTAACAATGACGCAGCCAACTGAAGGGTTTGGCCAAGTTTTACCAAGGCCACGGCGCCCAAGTGACAATGCCACCGACATGAAATGTTCATAGGTCAAGGACTGATTAACCATACTGTCTATTCGTCGAGAGGTTTTGGGCGTAACTCGCTGACAAATTTATCAAAATCGTCTGGATTTTGAAAATTCTTATAGACACTGGCAAACCGGACATAAGCAACAGTGTCAATTCTCGCTAAAGATTCCATAACGATTTCACCAATTTGATTGGAGGGGATATCGGTTTCGCCTGAGCTTTCTAACCTACGTACTATCCCAGAAATCATTTGATCCATACGCTCATGCTCAACGGGCCGCTTTTGGAGTGCAATTCTAATTGATCTCTCTAGCTTTGATCTGTCAAATTCCTCTCGGCGACCATTGGACTTTATAACTACTAGGTCCCGTAATTGTACACGTTCATATGTTGTAAACCGGCCTCCACAAGCAGAACAAAATCTTCTCCTGCGAATTGATACATGATCTTCAGCAGGCCTGGAATCCTTGACTTGAGTATCAATATTACCACAAAAAGGGCAGCGCATTGATCTTCCTTTCAATCAGTTTCAATAAGCAGGGACTATTAATCCTAGCTTTTCAGTAACAACATATTGTGTGATCTTGCTATTTGATACACTTTTTTTACTAACAGTGGAATTATGTGTCACTTTGCAGCTTTGCTACAACTTCTCTGGTTTTTGGAGATGTCCTGTGCTCAAATAAATAAACGCCTTGCCAAGTACCCAAAGTCAATTCCCCTTCAATTACGGGTATTGTAAGAGAGACTTGACCCAACGCAGCCTTTATGTGTGCGGGCATATCATCTTCACCTTCATAGCGATGTGAAAGATACCGCATTCTTGGATCTGACGCGAACGGAACTAACCTTACAAAAAAATTGATTAGATCCGTTTTTACCTCTGGATCAAAATTTTCCTGTATTAGAAGACTTGCAGAGGTATGTTTTGCAAACAAATGCAGTATTCCCTCACCCGAAACCCAATTTTTTAGCTCACTAGTGAAATCGTATAGACCCAGTCCATTAGTCTTTATGATAATATTTTTTGTTTTGCCCAAATTCAGTTGTGACCACTATTTTATAGGAGCTACTGATCCAAAAAACTTCTTAGCTTACGGGAACGGCTTGGATGTTTTAACTTCCTAAGAGCCTTAGCTTCTATTTGCCTTATCCGCTCCCTAGTGACACTGAATTGCTGACCTACTTCTTCGAGCGTATGATCAGTATTCATGCCAATGCCAAACCGCATCCGCAGGACACGTTCCTCTCGCGGCGTTAACGATGACAGAACTCTAGTCGTTGTTTCTTTAAGGTTTTCTTGTATCGCGCTATCAAGCGGCAAAACAGCGTTCTTATCTTCTATAAAATCTCCAAGTTGACTATCTTCCTCGTCACCAATGGGTGTTTCCAATGAAATAGGTTCTTTGGCAATTTTCATAACTTTACGGACTTTTTCAAGCGGCATCTGCAGCTTTTCAGCAAGTTCTTCAGGAGTAGGCTCGCGACCTATCTCATGCAACATTTGCCGACCTGTCCTGACTAGCTTATTGATAGTCTCAATCATATGAACAGGGATCCGAATTGTTCGAGCTTGGTCTGCTATTGAACGTGTAATAGCCTGCCTAATCCACCAAGTAGCATATGTAGAAAACTTGTATCCGCGCCTATATTCAAATTTATCAACAGCTTTCATTAATCCGATATTGCCCTCTTGGATTAAATCAAGAAATTGTAATCCACGATTTGTATATTTTTTTGCAATCGAGATTACCAATCTAAGGTTTGCTTCAACCATTTCTTTTTTCGCTTGGCGAGCTTCCTTTTCCCCTTTTTGGACTTGTGCCACGATTCTGCGAAACTCTGCTATATCCAGACCGATATACTGCCCGACCTGTGCCATATCTGCCCTAAGTTCTTCTGCTTTCTCCCGCGACTTTTCGATAAACATCTGCCACCCACGGCCAGTTTTTTCTGCCATGCGGTCGAGCCAACCGGGATCCAACTCTTGACCTCTATATTCTTCGATGAAATCTCGACGGTTAATACGCGCCTGATCAGCCAACTTGACCATAGCCCCGTCAATTTGCATTATCCGACGATTTATACCATAGAGCTGATCAATNAGTGCTTCTATCCTATTGTTGTGAAGGTGCAATTCATTAACAAGTTGAACTATCTCAGCCCTTAATGACTGATATGTCTCCTCCTCATCATTCGTAAAATTNTCGCTCTTATTGAGAGTGGCCGATATTCGCACATCTTGCATCGCTGAGAGATGTTCATAGTTACCTGCAATATGTTCTAAGGTCTCTAGAGCTTGAGGTTTAAGAGCTGCTTCCATAGCAGCTAATGACATATTAGACTGTTCATCGTCTTCATCATCTTCATCATCGTGNATAATGGGATTNCCGTCTGCATCTAGCTCTGGCTCATCATTTTTCACAGCTGCTTTTTCTGCTGTAACATTCGCCGTGTCTATAACCGGTTCGTCATCCTCCCCAAGTTGATTACCAAAAGTTGCCTCNAGATCTATTACGTCTCTTAGAAGAATGTCTTCATTTAGCAATTCGTCACGCCAAATTGTTATAGCCTGAAAGGTCAAAGGGCTTTCGCACAAGCCAGAAATCATAGTATTTCGACCAGCCTCAATCCGCTTGGCGATTGCGATTTCGCCTTCTCTACTTAATAATTCAACTGAACCCATTTCTCGCAAATACATGCGTACAGGGTCATCAGTTCTATCCAATTTCTCGCTATCGCCAGACGAAAGTGCAACATCTTTAGTTCCTGCTGTCGTAACTAAATCTGTGTTTCTATTATCTTCGTCTTCAGCTTCATCATCTTCAATTATGTTTATGCCCATCTCCGATAACATAGACATGACATCTTCAATTTGTTCTGATGACACCTGGTCAGGTGGTAAAACATTATTTAATTGATCATAAGTAATATAACCTCGGTCACGAGCCTCAGCTATCATTTTCTTTACCGCTGTTTGGCTCATATCTAGGGCGAGATCTACATCCTGCTCATCTGATTTCTTCTCTTCCGTGTCTTTAGCGGCCATTCAAAACTCCCAATATCGTTGAATGATTCGGTTTCAGAGAATCAATATACAAATTGACTGATTCGGCCACCCAAATAGACAATAAAAAATCACTTTTGTCGCCTCAATCAGCTTTTTTTCTTATCNAAGTTGATACTATCTCTGATTTCGTCGAATTTGAGGCGCTCCTCCCTGTTAACACTTAAACCATTTTGAGCCTCTTCATAGTTTATTTTATCTTCTTGGACAAAACTCACCGTACGCTGCTTNGCGTTGTTCGCCATTCCTAATCTCGAAAAATCTCTTTCATGCCATTCTTCTGGAGGGATATTGTTAATTTCATCAACTTCAATAATCAGTCCTCGTTCACTGCTNAGNTTAGCTAATTCCTCTTTAAGGGTTTGTTGNCCCATTTCTATTGTACCTTTCGAGCGAAGGCTGGGTAATATCCTGAGATGAGATGAGTTAAGAAGTTTTTCAACTTTNTCAGTACCAATTGTATTTTTTAATTGATCTTCAATGTCAGTTTCTGAACTGAGGTCTAATTTGATTATTTCCTTNAGAATTAGATCGCAATCAGGACTTGCTAAATCAATCATTATTAATTCATCGAAGAATATCTCNATTAGTTCTGGAAACCTTATNAAGACTGCTATTATNGTTGACTCTCTGATCTTAGCTGAAGCTGTCTTCTCATCTGCCTCTACTAAAAAGGAAGACTTTGTATCTATTTGTGGCATCACGAACGAAGCATTTTTAGATCCTGCCCTCCTAATGCTTGTATTTTGTTTACCAAAAAACTGCCTACGNGCTTGAAAAAGCGCTTCTTTGTAGTGATTTTTTAGGTTTTTTTCGTTAATTAAAGTAACCACATCAGTTAGTGACTTATCCAGCCCAGCGCGCCTTTCAGGGCTATCAAAGTTTCTACCNTCAGTCTCTCTTCTCCAAATTAAATCNACCATAGGAATNGCTTCGTCAATTAGNTTCCTAAAGAAAGAAGATCCCTCGTTACGTATTAAATCATCAGGGTCCTTNCCTTGTGGCATCAGTGNAAACCTCAATGCCTGGCCAATNTTGAGAAGAGGAAGAGAAAGGTCNATCAATCTATATGCAGCGCGCAAACCAGCTTTGTCACCATCCAGCGCAATGATGGGCTCGGGAGATATTCGCCACATCAGTTGCANCTGNTTCTCAGTGATTGCNGTACCNAGCGGCGCTATGGCTCCNTTAAAATTTGCTGANTTTAANGCTATTACGTCCATATAACCCTCTGTAACAATCAAAGGCTCACCCCTGCCGACAGCNGATCTTGCACCAACTANGTTATAAAGANTCNTNCCCTTATCAAACAAAGGTGTTTCNGGCGNGTTGAGATACTTTGCNCGAGCNTTAGGATCCANAGATCTGCCGCCAAATGCNACACAGCGCCCTCTACCGTCCCGTATTGGAAACATNATACGCCCTCTAAAACGATCATAGTGGCGGCTACCATCATCTGATCTCACNGACATACCAGTTTCAATGATCGCATCCAGATCAAAACCCTTNTCCCTCANCTTATTGGTNAAAATAGCTTGATCTGATGGTGCAAAACCTATTTCGAAATGCTCAATAGNATTTGAANTTAGCCCACGTTTATNTAAGTATTCACGCGCAACCACCCCTTGCTGAGAATTTAATGTAAGGCGATAAAAGTTTATAGACTGTTCCATAATATCGAGNAAAATTTTATTTCGATCAGATTTTTCCTTGGACTTTGGATCAAATTCAGGCATCGGCAAGCCGACTTCTGACGCTAAAATTTCCACTGCNTCTATAAANTTTACNTTTTCTGTTTCTTTAACAAAACCGATTGCATCCCCTTTGGCCTGGCAACCAAAACAATAATAAAAACCTTTATTATCATCCACATGGAAACTTGCTGTTTTCTCTTGATGAAAGGGACAGGGAGCCCACATATCTCCTTTGGCCTGATTGGATTTACGTAAATCCCACTGGACTTTACGCCCCACTACATCAGAAAGGCAAATTCTAGACCTAAGTTCATCCAAGAATCCATGNGGCAAGCTCATAGATTTATAATCAGTCTTTATTTTATGGTTGTCCAGTCAAACACTAATCAAAATCTCACAAATTATAATTTTTGTTTAACTACATGCATGGTCTTTTTCATTGACCCTGTTATTTCATTTATCAATGTACGAGACATTGATCTATAGCCATAAATATCGNATTGCGCTTTACCACTTCTATGTAGCGTTACCTGCATTAAACCCAGCATAGTTTTGGCAACATATCCCGTCTTAAATGACCTTAAACGAACATCAATCGGGCAAAGCCGCTGCATAACCTCCTCGGCATATGTGCCTGTAAGTCGCAAAGAGCACCAAGCATCACTCTGATCAACCACAGCAGCCACATCACCCAGTGCAATGTTAGGCNCTTCNCCAATAAACAATGTAAAATTACCGAACCAAATTGCTTTTTTCTGTGNNCTNCCNACTGCTCTACAAACGTTTGGCATCNTTATCCCNTGNTTTTTTTTAAGAACCGCAGAGCATTTTTTTTCATTTTTGGGATATGGGCTTATTGAAAAAAGGGAAGNGAAGTTTAACTCTGACAGCTTTAATCCGTCGAACTCAACTGGGCAGGANNCTGCTANTGGACTTATTGCTAATAACTTACGCACGAATTTTTTNCCCACCTGGATCATAGAAAACCGGGGGNCAAATCTCGCAATTCAATTCTGTATCAGCNACAAAATTAACAGCCTTTATTTTTTCTCCCCATCTTTCTGGCCCTCGCTTCAAGAATGCGAGGCCGATGTAGCAATTCTCAATTGGTGAAAAGGCGGCCGAAGATATATAGCCCTGATTGTTATCAGCCAAAGGTTCATCATCAATATTAAAAAGATGAGATCCAGCTGTAACGCTACTTTGCGGACTGTTTGTTTTTAGACCTACTAGTCTTTCTCTATTAGGGTCTAAAAGACCTGGCCTTTGTGCCATTTTATTACCAATAAAATCTTTTTTTTCACTTATCATTTTTTGCATACCAACGTCATATGCGGTAGCTCGTCCATCAATTTCGGCATGCGTTATAAAGCCCTTCTCCATACGAAGAACATTCATCGCCTCCATACCATAAACTCCACCGCCTCGCTGGTCAGCTTCAAACTTGAGAACATTAAAGAGGCTACTGCCGAAACGCGCGGGAATAGCCAGTTCGTACCCTAATTCGCCAGAAAATGAAATTCTGAACAGGCGTGCTTTTATTCCCATCACCTTAACTTCACCACAGGCCATAAACGGCCAATCCTTTTCATGAAAAGTCCCGTCCATAACCGACGAGATAACATCTGTCGACTTCGGGCCTGAAACCGCGAACTGGGCCCACTGCTCTGTCACGGATACAAACTTAACATTTAACTCTGGTAAATAGGCTTGATGAACAAAGTCTAAATGTCTCATGACAGAGCTTGCAGCGGCGGTAGTCGTTGTCATAAGATATGAGTTTTCTGAGATCCTCGCCGATGTGCCATCATCCATTACAAACCCATCTTCTCTCAACATCAGCCCATACCTGACCCTACCAACAGCTAACGAGCTAAAGGAATTAGCATAAACAAAATCAAGAAATTGTGCTGTATCCTTTCCATGGAGTTCAATTTTGCCAAGTGTTGAGACATCACAGATCCCTACATTTTGTCTCACGCTTAAGACTTCACGATTACAGGATTGTAGCCAATCATACTCTCCAATTTCAGGATAGTAACTAGGACGATACCACAAGCCAGATTCAACCATAGGAGCGGTGAGTTTAATTGAAGTATCATGTGTTGTCGTAAGCCGTTCCGGAGCGAACCCTTTATCCTTTCCAGAGGACCCGATTGCTGCAATAGGTATTGATGTGTAGGGTGGNCGAAATGTTGTAGTACCAGTCCCTTCTATAGTCTCGCCACTGGCATCAGCGAGCAACGCNANNGCAATAACATTTGAACCTTTTCCCTGGTCAGTTGCCATTCCTTGTGTGGTGTAACGTTTCATGTGCTCGACACTACGAAAATTTTCATCTACCGACTGCTTAATATCCTTTGTGGTTACATCATTTTGAAAATCTATCCACGCTCTTTTATTACCCTGAACCGCCCAAAGTGGCGTTATATTATATGCTAAGTCTGAAGCCACAGGATAAGATTTATTTGTTATCTTCATTCCTCTTGATTTCAATAGTTCAGATACCGCCTCGCCCACCGATTGAAAACAAGCCGATGTTGTAAAATGGCCAATTGCTGATCCAACNACTGTCATACCGGAAACACTGTCAGTCTTAGGAATAAATGCGGCAATATTATTTTTCCATTCAGGTTTTGCATTAGTATGACAGCTCAAATGAATACTCGGGTTCCAACCACCCGCTACCGCGAGACAATCGGTTTGTATTTTACGCTCCCCTCTTTCATCTCGGATGCAGATATGCTCAAGTCGTAATCTTCCACCCGTATCATAGACTTCAGCTCCACGAAAAATTGGAAAATCGCCTTGGATATTCGCATCCCTTCTACTATCGACGTAGGCAGCTATTTCCAAGCCAGCCGAGTTTAAGTCGTTAGCTGTATTGAAAGCATCGTCATTGTTGCCAAAAATTGAAATAGATTTTCCGGCCGCCACTCCATAATGATTTAAGTAACCCCNAACGGCGCTTGCCATCATAATTCCAGGCCGATCNTTATTTCCAAATGCAATATGACGCTCTATGGNTCCNGATGCCAGTATACTNCTGGAAGCAACAATACGCCAAAAACAATCTAAAACGGANTCGCTANCAGANCTCNGAACATGTCTAGAAAATCGTTCNAGCACTCCAAAAGTTCCCTGATCATAAACGCCNAAAACNGTCGCTCGCGNAAGCATTCGTACATTTTTAAGTGATTTCAATTCGCCAAGACAGCTTTGGATCCAATCTATGCAGTNGTTTCCATCAATAATTGTATTTTCAAAAAGAAGCCGACCGCCAAAGTTTGGGTTTTCATCAACCAGTATGACATCTAAACCTGCTCGCCCCGCAAGTAACGCAGAAAATAGCCCAGCGGGTCCACCCCCAATAATCAAAAGATCACAAAACGCAAAATTTTGGTCATAATTATCGTTGTCTGGTTCGCAATCTAGCTTTCCTAGTCCAGCTGCACGCCTAATTATTGGTTCATAAAGAGCCTCCCAAAACCTTGGTGGCCACATGAAAGTTTTATAATAAAATCCCGCACTAAAAAACGGAGCAGTGATATCATTTATAGCCAGAGCATCAAATTTTAGATTTGGCCAAGAATTCTGACTGGTTACAATCAATCCTTCATATATTTCCTGAGTAGTAGCTCGTACATTAGGCTCTACCTTGCCACCTTTATGAACCGAAATAAGAGCATTAGGTTCTTCAGAGCCGATGCCCAATATACCCCTGGGCCGATGGTATTTAAACGAGCGGCCAAC
>PAHS01000036.1 GCA_002711145.1 Marinovum sp. | reverse complement strand
AGCCAGAGCCAGAGCCAGAGCCAGAGCCAGAGCCAGAGCCAGAGCCAGAGCCAGAGCCAGAGCCAGAGCCAGAGCCCTCGGGTATAATAAGTAAAATATTTAAACGCGGTAGAAAGGGACCTTTTTCTTCTAGGCGTACTTTAGACAACCGAATGATAGAGCAGTTGGAGGAACTACTTATTTCGGCCGATATTGGCGTTGATACAGCGTTACGTGTTGTATCCAATATGGCTCAAGGAAATATGGGGAAACGCTTGTCGGTTCATGAAATTAAAGTTTTACTGGCAAAAGAAATTGAAAGAATAATGGAGCCAGTGGCAAAACCCCTCCCTATATTTAATAAGTCGCCTCAAGTCATTTTGGTTGTTGGAGTGAATGGGGCTGGCAAAACTACAACTATAGGTAAAATTGCTAGCCAACTTAAAGCTGCAAATAAATCTGTGATAATTGCAGCAGGAGATACGTTTAGAGCTGCTGCAGTCGAACAGCTTCAAATTTGGGGCNAGCGAGCTAATGTGCCAGTATTAAAAGCACCGGAAGGGTCTGATCCTGCTTCATTAGCGTATGACTCATTGNCCAAATCACAAGAAGAAGGCTTTGATATTCTTATGATTGATACAGCNGGAAGGTTACAGAACCGTGCAGACTTGATGGAAGAATTGGCAAAGATTGTTCGNGTATTAAAGAAAAAAGAAATATCAGCTCCTCATAATACATTGCTAGTGCTTGATGCAACAACAGGCCAGAACGCTTTAAGTCAAGTTAAGATTTTTAAAGAGCTGGTAAATGTAACGGGGCTTGTTATGACTAAATTGGATGGCACTGCCAAAGGGGGTGTGTTGGTTGCCTTGGCTGATCAATTTGCCCTTCCTATTCACGCAATTGGTGTAGGTGAGCAACTTGACGATTTATCACCATTCGATCCAAAAGAATTTGCCAGTGCATTACTTGGCATCGAATATCAGTAATATGCAAAGCATTTTTTGATAAACGTTATTTTTAGCTAATTAGAGTATTTAAGATGGTTGATTGGTTGTTGCAGGCTGAAAATACACAACAAGGAAGCAACTTAGCATTGTTTTTGGCTATAATGGCCGCATTTTTGCACGCTATTTTTGGNGCTTTGCAGAAAGGTAAATTTGATCCTTGGCTTATGAGGGCGGCTATTGATCTATCGTATGGATTAATGGCATTACCATTCGCTTTGTTTGTTGTTCCATGGCCGGAGAATTATATGTGGCCTTTATTTTTTGGCGCTTTCATTATTCATACAGCATANAAAGTAATGCAAGCAATGGCATATTCTAGAGGCGCCTTTACAGTAGTTTATCCCGTTGTAAGAGGCATAGGTCCATTGCTTACAGTGATAGTTGCATATTTTGTGTTTTCAGAAAGTTTCAATTTCACTCAATGGTTTGGCGTAGTGATTTTGCTCTGTGGTATATTAGGACTTGCGGTTTACAATGTAAGATTTTTATCAAAAGGGAGAGAAACGTTAGCTTCAGCTCTGGTTTTTGCATGTATAACTGGCGTTTTAGTCGCATTATATACTAATTACGATGCTTATGGGATTCGAGCTACTTATAATCCATTCACTTTTTTGGCATGGTTTTTCTTGATTGACAGTATTGCTATGCCTTTAATAGCGCTTTGGAAATCGAAATGCGATTTCAGTAACATTGAATTAAAAAGTTTAGTTCCACGGGGAATAATTGGTGGTTTGATAGCATTTTTCAGTTTTGGNGGNATCATGCTTGCAACAAGACTNGACAAGGTGGGTGAGGCGGCTGTACTACGTGAAACGTCGATTGTGTTTGCTGCGATAATTGGTTGGCTCTTTTTAAAAGAAACTGTAGGACCAAGAAGAATATCGCTTATTGTGTTGATAGCTATTGGTGCAGTTTTTGTTGAATTGGGAGCCTAAGATGTTACAAAAAAATGAGAATTCGCTGTTAAAAAATCTATTAGAATACACTCCGATAGCAGTATTTTTTATTGTTTTTGTATTTTTTAAGAATGACCAAATTTCATTATTTGGGCGTGAATTAAGTGGTTTTGTTTTAGCGACATTGGTGTTTGTTCCAATGGTAGTGATTGCCACTGCCGTAAGCTGGATCGTTTTGAAAGAAGTATCGCGAATTCAATTACTTACGCTTATTTTAGTGGTAGTATTNGGGGGTATGACCATATTTTTCAANGACGAGCGTTTCCTAAAGATGAANCCGACTCTNATTTATTGCTTATTTTCCATTATATTAATATTTGGTGTTTTTAGAAAAATNTCCTACTTAGANTCTCTTTTGGGAAAAGCATTGCCACTTAACTACGATGGNTGGATGATTTTAACGCGTNGGATGGCGTATTTTTTTCTTTTTTTAGCAGCTCTTAATGAGTTTGTTTGGCGTACTCAAACGACTGAGGCATGGGTGTATTTTAAAACCTTTGGATTAACCATTGCCATGTTTGCGTTTTTTATTTCCCAATATTCAGTGTTCAAAACTCATGGAAACTTTACAGACTAGCTCCAACTGACACTGTCAAATCAAACAACTTATACCCCAGAGATTGGCAGTCAGTCAGAAAGAACAGCTGGGAATACCCTTTGGCTTTTTTGCGATTAAATTTAGGAATAGAGGATACTCGGGATATTATAAAGGATCTATCCTTAGCTTTGAGCTTTGTTACCTAACGAAAAAATACTGCTTTGATTGATCTATAAGTTGTTATTGTTCGTATTTTAAAGTTAACATGTAATTTAAATCTGTTTAAGTACTGGAATAAATCATGAATGTTCATGCCTCCAACAATAAAAGCACTGTAGAAACTCCTCAGAGATCAGATAGTCTAGATAATCTTCGACTATGGCTGTCTGACGGTGCAAGGCGCCAGCTTACTGATGAAGAATTAGAGGCTTTAGAATTTCTTATACCAAAAGCCGAAACTTATCCGGTCTTTAAGACAGAATACCCGCATGATTTTGAAGTTAGCAAAGATTATGCTTCAAGAATGCCAGACCTACAAAATGGGCCTGCTGCAATGATCAAAGGCGCACACCAATCCATCCAGCATGTTGGTATTTCTAATTTCAGACTGCCGCTTAAGTTTAAGAAAAAAGATGGTGGTGAAATGACCCTTGAAACCTCTGTAACTG
Source organism: Marinovum sp. (assembly GCA_002711145.1). Lineage (GTDB taxonomy): Bacteria > Pseudomonadota > Alphaproteobacteria > Rhodobacterales > Rhodobacteraceae > Salinivivens. The sequence continues at coordinate 23,822 of PAHS01000036.1, read as the reverse complement.
GCTCAGTCAGCTTAGACGCAGATAAAAAGGGNATAAATATGTCCCGAATTATGCGAAGCTTTTATAAATATTCTGAAACAACATTCAGTTTCGAGGTTATTGAGTCTGCGTTAGAGGATTACAGAGAAAATTTAGATACCTTTGATGCAAGAATTATGCTTCGTCTNTCGTTTCCCCAATCCATAGGTAGTCTACGGTCAAACCTTAAAGGATTTCAATACTATGATATTGGTGTGGAAGTTGTGGATAAAAATAACGTTCGATCTCGTTATCTGCATTTAGATTATGTCTACAGCTCCACGTGCCCGTGTTCACTTGAATTGTCAGAGCACGCAAGAAAGGAACGCAACCAACTGGCAACGCCGCATTCCCAGCGTTCTGTGGCTAGGGTTTCTGTCGAAATCCTAGATGGTCCCATGCTTTGGTTCGAAGATTTAATTGATATTTGCAGGAGTGCAGTGCCAACGGAAACACAGGTAATGGTGAAAAGGGAGGATGAGCAGGCGTTTGCAGAAATGAATGCAGCAAACCCCATTTTTGTAGAAGATGCCGTTCGGCTTTTTTGTAAGGCATTAAAAACTGATGATCGAATTGGCGATTTTCGCGTTATTGCTAGTCATCAAGAAAGCTTACATAGCCATGATGCGATTTCCATTATGTGTGAAGGACCTACTTTTGACCAGAACACTTATGATCCCAAAATGTTCTCCAGTCTTATTCATGTAGGATAGTGGTAACTCAAGCTTGACAGGGAGCCTATCTCGGTCCAAGCGTAGGACATGCAGTTAGATCTACGTCCCATAGGTTATGTAATAGGAATTCTTCTGACGTTGCTAGGTATTGCTATGTTAGTCCCTATGTTTGTCGATTTTTTAGAAGGTCGAGGGTTCGTGGGCGTCTTTGCTGAAAGTGCTCTGATTACAGTATTGACAGGAAGTTTTCTTGCAATTGCCTGTTCGAATGGAAAGGCTGACGGTCTTGATATCCAAAAAACAATCCTTCTAACAACAGGCGTATGGATTGCTCTTCCGCTATTTGGTTCTATTCCATTTATTATAGGAAGTACCCAACTTTCTTTTGTTGATGCACTTTTTGAAGCTGTCTCTGGTGTAACGACTACTGGTTCGACGGTTTTGTCGGGTCTCCAAGATTTACCAAAAGGCATACTTTTATGGAGAGGAATTTTACAGTGGTTGGGTGGTATTGGCATAATAGTTGTAGCNATGGTTTTCCTGCCTGAACTGAGAGTAGGTGGCATGCAAATTTTCAGAGCGGAAGCCTTTGATACAATGGGGAAAATACTGCCACGAGCAACTACTATNTCGCTGCAGATATTTGTAATATATCTAGGTATAACANTTATGTGCGCTTTANCATATGTTGCGGTTGGCCTGACAGCTTTTGATGCGATAGTTCACGCATTCACTACGGTTTCAACTGGCGGCTTCTCTAACTATGANTCAAGTTTNGGTCATTTTTCTGGCGCCGTAGAGTATGTAGCTATAATCTTTATGATAATGGCGGCCCTTCCGTTTGTTCGTTATGTGCAACTAGTTAATGGAAATAGTCGAGCAATTATTAGTGATACACAGATTAAAACTTTTTTNATTACTACCCTCTTAGTTGCCACTTTTGTATTTTTTGTCTTAAATAATCTCTTTCCAGGCGATTGGGAGAGTGCTCTNCGCAAATCTCTCTTTAACATTACCTCAATCATTTCTGGGACAGGCTATTCTAGTGACAATTATATGGCATGGGGCGGAATGCTTGTTTCTGTGATTTTTTTTATTGGGCTAATTGGAGGATGTGCTGGTTCTACAACTTGTTCGGTCAAAGTCTTCCGGTATCAGTTGGTTGCTTCTGCTATTCTTTTACAGCTTAGAAAAATCCGCTATCCTCACAGAGTACTAGTATTGAAGTATGATGGTCGCCCTGTGGCAGAAGATGTGCTCCACTCCGTTATGACGTTTTTTGTTGTGTTTTTTTTGAGCCTAGGGGTCCTGGCTATATTACTATCTATGACAGGATTAGATTTAATTACTTCCGTTTCAGGAGCGGTCACAGCATTAGGCAATATAGGTCCTGGTTTAGGAGACAAAATTGGGCCATCTAGTAATTTTATGGGATTAAACGATGCAGCAAAGTGGTTTTTAATAATAGGAATGCTGGTTGGACGTTTGGAACTAATGGCAGTTTACATATTATTTACAAGAAAATTTTGGAGAAATTAACTGAAGTTTACTATTTCTCCCAGCAACTAACTAGGGCAGTTACTTTGTTAGCAATAGACTCAATCTTTCCAAGGTCTAGAGGTTCCATCCTGTGAGAGCGTGCAAGTTTTGATGCATTTAATTCAAGTAAAAAATTATTTATTGCCTGCGCTTTAATTGCGATTTGAGCGTCCGAATTCTTCTCTCCGTTTATATCAGCTAAGTGTAGGCCAATAAAATTTCCGGACGAATCAAATATTCCTCCACCGCTGTCACCCGGTTGAACGGGAAGTGAAAAGCGGAATTTATTTTTATTTCCTTTTAGGTCTACCGTTTCTTTAAAAACTCCTTCCCTTAAGGTAGGTCTTTTTAATTTTCCTTGATATGGGAAGCTTGCCAGTGAAATCTTTTCACCAACCCTCGGCTTAGTGCTCGAATATTGAATTATGCTTAGTGGTTTCAAAACCTTTTTCGGTATCAGTATTGCAACGTCCAAATCGTTGTTTTCCAAAAATATGCTATAATCATAAATGCCGTTTACAGTTAAGCGGGAACATTCCGACAATCCACTGGATTGCGTTATTACTTTTGCTTCGTTGTCAATAAAAAGACCAGATCGTGAATATTTGGGACGACGTATTTTAAATCCAAGCCTCTCAGTAAGATTTTGATCCTCATTTGAGCCTATTTCTTTCCTGAAAGCTCCTGGAATACTTTCAAATTCTAATCTCATTTTTACCAACAATCTCTTTGCTGTGGAATCTTCTTCAACCGGCCATACTATGCCAAAGCCTTTGACGTGGTCATTCGTACTGACCGCTGTGAAAAAGCTCTCAAACTCATTATTTTTACCTGAAAATTCAAATGAGTTTTTTAGCAATACTCTTTTTGCTTCGATAGGAATTATTTCCAAATCTTCCATTGCTTTAAAAAGTATTTTTAAATCATATTCATCACCATGCTGCGATATTAGGAAAATTTTTATTTTCGATGAAGATGTAGCTTCGTAAGTTATAAAAGGCGGTGAAATTTTCGTTGGTTTTATAAAAGAAGTTGGTAGAGGAATTTTAATTCCTGCTAAAATATTTCTTTCTGTTCTGAGACCATTTTCAAATAACGGTTCTAAATAACTCTTTATAAGTTTAGATTGTTGAGGGATTGTCAGATATCCCGTTGCCTCAAAGTTATTATCAATTTGCCATTCAGTAATTGCTTTTCGAGTCCCAGGGCCATATTGTCCATCGATTACAGAGTCGTAGAAGCCCTCTGAAACCAAAGCAGCCTGTACTGCTTTTTTATAAAAATCACTTAATTGGGAGTCGAAAAACTTTGCTCTCTCGAGAGATTCTAGCTCTTCTAGATTTGAAAATACCAGGTCCTTACTTTCTGAAATAAGCACCTGGCTGCTGTTTAAATCAAATTCATAGTTTTGATCATATTCGGCGCTTTCGTTATTAGAGAGGTTTTCAAGGTCCTCCATTGCAAACGATCCGGTTGTCCATATTTTTCTACCATAGTTTGCACCGTCGGTTATAAAGCTATCTGGCGAAATCAATCTAGTTTCCAANTTAGTGTTTAAAACTTCGAATGCTTGNTCCGCATTATATGGTCCTAGGGATACGGCATACCAACCGTCATCTAAGGAGAAAATATTAATTTTTTCGCTCAAAATTNTTGAAAACTGCTTTGTTGATTCTTCAGCCCTAATTATGCTTGGCAGCGTCTCAACTTGTACCCAACGGCTGTCGTTTGCAGATGCAAAAGTGCTGATCAAAAGATATATTATAAAGATTTTTTTAATCATAGTGTTTCCGACTATTGGACATTTAAGGCTATCTAGTGATCATGCTACAAAATATCTACAATAAAATTTTTTTGAAATCATTTGAAATCAATAATCTGTTGCTGATTGACCCTAGTAATAGCATTGCATAAGTAGGTGGCAAGCAGGTATATGAAAACACATGGTAAAAATAATGAATGTTGCAAAACCAAAATCTTTTCAGGAAATTATTTTGAGGCTGCAAAACTATTGGTCAGAAAATGGTTGTGCTATTCTTCAACCTTACGATATGGAGGTGGGAGCAGGGACCTTTCATCCTGCTACTACACTTCGATCTCTTGGTGAAAACAATTGGGCTGCCGCTTATGTTCAACCATCGAGACGACCAAGTGACGGCAGATATGGTGAGAATCCAAATCGACTTCAGCATTACTACCAGTACCAGGTGATAATGAAACCCAGTCCAGAAAACTTCCAGGATCTATATTTGGGATCTTTAGAGGCGATTGGATTATCAATGAGTATTCATGATATCCGATTTGTTGAAGATGATTGGGAGAGCCCAACTTTGGGTGCTTGGGGGTTAGGTTGGGAGGTGTGGTGTGACGGCATGGAGGTGAGTCAGTTCACATATTTTCAACAGGTTGGTGGTCATGATTGTAAACCGGTTTCGGGCGAATTGACTTATGGGTTGGAACGGCTGGCAATGTATGTTTTAGGCGTGAACCACGTAATGGATATGCCATTTAATTCTCCTGATGCGCCTGTGCCGTTAAAGTATGGAGATATTTTTCTGCAGACGGAGCAGGAATACGCCAGATGGAACTTTGATGTCGCGAATACAGATATTCTTTTAAGAAATTTTGAAGAAGCTGAAAAAGAATGTGAGCGTATTTTGTCTCATGATGAATTAGATCCAAAAACAGGTAAAAAAATAATTATGGTGCACCCTGCCTACGATTTTTGTATCAAAGCCAGTCATTTTTTCAATCTCTTAGATGCACGNGGGGTAATATCTGTAACAGAGAGACAAGCATATATTGCCCGAGTTAGAAATTTAGCGAAGAAATGCGCAGATGCTTTTTTACAGACAGTCGCAGGGGGACAAAAAAATTGAACGGAAAAGTGATCGTTGCTTTACTAGTTTTTCCTGCAATTTTTGCAGGAGCAGCTCTTTATTATTTGCAAATTTTTAGCTTCTATGAAGAAATCGTTCCTGATGGTAAAACAGATATATCTATATTGCAGAAAAAAAATGAGCTTCCAGAGGTTATTAATTATTCAAACTTTAGGGCTATAAGTTCAGATAGTTCACCTATAAGATATCGGGCTTGTTTTGAAACATCAGAAGATCTTGATGTTTTACGCGAAATTTATCTGGTATATGAAGATGCAGTGCCTAAAATTGCTCCATATTGGTTCGACTGTTTTGACGCTAAGGAATTAGGTTTGGCCCTGAAAGATAAAGNCTATGGTGAAGTATTTCTGTCCAAGAAAAATATCGTGTACGGAATTGATAGAGTTGTTGCAATTTTGGCAAATGGGAATGGTTACGTCTGGCATGAAATAAATGAATGCGGAGATAAGTTATATGATGGTTCCCCAGTTTCAAATGAGTGCCCCGAGAAAGATTAGTCATGTCAGATTTGTTAATAGAACTATTTTCAGAGGAAATTCCAGCAAGAATGCAGGAAATTGCCGCTCAACAGCTAAAGAATAAAATGGTTCTTTATCTCGCTGAGGAAGGTCTGTCTGAAATTAGTGCAACTGCGTTTTCAACTCCACGGCGTCTTACACTTTTCGTGAATGGTATTCCTGAAAAAAGCCCCGATACCAGAGAAGAACGCAAAGGTCCTAGAATAGATGCACCCCAAAAGGCCATAGACGGTTTTCTAAGAAGTGTTGATTTAGAACTAGATCAGTTACAAATAAGAAATGACGGTAAGGTCGACAAATATTTTGCATTGATAGAAACCTCTGGCCGTGCATCAGAAGAAATTATTGAGAAAGCTTTAGAGAAAACAATCAAAACTTTTCCTTGGCCGAAGTCTATGCGTTGGGGTTCNTCATCATTAAGATGGGTTAGACCTCTTCAAGGAATCCTATGTATTCTTACAAAAGATGATGAGNCGCGGATTATTGATTTTGAGATAGAGGGAATAAANTCGAAATCTGTCACCACAGGTCACAGGTTTATGGCTCCTAAATATTTTAACATCAAANATTTTGAGGATTATAAAAGAAAGTTACGAGATGCTTTTGTAATCCTTGATCATAGTGAACGGGCAGAAATAATATTGAATGATGCAAATAACTTGGCTTTTGCAAATGGATTAGATTTGATAGATGACCCTGCCCTTTTGGCAGAGGTATCGGGTTTGGTCGAATGGCCTGTAGTCTTATTAGGTGACGTGGATACTGCCTTTTTCGAGTTGCCTGCGGAAGTTCTTCAGGCCTCAATGAAAGAACACCAAAAATTTTTCTCTCTAAAAAATCCAAAAACTGGAAAAATTGAAAAGTTTATTACCGTTGCCAACATTGAAACTGCAGATAATGGCGCGACGATCCTGGAGGGAAATCAAAAAGTATTGTACGCGAGATTATCAGATGCAAAATTCTTTTGGGAAAATGATTTACGGCTAATTCAAAAAGACGGACTTAGTGTTTGGTCAGAAAAGCTTAAAAANGTTATGTTTCATAANAAGCTTGGTAGCCAGGGNGATAAAGTTTTACGTATCTCTGCTCTCAGTCAGAAACTGGCAAACCGGCTAAAGTGTGATGTCAAAACTGCAACAATAGGTGCAGAGATATGCAAGTGCGATTTAGCGTCTGAAATGGTTTATGAATTTCCAGAGCTACAGGGTGTTATGGGTAGATATTACGCTTCTAGCGCTGGGTATCCCGAAAATGTGGCTAAAATTTGTGAAGAACACTACGCTCCCAAAGGTCCTAATGACGCAGTTCCGTCCACATTGTCGTCAATAGTGGTGTCGCTTGCTGATAAATTAGATACATTGCTGAGCTTTTGGATTATCAATGAAAAGCCCTCAAGCTCAAAAGATCCATTTGCGTTAAGGCGATCTGCGCTTGGTGTAATAAGAATAATTCTGGAAAATGATCTGGAATTAGATCTAGTAGACTTACTTTATAAACATTTAGAAGATGTATCTATTTTTGGTTCTGATAGAGATGCAGTACCTGACTTAATGAATTTCATTCGCGATAGGTTTAAAATTTATCTACGTGATAAAAATATTCGTTACGATTTGATTGATGCATGTCTTGATGTTGGAAAGATAGGAAACCTTAGTCTGATCCAAAAACGAATTAATGCTCTTACAAATCTCTTTAAGAGTGAGGACGCTGAGGACTTTTTGCAAGGTTTCAAACGTGCAAATAACATTTTGGCAAAAGCAGAGCAAAAAGATGGTGTAGAGTATTCATTCGGAGCAGACGTCAAATATATGGAAGATGTTTCCGAAAGGGAACTATTTGATGCTTTGACTATGCAGCGCTCAACCGTAAAGACTGCGGTATCTGGTGAAGATTTTCAAAAGGCAATTTTAGCCATATCTGATCTGAGAAAGCCAATAGACTTTTTTTTTAACTCTATTCAGGTCAACTCTGAGAATGACATTGTTAGGCGGAACCGATTAAATTTGCTTGGTCAAATTCGAGAGACTTGCAATTTAGTAGCCGATCTAAGCAAAATTGAAGGCCAATCTACTTAGCAGTTTTTAATTTATTCTAAAGTTTCTTAGTGCAATTTTCGTAATATGATGATTACCTAATTTAAATGCAAAATGGTTTTTTATATGGAAAATGANATGGAACGGCTTGAATTAGATTATGAGCTAATTACGCCATCCGCTAGAATAGCAGCTACTACTCATGGGGGCAGAGCAAAGTGTTTGCAGCGATTGCTCCGATTGGATCTACCAGTCCCAAGAACCGTTGCAATTTCTTTTTCGGGCGTACACTCAATTGCGGCAGGGCACTTTGNGGAACTCTTAGATCTTTTAGATAACTTTAATANTGACGATCTTCTTTGTGTGCGGCCATCATCTGAAAGCCCTGATTGGGGTGGCCCCAGTGCAATCATGAACATTGGCATGAATGATCTGCGTTATGAAGAGTTAAAACAAAAGCTGGGTGCAGATGTGGCTTCATCAATCTATATAGAATTTATACAAGCCTATTCGCTGCATGTGGCGAGATTAGACCCTGATATTTTCAATCAAGTTGACCATGGAAGTAGCGATGCGTTGCCNAAAATATTAGAAATATATGAAAGTGAGACAGAGCATGTATTTCCGCAGGACATTACCGTTCAACTCTCTGAAATTCTTAGGTCGATGGCACGAACCTGGGAAAGTACCACAGCGAGATTGTTGAGAAAAGCAAAAGGGGCNCCGATAGATGCGGGGCTTGGCTTGGTTGTGCAAGAGATGGCTTTTGGTCTGGGCGAAGGGGAAAGTGGAACTGGGGTCTTACAACTTATTGATGAAAACAACGGCAGACCCAAAATTAAGGGACGATACACACAACAATCGCAAATAATACCAAAATCGTCTAGNGACGGTACTCTTTATTTGACTAAGGATGTGAGAGGTTTGTCACTAGAAGATAACAATGAAAAAATTTTTAGACAATTAGTGGATTTTGCCACTCTGATGCGCNTCAAGTTGCGTGAAGAAATGCAAATTGAATTCAGCATTCAAAATGGAATTCTACACATATTGGATGGTATCAAAACTCCNAGAAAGTCACAGGCAGCCGTTAGGGTGGCGGTGACGCTTGCTGAAGATGGAATTATTTCTCGTAGCGAAGCTATGATGAGGATTGAGCCAAGAGCCATAAGTGAGCTTCTTCATAGACAAATTGATCCTGAAGCTGAACGAGATATCTTGGGTGCTGGGGTGGCTGCTAGTCCGGGCGCTGCAACTGGAAAAATTGTTTTCTCAGCAGAGTCTGCTCAATCATATGCATCGAGGGGAATTAATTGCATTTTGGTCCGNAGAGAGACTTCCCCTGAGGATGTAAGAGGAATGCATGCGGCTGTTGCGGTTTTAACTGAGAGAGGTGGGATAACCAGTCACGCTGCAGTTATAGGAAGAGGCATAGGGTTGCCTTGTGTAGTTGGTGCAACGGATATTCGATTTCAAATGAAGAGAAAAACTTTAATTTGTAGAGATGGCCGGCAATTAGTAGAAGGAGATGAAATAACTGTTGATGGAACAAGTGGTGACATATTGTTTGGTGCNCCTAAAATGGTTGAGGCAGCATTGGATGATGCTTTTCAAACTCTTCTTGGGTGGACTGATGAAGTGTCNGAAATGAAAGTTCGCGCTAATGCTGATACTGCTCAGGACGCCTTAACTGCCAAGAAGTTTAATGCTCAGGGGATTGGTTTGTGCAGGACAGAACATATGTTCTTTGAAAGTGACCGGCTTACTGTGATGCGGGAAATGATCTTTGCAAAATCAGCTGATGATCGACGTTTAGTCCTGGAGAGATTATTGCCGATGCAGCGTAAGGATTTTATAGAATTATTTGAAATTATGAAAGATCTGCCAGTATGTATTAGGCTTTTTGATCCACCTCTTCATGAATTTCTTCCTACCGATAGAGATGGTATGCATGATTTAGCAGAGGCTTTAGACTTACCCTTGTCAGACGTAATTCGGAGAGTTGAAGCAATGGGTGAATACAACCCGATGTTAGGCATGCGAGGGGTGCGATTGGGCATTACTGTGCCAGAAATCTACGAAATGCAAGCGAGAGCGATTTTTGAAGCCATAGTTCATGTTTATAAAAAAGGTATTTCAGTAATACCGGAGATAATGATACCTTTGGTCAGTGCCAAACGCGAGGTAAAACTTGTTAAAAAAAGAGTTGCATCTGTAGCTTCCCAAGTAAGATTGGAAACATCGGAAGATATTAATTATAAATTAGGTGTGATGGTAGAAACCCCACGCGCAGCACTTCGAGCAAGCGATATTGCTATGAATTCTGAATTTTTGAGCTTTGGAACAAATGANTTAACTCAAATGGCTTATGGTNTGTCCAGAGANGATGCCGGGNGGTTTATGTCGCAATACGTACAACAGGGNGTTTTCCACGAGGACCCTTTTCATATTTTAGACTTTGAGGGTGTTGGTGAACTTGTGAGATTGGGTGCCGATAGAGCCAGATCCATAAAGTCTAATATTACTCTTTCAATATGTGGAGAGCACGGTGGAAACCCAGAGTCNATAGCTTTTTGTCATAAATTAGGGTTCCATTACGTGTCTTGTTCTCCATATCGGGTTCCGGTAGCAAAACTTGCAGCTGCTCAGGTTGCTATTTCGACCATAGTCAGCTAAATGNTCAGCGCTTTTAAAATTGATGAAGTCGAGTAATANTTTTANAATGATTTGTAAATATTACAACAAAATTGCACCCTTAATTTTGGTCGCACTTTCTATTTCTTANTCTTCTGAGGCTATTGCCAGTAATCTTTCAAGGCTTCTTACAATACAGAAAGAGCATCATGACAGCTTGCCAGAATTTGTAATGGATATGTTAGTTGATACTTCTAAAAGACGTGTTGAAGCAATCATTGATCAACATTATCTCGATGGACTGCCTAATTATGTTGGTGACAAGGAATGGAAATGTTTGGCTGAAGCTCTTTATTTTGAGGCTAGGGGGGAGTCGGTGATCGGCCAGTTCGCCGTTGCTGAGGTGATAATTAATAGGGCAAATAGTAATAGGTTCCCAAATACTATTTGTGGGGTAGTGAACCAGGGTACAAATAAAAGCCGCTATAGATGCCAGTTTACTTACATGTGTGATGGTTTGTACGAACGTGTTGATGACAAAATTAGTTTTTCGAGAGCGGGTAAAATAGCGCTTATGACTTTATGGGAAGTAGATATTAATCTGACAAAAGGTGCACTATATTACCATGCTAATTCAGTCAATCCAAGTTGGGCTAAAAAGTTGGTAAAAACAGGAACAATTGGTGATCATAAATTTTATTCTGATAAAGCGCCGGTTGATTAGTTTCCTGGAGGTGTAATGTAAATAATACTCCAGTCACGAACTAAACTAATCATGGTCTATAGGAGACATTTGTGCAAAGCTATAATAGCGCAAGGATAAGAGAATGAAAAATGAAATTAAGCTGGCTTTCAGTCATCCTGTTGAGAGATCTATAAGCAAAATTTCTGACATTGAACTTGATAGAATTTCACTGCGAGATCACATTGTTGAAGTGGAAATTGGAGCATTTCAGTCGGAGCGTGGACTGACTCAGAGAATTTGCTTCAACGTTGTTGTCGAGGTAAAGCCGCTCCATCAAGTAATAGACGATGACGTCGATAAGATATTATCATATGATAAAGTCACTGAGGCGATTTCGGATGAAGTTTGCGCTGAACGAGTTAACCTACTAGAAACTTTAGCGCAGCGTATCGCAGATAGAGTACTAACTGAACCGCAGGCTTATCGGGTTTTTGTGAGAATTGAAAAACTTGATAGAGGTCCAGGCGCCTTAGGTGTGGAAATTGTTAGGACAGAGGACGATATCAGTGCTAATAATCAACTAGGCTTAAATAACGATGAGCTAGCGATTAGACCTCATGTCGTGTATTTGAGTAATACGGCAATTAATTCTGAGTATCTCGGTGGATGGATAAGTCAGCTTCACGCGTTGAAAGACCCAGTCGTTTTATGTGTTGGTATTCCTGAAAACCCAATGCAGGCAATCAACCAGAAGTCTTCAATTTGGCGTAGGCTGGATTTGCTTTCTATAGAGCAGAATGCTTGGATATTAGCGGGCAAAAATTCTAAGTGTGTGGTAGTTTCGACAAAAACAGAGTTGAATTATGCAATAAAGCAGGGTCGAATTTCTGTTTGGGCTCCATCAAAAATGATCCTGGATGCTATAAACCCTCCAGATGTAGACGCTTCTAATACTTACAAATTGGCTTATTGGCTTGTGAACATCCTTAATGGGAAAAAACTAAGCATTATAGGTGTTAAACCTATCTCGCACGATCACGGTAAGATGGTCGAAACACTGCCTTTAAAAGAATGTATTTTCTGAACTGTTACTAGCTACTTAAATAAATATGAGTGAATATTTTCGTCCTATAATCAGATCTGAGCGTGAGATACCAAGTAACGCACAAATAATGCGAGGCACCGCTTTTTGGTTCACGCATGCTGTAAAGCTTTCGAGAAATTCTGAGTCAGAGATAGTATTGGCTAAAAAAATACCTAACCACATTTTGGATAAGATTACTAAGAGGAGACCCAAAATTTGTCGAATATCTTTTGATACTCCGACGATCATGGGTATCTTAAATGTAACTCCTGACAGCTTTTCTGATGGGGGCAAATATTCAACTTTGAATGCTGCCACAGAGCATTGCATGTCTATGGTTTCNGCTGGNGCAGATATAATTGATATAGGAGGGGAGAGTACTCGACCCGGTGCAGCAGAGTTGGATGTGGCGCAAGAAATATCGAGAGTAATACCCGTGTTAGATGAGGTAGCAAAAGAAATTCAAGTGCCAATCTCTATAGATACTAGAAAATCTGAAGTCGCAAAATTAGCAATTTCTTCTGGTGCCGTAATTGTTAATGATGTTTCTGGATTAAAATTTGACAGCAAAATGGCTGAGTACTGCATAAATCAAAATTTACCTGTCTGTATAATGCATTCACAAGGTATTCCGGAAACGATGCAAAATGCGCCTAAATATAAAAACGTATGCTTGGATGTCTATGATTTTCTAAATGAGCAAATAGAAAAAATGATAGATTCTGGGATGCAAAGAAGTAATATAATAGTTGATCCTGGTATCGGATTTGGAAAGACATTGACGCATAACTTTGATTTATTAAAAGGAATAAGCCTTTTTCATGGATTAGGAGTGCCAATACTTATTGGTGTTTCTAGAAAAAAATTCATAATGACTGTTGCTGGACTTAAGGAAAATGAAGACAGGGTGTCGGGCTCAATTGCTCTAGCATTATTCGCTCGATCTCAGGGTGTACAAATCTTCAGGGTTCACGATGTAAAAGAAACTGTTCAGGCTATGAAATTATGGCATAGTATGTCCTCTTATTCACCAGGAGATTTCAATGCCTCGTAAATTTTTTGGTACTGATGGAGTGCGTGGTAGGGCTAACTCTTACCCCATGACTGCAGATTTTTGTCTAAAACTTGGTGCGGCAGCAGGCTCCTACTTTCGGCGAGATAGTAATCAATCGCATCGCGTTGTTATCGGCAAAGATACGCGTTTATCGGGATACATGTTTGAAAATGCATTAACAGCAGGTTTAACGTCTTCTGGGATGAATGTATTATTACTTGGACCGGTTCCAACGCCTGCTGTTGGGCTTTTGACAAATTCAATGAGAGCAGATTTAGGCATTATGATCTCTGCTAGCCATAATGAACATAATGACAACGGTATAAAATTTTTTGGTCCTGATGGTTATAAATTATCAGACGAGGCAGAATTCGAGATAGAATCTTTAATTTCTGAAGGTGTAGATTGCGTATTTCCAGAGCATATTGGCAGGGCTAAGCGTATTGATGATGGCAGGTATCGATATATAGAGCGAGTGAAATCGAGTTTTCCAAATCAGATGAGGTTAGATGGCCTTAAAGTTGTAATAGATTGCGCTAATGGAGCTGGTTATCGAGCAGCACCAGAGGTTTTGTGGGAGCTTGGAGCTGAAGTTATACCCATTGGTGTTTCTCCTGATGGAAGAAATATCAATTTGAATTGTGGTTCTACCAGTCCAACAGTCGCCGCTGAGACAGTGGTAGCACATGGAGCCGACGTGGCGATTTGTTTGGATGGCGACGCCGATAGAGTATTAGTGATTGACGAAAAAGGCAGCCCAATTGATGGCGATCAGTTCTTAGGGATGATTGGAGCGCGATGGTNCAAAGAAGGTAAATTAGCAAATGAAACTTTAGTATCTACCGTTATGTCAAATATGCGATTAGAAACTTTTCTGAACCAGGAGGGAATAACTCTAGNTCGAACGTCAGTTGGAGATNGATATGTAGTGGAGCGCATGAGGTTGAATGGCTTTAATCTAGGGGGAGAGAAATCAGGACATGTGGTGATGATGGATTATTCCACTACAGGTGACGGATTAATGGCTGGCTTACAATTTTTAGCAGAAATGATCCGCAAGGGTGAGCCAGCTAGCGTGGTTGGGCGTCCGTTTGATCTTGCTCCACAAAGGACAGAGAACATTACTTATTCTGTGGAAAAGAATCCTCTAAACGACCCATCTGTGATAAAAATAATTTCAGAGTCAGAAAAAAAGCTTTCAGGACTTGGACGTTTATTAGTCAGAAAATCTGGAACGGAGAAACTTATCAGAGTTATGGTTGAGGCTGAAGATATCTCAATTTTAGATGCTACGATGGCTTCTATCACTTCAACCATAAAGGGACTATAAATTATTATTTCTAAGTTTTGTTTTAATAATCTCTTTTATTCCTGAAGTTTGGTTTATCAACAGCCCGCTCAAAATTAATGCTAAAGCTACAAGCATTGAAATCTTAAATGGTTCGTTAAGTATTAAAATACTAAAAAAAACNGACCAAACTGGAACCTGAAAATTTGTGAGTGTCATAAATACAGGACCTGCAGTACGAATTATTACAATTCTTAAAAAAGTTGCCGCAGCTGTTGGAAAAATACCTAGAATAAATAAGTAAAAAAGTGTTTGCTTCGATACAATCGGTGGCCCTCCTTCGATTAACCAGGCGGCTGGTATCACAAAAATTGCGCCAGAAGTTAATGAAACTGCTGCCAGACCAATTGGATCTATAGGGGGTAGGCGTCTAGTAAGTACTGCACTTGTTGCATAACAAAAAGTTGCAAATAGACAAGCTAGCCGACCATATTTTTCTCTAGCATCATTTGAGGCCATAAAAACTTCAGGCCCCAAGAGAATAAACACACCACAAAAACCACAGAAGATACCTATTACCGTAGTAGTTGTAATTTTTTCACTTGTGACAAAAAGATATGAAAGCGGTAATACTAATAGAGCAACTGATGCCATTGAAATACCAGCAAAAGCTGAAGTCACATATTGCTGCCCCCAGCTTAGCGCGATAAAAGGAGCTGCTGTTGCAAACACGCCAGAAAAAATAAGGGTTGGCCAGTCCTTTGACTGTGTTTGAAAGAGCTGCTTTTTAGAAAAAAACCAAATGATATTTGTAATAACGGCCGCTATCGATATACGGGCGGCTGCAAGCCAAAATGGGGTAACTCCCTTCAAGGCCAATTCGATGATCATAAAGGTGCTGCCCCAAATTAATCCTAAAACGGTTAACAGAAGCCAGCTTTTTTTAGTAACGCTATGATTCATATATATAATTGTAATCTAACCGACAATCTTTTGATTGACACAAGTAAAGGTAAAAAGGCAGCTATTTACTTAACTGCCTTTCATTAATTAATTTTAATTACGATCTTTATCAACCATTTTGCCGGCTGAAATCCATGGCATCATACCCCGTAATTTTTCGCCAACTTTTTCAATTTCATGCTTATCATTCAAACGGCGTGTTGCCTTGAAATATGGCTGGCCCACTGCATTTTCCTGCATGAAGTCTCTTACAAATTTTCCTGTTTGTATATCTTTCAATACAGCTTGCATCTTAGCCTTAGTTTCATCATATGGGAGTATTCGAGGTCCGGAAACGTACTCACCATATTCGGCTGTGTTCGAAATTGAATAATTCATATTTGCTATTCCGCCTTCGTAAATAAGGTCAACAATCAACTTTACTTCATGAAGACACTCAAAGTATGCCATCTCAGGCGCATACCCGGCTTCTACTAGAGTTTCAAAACCCATTCTGATTAGCTCGACTAAGCCGCCACATAAAACAGCCTGTTCTCCAAAGAGATCTGTTTCACATTCTTCCCTAAAGTTAGTCTCAATTATACCTGATCGGCCACCTCCAATCGCAGAGCAGTAAGATAGACCAATCTCTAACGCCTTTCCACTTGCGTCATTATCTACTGCAACAAGGCATGGCACGCCACCGCCTTTGGTATATTCTCCTCTGACGGTATGCCCTGGTCCCTTGGGCGCCATCATTATTACGTCTACGCCCTCTTTAGGCTCAATCAGTCCAAAATGAACATTTAAGCCATGAGCAAATGCTATGGCTGTACCTTTTTTAATATTGTCATGTACATAAAGTTTGTAGGTTTGTGCTTGTAGCTCATCCGGCATTGTAAACATTAGAACATCACACCAAGCAGCGGCTTCGGCAATACCCATTACCTCTAAGCCTTCGCCTTGGGCTTTTTTCGCAGATGGTGAGCCTTCGCGCAACGCTACTACTAAATTTTTTGCTCCACTATCTCGTAGATTAAGTGCATGAGCATGACCTTGAGATCCATAACCCAAAATTGCTACTTTTTTTTCCTTTATGAGATTAACATCACAATCTCTATCATAATAAACTCGCATAATTCCCTCTTTAAATTAATNAAGATTATTATTTACATGAAAATATTTGTATATTGTTTTCTTTTTTTCAATTTGTTATGCACAAATGATAATTTAAATAAATNATTTTGGCAAAAACAATAAAAAATATGCTNACAGAATTAGATGCAAGAATTTTAAGAATTTACCAATCAGNTCCAGATGTTCCGATGGCTGAGTTGGCGTCAAAAGCTGGTACAACATTAGCTGTTTTGTCCCGTAGATTAGNTCGGCTGAGACTAAATGGACAAATTGTTGCTAAGGAGGCGATAATCAATTGGCAAATTTTAGGCTATAAAGTTGAAGTGTCTCTACGGATAACTTTAGATAAGACCCATCAATTGGCTTTTGACAATTTTATAAATGATGCTCGAAAGATACAGGAGATTATTGAAATTCAAACATTTTTGGGAAAAGTGGATGTCAGGCTACTTTTGATTGCTAAAAATATGGATGACTATCAAAAAGTTTACAGAGAAAAAATACTTCATTTGCCACATATTATGGAAATTGAGCCGTTGATGCATATTGCCCGGGTACAAAATAACGAGGTTTTACCTGTTTGATGGAACTTGATGAAGTTGATCAGCAGCTACTTAAAGAACTGCAGAGAGATTGTACTAGATCTGCTAGTTCTTTTGTAGATCAATTAGGCTTATCGCAACCTGCCATCTGGCGCCGTACAAAACGTTTATATAACGAGGGCATAATTTCTGGTAAACGCTTAGTTTTGGATACTGAAAAATTAGGTTTTAGCGTAACCGTTTTTTTAGGTATTAAACTAGCCAGAAAGGGGCTAGTTCGCTTAGAAGATTTTGAGCGAGCTGTTACTGCGATACCAGAGGTGCAAACTGTAGAACATGTTTTGGGAGTCTACGATTACAGGATAAGAATTGTTGCTCGAGATATCCCTGATTTTGAACGAATTTTAAGACGTAGAATAATGACACTTCCTGGGGCTGGCGAAATTGAGTCTAATGTGCTTTTAAGTGAAGAGAAAAGGCAGGGACCGTTATAACTATTTTGTTTTTAAATATTTATAGTTGTCGAAATAGTTTATGGAACCAATTGATTTTGACTTGAGTTGTTTTATTATCATTAATAGCCGTTAAAAAGGGGGCAAGAATGGGTGCTTTGCTAGATACAATCGATCCGAATGGTCTGGAAGAATTTTCCGTAGTGTTCACTGATCGTTCGCTTAACCATATGTCGTCTTCTTTTCAGGAAGTTATGAACGATATCTCAAGTATGTTAAAAGAAGTCTACAGTTCTGATGCTGTTGTAATTATACCAGGGGGTGGGACCTTTGGCATGGAAGCTGTAGCTCGGCAGTTTGGTCGTGATGCAAAAGTCCTAGTTGCTCGTAATGGATGGTTTTCATATCGTTGGAGCCAAATATTTGAATGTAACAACTTGGCTCAATCGGTTGAAGTTATGAAAGCAAGGAGAGAAAAAAACTCAGAGCAATCTCCTTTCCATCCAGTGCCGATAGATCAATTGGTAAAAAAAATAAAGACCTATTCACCTGACATTGTCTTTGCACCTCATGTGGAAACTTCAGCGGGAATAATTTTGCCTGATAATTATATAAGGCAAATGGCGGAGGCGGCTCATGAAGNGGGAGCAATCATGGTTCTTGATTGTATTGCATCGGGTTGTGCTTGGATTGATATGAATAAGTTAGGGGTAGATGTTTTGATTTCTGCGCCACAGAAAGGTTGGTCTGCATCACCATCTGCAGGTTTGGTGATGTTATCGAAGTTAGCAGTTGAGCGTATGGAAAATTCTACTTCAGACAGCTTCGCAATTGATCTGAAGAAATGGCACTCAATTATGCAGGCTTATGAGAGTGGAGGGCATGCTTACCATGCTACTATGCCAACGGATTCGTTGCGAGCATTCAGAGACACTATGCTTGAAACAAAGGAATACGGTTTTGATAAACTATGCGATGCTCAGTGGGATTTAGGAAATAAAGTTAGAGGCTTGCTGAAAGAAAAAGGAATAACTTCTGTGGCTCCAGATGGTTTTGGTGCTCCCGGCGTGGTAGTGAGCTACACCGAAGATCCTTCAATACAAAACGGTTCGAAGTTTACTAATTTGGGTATGCAAATAGCCGCTGGTGTTCCGTTAGCCTGTGACGAACCAGAAAATTTTATGACGTTTAGGTTGGGCTTATTCGGGCTTGATAAACTTTATGATGTTAGTGGAACTATAGATCGTTTGAGACGTGTTATAGATCAGGTTCTATAGCCTGCTATCTTTCCAAATTTCTTTCTTTCAGACCAAGTCCCAGTTTCATAATTCCATGGCGTATTTTGGGTGATGAATGTAAAAAGTTTATTCCCAAAGCTCTAGATTTTTGAGCAAGTGGTAGTGAACTTTTTGATACTTCATTCAGAGTGTTTATTCCCAAAACTCGTGCGTGAACATCCATCCGTCTTGATCTATCATATTTATCCAATATTTCTTGGACTTCACTTAGTCGTGGAGTATCTTTTGCCAATTCGTACAATGCCTTTATGTCAGCGACGCTCATATTTAAACCTTGTGCTCCGATAGGCGGTAAAACGTGAGCCGCTTCTGCTATTAAGGCCGTTCTTTTTGCTGTTAGTTGCTTTGCAATTTGTGAGATGATGGGCCAATCAGTTATGTGACTTATAATCTTAAGTTTTCCCAAGTGTGAACACGAGCGATCGTAAATCTCTTCCTCGAATTGTTCTACTTCTAGTGATAGAAGCCGTTCTACATTCTTTTTACTTTCCATCCATACTACTGACGAGCAAGGCTTCCCCTCAAAGTCTGCCATTGGAACGAAAGTAAAAGGACCNCCGGACCGATGTATTTCGATTGATGCATTTTGGTGAGGTCTTTCATGGCTAACNATAAACGTTAAAGCATTCTGAGAAAACTCTGTTTTTGAAACTTGTATTTGAGATTTGCTACGTATTAATGAATCTCTTCCGTCTGCTCCAATAACAAGTTTAGATTTTATCTGACTTCCATCATCCAGATATACGAATGCTGCATCATCACGCCTGATAAATGATGATGTTGTTAAACCAAACCCTAATTCAAGATTGTTGTAGTTCTTCGCTTTTTCCATCAGAGTTCGACGTAATAGCCAATTAGGTATGTTCCATCCGAAGGGTAGTTCAGAGATATCTGAGGCTAGAAAATCTTTCGTTATTATTTCCCTAGGAGGCCATTTGTCACCCTCGGCATCAATAATTCGCATAATATCCATCGGTATAGCATGTGGCTCTAGTTTTTCCCACAAACCAAGTGACTCCATAAAGCTTTTTGCTGGTTGAAGGAATGCAGTTGTTCGCAGATCGGCACCAACGTCATTAACTTGAGTGACTGGCTTCTTGGGGTCTACACAAAAAACTGAGTAACCGAGCGAGGCAAAAGATAAAGACGCAAGTAAGCCAGCAGGTCCGGCTCCAGATATAAAAATATCTACATTTTTCTTTTTCAACCACTGGCCTCATTATAAACTTGAAGTATTTTCAGTAATGTGAACTTCTGATTTGTCTTTTTTTGGGTATAGAAATAAGACTGCTATAGTTCTTAAAATCGCTGTTCAATTTTTTACAATTTTTAATTTCGACAATAACCTCTTTTAGAGCTGATTATTACCTCCTTTGCACCAACACCGNTNTAATTAATACTTTTTTAACAAATTTAAAGAGCTACTTCTGCTATTTTATGTCCAGATAGTTTTTTGAGTAGGGCATAACTCCTTTATAGGAATTAGTTATGTAAAGATAATTATCAGGTTAGTAGTGACGGTTTGACTATCGTGTTATAAAATTTATTTCACAGTGTTAATTCAGCGCTGAGATACAAAAATTTAAAACNGCAGTGAATTAATTCCCTCTAAATGTTGTGCTAAAATTCAAATTTCAAATTACACTAAATTCTANGTAGCAGAAAGGTTTTTCAAAATANGTTTAATTCTCAAAACTTTTTTCTTATTGCTATTTCAAGGGATTGTACTTAGCCTGTAATATCTANTCTTTGGTGTATTTATATAATAAGTAGNTATTTGATATGTACAAAAACACAAATAAAGATGCTTACGCTTTAATTCTAGAGGCCATTGATAATGGGGTATTTAAACCAGGTGATCGGTTAGTTGAAATTGATTTAGCCGATAATTTTGGAGTATCTAGAACCCCTATCAGAGAGGCGCTACAAAAGCTAGAAACACAGTCTCTTTTGGAGAGGGATGGGCGTAGTTTGATCGTTTCGTCGTTAGATCATAATCAGATGGCAGAATTATATGTTGTTCGAGCCGAATTGGAGGGGTTGGCTGCAAAATTAGCAGCNAAACACGCCACAGATGAGGAAAAGCGAGTTCTTCAGGATATGGTTAACAACGATCGTAAGTTGATGANAGATCCAACCGCCCTTGCTAGAGCAAATCGAAGATTCCATAAGCAAATTCATTTAGCCTCTCATAATCGTTACCTAGTGCAACAATTGGATTTAGTTCATCGATCAATGGCTTTGATGGCGACTACCTCTTTGGCTGTTGATGGTCGGGGAGAGGTAGCAATGGCAGAACACCAAGCCATAGTTGATGCAGTAATTNCTGGCAAAGCCGACGATGCATACAATTGTTTAAGGGATCATATATCTGTGGCTTACATTACCAGACTNAAACAAGAACTAAGTGATGAATAAAAGAATTAGAACACTGAACGATTATAAATTTAATGCTTTNTTCTTATCAATGTCTTCTGCAAATCGTTCAAATAGGTAGAAGCTGTCCATAGGACCTGGACTTGCTTCTGGATGATGTTGAACCGAATAAACTGGTCTTCCAATAAGCTTAATCCCACAATTTGATCCGTCAAAAAGGGAAATGTGAGTTTCCTCAACGTCGTCTGGTAGTGATTGCGANTCTACTGCAAACCCATGATTCATTGATGTAATTTCAACCTTGCCAGTTGATAGATCTTTAACTGGATGATTTGCGCCATGATGACCGTGGTTCATCTTTACTGTTTTGGCGCCTAAAGCCAATGCTAACATCTGATGGCCTAGGCAAATACCAAATATTGGGAGNTCTGGTACTTGAAGTAACTTTTCAATCATACTGATAGAATAGTTACCNGTTGCTTCTGGATCTCCTGGGCCGTTNGACAAAAAGACACCATCAGGATCATAACTCAAAACTTCGTCAGCATTCGCTGTTGCCGGTAGAACGATAACTTCACATTTGATAGCTGCTAAGCATCGCAGTATGTTCTCTTTCACTCCGTAATCTATTGCGACAACTCGAGCTTCTTTGTCATTAATTTCGCTGTAGCCATCAGACCATTGCCAGCGGTTTTGTGTCCAATAATACGTTTTTCCGGCAGTTACATTCTTAGCTAGGTCATGCCCTGAAAGCCCCTCAAAGTTTTTTGCTTCTTCTACGAGGCCATCAATATCAAAGTTACCGCTTGGGCTGTGTTCCAGGGCAACATGTGGTGCCCCCTGTTGTCGGATAATTCTTGTTATTCTACGCGTGTCGACTCCCCCAATGCCTATGAGTTTATTTTTCTTTAGCCACTCGATTAGGTTTTCTTGTGACCGCCAATTTGAAGCTAGCGTAGGTCGCCATTTGACTACCATTCCAGACGCAAACGATAACTTAGCTTCGTTATCTTCGAAATTCACTCCCACATTTCCTATATGAGGAAAGGTAAAAGTTATAATTTGACCAGCATATGATGGGTCTGTTAAAATTTCTTGATATCCAGTCATTGAAGTGTTGAAACACAACTCTGCTATTGTTCGGCCAGTTGATCCAAAGCCCTCGCCAAAAAAAACTGTTCCATCAGATAACGCGAGACAAGCCGTTGGCTTTATCCCATTTGGATCTTTCATTTATGATTCTCCGATACATAAGTCGACGAGAAGTTATTCTTACAGGTAAAAATGGTCAAGCTTGAGTTTAGTTTCGCGATAATCTAACTATGTGAAGGTCGATGCTAAAATGCGGTAAGAATTAAATATTTCTGTACGTTTTTGGGGAGGGTGAAATGTCGCTTCGAAATAAAATAAAATCTGCAATGAAGGAAGCCATGAAAGAAAAGGCTCAACTGCGATTATCTACATTACGCTTAATTAGTGCCGCAATCAAAGATCGAGATATTGCTGCTCGCTCAGAGGGAGTTGAAGATGGGGTTGATGACACAGAAATACTGGCAATTCTAGGTAAGATGACCCGTCAACGACAAGAGAGTGCTAAAACCTACGAAGAAGCTGGCAGACTAGATTTGTCAGAAAGAGAAATATCAGAAATACAGGTAATCGAATACTTTTTGCCCCGCCAATTAAATAGTGATGAGATAGAGATAGAGGTGACGAACGTAATAAACGAGCAAGGAGCTTCTTCTATAAGAGATATGGGGCGTGTAATGGCGTGTTTGAAAGAAAGGTTCACCGGACAAATGGACTTTGGAGTCGTTGGTCCAATAGTGAAGCAGAGACTATCCAATTAATTTGATTGAAATTGCTTTATAGTTCTTACCAATTCTCCATAAAGATTTTTTCTTTCTGGTTCCGATAAAAAAGACCCAATTTCAACAACGCGACCACTGCCTGACAATGTTATATAGTTTGGTACGGGTCCACCACTTTCATGTAGCGAAACTTTGGTCCAATAGCTATTGCATTCCCAACTCTGATGACTACCGTCTGGGTTTTGTCGTGTGAGTTGACAAAACTTTTCTGTGATAGTCAGCTTCTCCAAGATGTTACGGTCATTATAGTTTTTTCTTAATGCATACCACACTGCAAAGAGGGTAATGAATAAAAAGGTAAATATCACCCAAAAGTATTTCGTACCAAGAAGCGTATATAGTGGGAAATTTAGCATCAGGAAAGTAATTAAAATGAATATCGCAAAGCCTCTGTTAGGAAGTGAGCTGTAAGGCCATAGCTCCAGACAATGGTTAGACTCTTCTTCTTTATTCCAAGTATAAGGCATATTTTAGTTATTAAATTTTGTATAAAAATTAACTAACATCTATGAGGAGACCTTTGCCTCAATATAATAAAAGAGGCAAAGGCTAGCTTTAGTGGACCTCTGATTTGTCCCAATCTTTTTGCTCCGGCAAAATTTCAAAGGTATGCTCCGGTGGTGTAACTACTGACAAATGGTATCGCTGATAATGCAAAAATGAATCAATGATGTCACGAGCGTGCACCTCGATGATGATAAGAGTACACACTTTGTCACGTGCGAGTTTGCCGAAATCTGCCTCCAAATTGAGGGTTGTCTGGTAAACAAGCTCTGC
>PAHS01000035.1 GCA_002711145.1 Marinovum sp. | reverse complement strand
TACCTCTTGAAACCTTAAACAGCGGCGGTTGTGCAATATACAAAAACCCTCCCTGGACTAATTCAGGCATTTGACGATAAAAAAAAGTAAGCAAAAGTGTCCTAATATGAGCCCCGTCGACGTCTGCGTCAGTCATTATTATTATTTTGTGATATCGCAATTTATCTATATTAAATTCGTCTCGTCCAATACCAGTTCCTAGTGCCATTACTAAATTACCAATTTCTTGACTGGCAAGCATACGATCAAAACGAGCGCGCTCTACATTAAGAATTTTACCCTTTAAGGGTAAAATTGCCTGAGTAAGACGATCTCTTCCAGTTTGTGCTGAGCCTCCAGCTGAGTCACCCTCCACCAGAAAAACTTCTGCCTTTGAAGGATCTTTCTCAGAACAGTCCTTTAACTTTCCAGCCAAATAATTGACGTCCATTGCTGTTTTACGACGTGTTAGCTCCCGTGCCTTACGAGCAGCTTCTCTAGCTAAAGCAGCCTCAATAATTTTGCCAACTATTACTTTTGCCTCGTTCGGGTTTTCTTCAAACCACTCAGAAAGCTTTTCATTCATTAAACCTTCTACAGCAGGACGAACTTCAGATGAAACAAGCTTATCCTTAGTTTGTGAACTAAATTTTGGATCTGGTACTTTCACAGAAAGAACACATGTAAGGCCTTCACGCGCATCATCACCCGTAAAATTAATCTTCTCTTTTTTTGCTATGCCACTGGATTGAGCGTAATTGTTAATTGTCCTGGTTAGCGCTCCTCTGAAACCGGCCATATGGGCTCCGCCATCCCTTTGGGGTATGTTATTCGTAAATGGTAAAACATTTTCATGATAACTATCGTTCCACCACATGGCTACCTCAACGCCAATTTCATCACGTTCGCCGACAAAGAAAATGGGCTCTTGCATTATTGAGGCCTTAGAGCGGTCCAAGTATTTCACAAACTCTTTTACCCCCCCTTCATAAAAAAGCTCTGCTTTCCGGACTTCGGCGGGTCGCTCATCGATTAGTATGATCTTTACCCCAGAATTTAGAAATGCGAGTTCACGAAGACGCTTCTCCAGTATTTCAAATGAATACTCTAGATTAGAGAAGGTGTCAGTAGACGCCAAAAACCTAACTTCTGTTCCTCTTTCTAGGCTGGCTTCTCCTATGACCTTTAGATGTTCAACTGTTTCGCCATGCTCAAATCGTGCAAAATGCTCTTTTCCATTACGCCATACTCGAAGCTCTAGCCAGACAGATAATGCATTTACAACTGATACACCAACACCATGAAGTCCGCCGGACACTTTGTAAGAATTACCATCAAATTTACCCCCTGCATGAAGCTGTGTCATGATTACTTCTGCGGCTGATACCCCCTCCTCTTCATGAATATCAACTGGGATACCTCTGCCGTTGTCTCTAACCGAAACGCTGTTGTCAGAACAAATTTTAACCTCTACATAATCCGCATGTTTGGCAAGGGCCTCATCTATCCCATTATCAACAACTTCGTAGACCATATGATGTAAGCCTGACCCATCGTC
Organism: Marinovum sp.; assembly: GCA_002711145.1. Classification (GTDB taxonomy): domain Bacteria; phylum Pseudomonadota; class Alphaproteobacteria; order Rhodobacterales; family Rhodobacteraceae; genus Salinivivens. The sequence continues at coordinate 25,190 of PAHS01000035.1, read as the reverse complement.
TGTATCACCTATATACATNCCAGGTCTTTTTCGAACAGCCTCTAAGCCTCTGAGAACCTTGATAGATTCAGCATCATATTGTTGGGTGTCTTGCTCGCTTTTGGACATTAATGTCCCCTTTTTTATTATTTGATTGAGTATACTCAATTTCTCACTAAATGTCACGNCTTTCGGTACAATCAAAAGTCAATAATTACGGCAAAATCTCTAAAGAACTTGTCAGTTTTTTTGTAGCCGTTAGAGTGTTTCAAAAGGAAAAAATATGGCTGTCACCCAAGTAAAATCCAATTTAAATTTTTGGCCAGAACGCATAGATTTGGCGGCAGCTTTTCGATGGACTGCAAGGCTTGATATGCATGAAGCTGTGGCTAATCATTTTTCACTTGCGGTTAGTAGTGACGGAACCAAGTTTTTAGTTAATCCCAACATGGTTCATTTCTCAAGAATTAGAGCAAGTGATTTACTTGAACTAGACTCAAAAAATCCAGATACGATGAACCTACCTAACGCACCAGATCCAACAGCATGGGGATTACACGGCTCGCTACATAGGCTGTGCCCAAATGCCAAATGTGCAATGCATGTGCACTCGGANTACGCAACTGTTTTGGCAAGCTTAAAAGATAGCAATCTTCCACCGATAGATCAGAATTCTGCGATGTTTTTCAATAGAGTAATAATAGATAATGATTATGGTGGCTTAGCCTTTGAAGAAGAAGGCAAAAGATGTGCTGCACTTTTCGCAGACAAGAAGAAAAAGGTGATGATCATGGGTAACCATGGTATTTTGGTAATCGGCAGTAATGTACCAGAGACTTTTAATCGTATGTACTACTTTGAACGGGCAGCCAAAACCTATATTAAAGCACTCCAAACTGGTATGAAACTAAAAGTCTTATCAGCCAATATAGCAGAAAAAACTGCAAGTGAACTTGAAAATTACCCAGACCAAGACAGAAAGCACTTGGATGAATTAAAAAAAATCCTAATCAGAGAGGGATCAGACTTTCAATCATAAAACTTACGATAAGTTAAATGAAAAATAACTTGATAATGATTATCAATTGCATTGACAAGCTTTCAGATTTTTCTATGTATTGACAAACTAGGTTGATTTGGAGAAGAGCCAGTGAGCATTATCAAAAAAATCCGTTCATGTAGTATAGCATACGGAGCACTAGTTTTTTGTATTATTTCGCCCTGCCACCTTTCAGCAGATAAATTTAAAGCAGTTACTACTTTTACTGTGATCGCTGACATGGCNAAAAATGTNGCTGGNGATGTAGCGATAGTTGANTCAATAACNAAAGCTGGAGCGGAAATTCACGGATACAGCCCTACACCAAGAGATATAGTTAAAGCACAAAATGCTGATTTAATATTATGGAATGGCCTTAACTTAGAGCTTTGGTTTGACCAGTTTTTTTCAAATCTTTCGAATGTTCCAAGCGTTACCCTGACAGAAGGTATAGATCCAATAGATATTAGAGACGGGGAATATGCCGGAAAACCAAATCCACATGCGTGGATGAGCCTCGATAGTTCATTAATTTATGTCGATAATATAAGAAATGGGTTTATAAAATACGACCCTGCAAATGCAGAAGTATACAATAGAAACGCTGAAGCATACAAACGTAAGATTAGGGATACAATTTTACCATTAAAGAACGCCATACTAGCGGTTCCAAAAGAAAANCGATGGTTAGTATCCTGTGAGGGGGCATTTAGTTATTTGGTNAGAGATTTTCAAATGAACGAGTTGTATCTGTGGCCAATAAACGCTGGCGCGCAGGGAACTCCTAAACAAGTGAAGAGGGTCATTGACAGTGTGGAAAAATATAATATTCCCGCTGTTTTTTGCGAAAGCACNGTCTCTCAAGCGCCAGCCCAACAAATATCGCGGGAGACCGGAGCAGCATACGGAGGCGTTTTNTATGTTGATAGCCTCACAAAAGCAGATGGGCCAGTGCCAACCTACCTTGATCTTTTGAAAGTAACGTCCGAAACAATAGTCGTGGGCTTATCCCAGTAATGGTCCCAGGAACCAATAAAGGATAGCCAAATGAATGAAGAAAAACCTGGCATAATAACCAGTAATTTAAGCGTAACCTACAACAACGGGAATACGGCTTTACGCAATGTTTCCTTTGAAATACCCCAAGGCACAATAACAGCATTAGTCGGAGTTAACGGAGCAGGAAAATCAACTTTATTCAAGGCACTCATGGGTTTTATGCCAACAATAACAGGTGAGATATCAATTCTGGGTCAATCAGTAAAATCCGCAATTAAAGGGAATAGTATCGCATATGTACCGCAAGCAGAGGAGGTGGATTGGTCATTTCCCGTGCTAGTGCAAGATGTCGTTATGATGGGTCGGTATGGCCATATGGGGTTTTTTCGAAAACCGACCCCAAATGACATATTAGAAGTTGATTATGCTTTAAATCGTGTTGGAATGAACGANTTTAAAGACCGACAAATTGGTGAATTATCTGGTGGNCAAAGAAAAAGAGTTTTTCTAGCGCGTGCATTAGCACAAAAAAGTCAAGTTATTTTGCTAGATGAACCCTTCACGGGTGTAGATGTAAAGACGGAAACAGCCATAATCGAACTTCTTGGCGAAATGCGAAAAGAAGGCAAAATAATGCTTGTTTCCACTCATAACCTTGGGTCCGTTCCAGAATTTTGTGATAGAACAATTTTAATCAAGGAAACAGTATTGGCCTATGGAAAGACTGAAAGTACCTTTACACGCCAAAATTTAGAGCTGACATTTGGTGGGGTTCTTAGGCATTTTGTTCTGAGTGGAACAGACCTTCATGACGACGACGATAGGCGCGAAGTTCGCGTAATTTCGGATGACGAGCGTCCCTTCGTACTTTACGATAGCGATAAGAAAAGCGGTAAAGATGTTTGATGCATTAATAGAGCCGTTTTCTTATCATTACATGATAAACGCCATGTGGGTCAGTTCTTTAGTAGGAGGCGTATGTGCCTTTCTATCAGCATACTTGATGTTGAAGGGCTGGTCTCTCATTGGCGATGCTCTTAGCCATTCAATAGTACCGGGCGTAGCTGGAGCATATATGTTAGGACTACCATTTGCTCTCGGAGCCTTCGTTGCTGGAGGACTAGCAGCAAGTTCAATACTTTTTTTGCAACACCGCTCTAAGCTCAAAGAAGACGCGATAATAGGAATTATATTTACTTCGTTCTTTGGCCTCGGTCTATTCATGATATCATTATCGCCAATGTCTGTGAGCATCCAAACAATTATAATGGGTAATATCCTGGCAATAACACCCACAGATACATTCCAATTAGCAATAATTGGCTTTGTGTCTCTTTTCATTCTAACAGCAAAATGGAAAGATTTTATGGTTACATTTTTTGATGAAACGCATGCTAGATCTATCGGTTTAAGTCCAAATTTACTGAAGGCACTATTTTTTACAATTCTTACTGCTTCTTGTGTTGCGGCCCTTCAAACTGTTGGTGCGTTTCTAGTAATTGCCATGGTTGTTACACCTGGAGCCACCGCCTATTTACTTACAGATAGGTTTCCAAGATTACTGATAGTAAGTGTTCTTATTGGCACGTTAAGTAGCTTTTTTGGTGCTTATATTAGTTATTTTCTAGATGGTGCTACCGGTGGAATAATTGTTTCCATATTGACCTTAATATTTATTTTTACTTTTTTCTTTGCACCGAAACATGGATATATTAAATCCAGACGTCGAGCAACTTTAGAAGCAGACGCCAATTATGGCTGACATATTAATTGCTCCATTCCAATATAGTTTTATGATTAACGCTTTCTTAATAGCGGCTATAATATCTATCCCTACGGCTCTACTTTCGTGCTTTTTGGTGCTCAAAGGCTGGTCGCTCATGGGGGACGCAATAAGTCATGCCGTACTTCCAGGAATAATAATATCATACTTGCTACATATACCGTTACTAATTGGGGCCTTTTGCTCTGGTATGGTATGTGCAATTGCATCAGGGTTTTTAAGTGAGAATAGCAGGGTCAAACAAGACACTGCGATGGGTATAGTTTTTTCAGGAATGTTTGGATTTGGCATTGTTTTATACACAAAAATATCTACCGAAGTGCACCTAGATCATATATTATTTGGAAATATACTGGGCATAAGCGTTCAAGACTTGATAATCTCTTTTTTGATTTCCAGCTTAGTCACGATCCTAGCAACCACAAAAAGACGGGACTTGCTGTTACATACCTTTGACCCAATACAAGCTCGTTCTGTTGGAATCCCTGTTCGCTTAATGCATTATGGCTTTCTGGCGATGGTATCTATAACAATAGTAGCCACCCTATCTGCCGTTGGAATCATACTATCAATCGGCTTGTTAATAGCCCCAGGAGCAATAGCTTTTTTGTCAACAAACAGATTTGATCAAATGCTTTTCATTGCTACGATAATTTCTTTATTATCCAGCTTTCTGGGTATTTATATAAGCTTTTATATTGATAGCGCACCCGCTCCAACAATTATTTTATTAATGTCAGCATGTTTCATATTAGTACTAATTGGTACGAACCGAAAAGTTAAAAAACATTAAAGAGACTGAATTTAAACACTATCATATTGATATATTGTTGTGCACATGCGATTGTTTGTTGTTTGTGAAAAATGCCTGGTCATAAATAATGAATGATAAATTATTTAAGAGAAACAAAGGATGCGAACTCGACGTTGATTGGGTTATGTCACAGAGTGCAAATACTTCGGCGATAGAGCGTCGCGCTGCCACTCTTGGCACTCGCAGGTCAATAAAGAAAGATCATCAGGCCGCCTGGCTTCTGAGGGCAATCTCGTGCATTGATCTAACCACTCTATCCGGAGACGACACACCAGGTCGCGTAAAGCGGTTATGCACTAAAGCCATCAGGCCTATTCGACCAGATTTAACAAAAGCTTTAGGAATAAATAACCTCCATGTTGGGGCTATTTGCGTATACCATGAAATGATAGAAACGGCCATCGCAGCCCTAGGTAATAGTGGCATCCCAGTTGCTGCAGTTTCAACCGGCTTCCCTGCTGGTCTATCTCCTTTGACCACACGATTATTGGAAATTAATGAAAGTGTACTGGCGGGAGCTAAAGAAATAGATATTGTTATTTCTCGCAGACATGTACTGACTCAAAACTGGCAAGAGCTATTTAATGAAGTTAAAGAATTTCGGTCTGCATGTGGAGAAGCACACCTTAAGACAATCTTAGCGACTGGTGAATTGGGAAGTTTACGAAATGTTGCGCGTGCATCGATGGTTTGTATGATGGCAGGAGCTGATTTCATAAAAACCTCGACAGGAAAAGAGAGTGTTAATGCTACACTCAGTATTTCTATTGTTATGGTGCGTGCAATCCGAGAGTACTGGGAAAGAACGGGGTTTAAAGTAGGTTATAAACCAGCAGGTGGAATCTCAAAAGCAAAAGACGCTCTAGTTTATCTAAGTCTTATGAAGGAAGAATTAGGAAATGATTGGTTGGATGCTTCTTTATTTCGCTTTGGAGCATCTAGTCTTCTAGGAGATATTGAAAGACAATTAGAACACTATCTAACCGGTTCTTATTCGGCTAGTTATCGACATCCGTTGGGGTAGAACATGCAAATTAAAAGTATCTTTGATAAAATGGATTATGGTTTGGCACCTGAAAGCGCTTTGGAGGCTCAAAATTGGCTGAAAAAGCACAAGTATAACTTTGGAAATTTTATTAATGGCAAATGGAGAAGCTGCGAAGATCATTTTGATACTATAAACCCAGCTAACGATGAAATATTGGCAAAAATTGGTCAATCNTCACCAACCGATATAGACTACGCAGTAAAAGCAGCNAANGCNGCNCAAAAAAAATGGTCTAAGGAAAANGACCATAAACGNGCTCGAATTCTNTANGCTATAGCNCGTCTTCTTCAGAAAAANTCTCGGCTTTTCGCTGTTCTAGAAACTTTAGATAATGGAAAGCCAATAAGAGAGTCTCGTGACATTGATATTCCTCTTGCTCAAAGACACTTCTATTATCACGCTGGAATGGCTCAGATAATGCAGGCTGAACTTCCAACTCGTTCGCCAATCGGAATATGTGGTCAAATCATTCCATGGAATTTTCCACTTCTAATGCTTTCATGGAAAATAGCACCAGCCATAGCAATGGGAAATGCTGTGATACTGAAGCCTGCCGAGTATACATCCTTAACAGCTCTTTTATTCGCTGAACTGTGCGTGTCAGCAGGCGTCCCAAATGGTCTNGTAAATATTGTAACTGGCGATGGCAAAGTTGGCGAAATGATTGTTGGTCATAAAGATATCGATAAAATTGCATTTACCGGCTCAACGGAAGTTGGAAAATTAATAAGAGAAAGAACAGCTGGATCGGGTAAATCTTTAACGCTTGAGTTAGGCGGAAAATCCCCATTTATCGTGTTTGATGATGCAGACCTCGATAGCGCTGTAGAAGGCGTTGTTGACGCAATTTGGTTTAACCAAGGGCAAGTTTGTTGTGCCGGTTCCCGTCTGTTGGTGCATGAAGCAATTGCAGAACAATTTTATGGAAAACTTAAAGCTAGAATGAAAAATCTACGCTTGGGCGATCCTCTGGATAAGTCCATAGACATGGGTGCCATTATAGATAAAAAACAGCACAAAAAAATTACTCAAATGGTTTCTCAAACGAATGGAAAAGTTTATCAAGCTTCATCAACAGTACCAGAGAAGGGCTGTTTCTTTCCCCCGACCTTAATCACAGACTTGCATACAGCTGATCCACTCATGCAAGAAGAAATTTTTGGCCCAATACTGGTTTGCACAACATTTAGAACCCCTTCTGAAGCCATAGAANTATCAAATAACACTATGTTTGGGCTTGCGGCCTCAATATGGACTGAAAATATTAATTTATGCTTGGAGTTAGCACCAAAAATTAAGGCTGGTGTAATATGGATAAACGGAACAAATATGTTTGACGCTGCTGCTGGGTTTGGCGGCCTAAAGCAAAGTGGTTTTGGCCGAGAGGGTGGATGGGAAGGCCTGTTAGCATACACTAAGCCAAAAAAATACTCTTCAAAAAGTAAGAAAATTAAAACAATTAAAAAACAGAGTATTAAGGATGATTATATTGACCGAACAGCAAAGCTGTATATTGGAGGAAAGCAATGTAGACCAGACAGTGGCTATTCACAGTCAATTTTCGATCATGAGGGAAAACCTTTAACCCAGGTCCCTTTGTCAAACCGCAAAGATATTCGAAACGCCGTGGAGGCTATGAACTCTGCACAAGCTTGGTCACACTCTACCGCACACTTAAGAGCTCAAATACTATATTACATGGCCGAAAACCTATCAGCAAGAAAGGCAGAGTTTGTGAAAACGCTGCAAACATTAACTGGTAACTCTGGTTCTGAAAATGAGGTTGAATTTAGTATTCAAAGATTATTTTTCTATGCTGCTTGGGCAGATAAATTCGATGGTAGCGCCAGAAACGTGCCTGTAAAAGCNATAGCGCTGGTGATGAACGAACCAATAGGCAATTGTGGCGTTATATGTGATGACAAGTACCCTCTGCTTGGATTTATATCAGCAATGGCGCCTTTATTCGCCACTGGAAATCGATCGATTATTATTCCTTCAGAGCTTTTTTCCCCTGTTGTTACAGACTTCTATCAAGTCTTAGATACCTCAGACGTTCCTCCAGGGTCTGTTAATATAATTACTGGCAAACACAGTGATTTAGCATTCGAAATGGCTAGNCATATGGATATTGAAAGCGTCTGGAGCTTCTCAACTTCTGATATATCTAAAGATATAGAAAGAGCATCTTCAAGTAATTTAAAACGCACATGGGTAAACAATGGCTTCACGCGAGACTGGTATAGCGAGGAAGGTTTCGGCAAAGAATTCCTGATAAATTCAACAGAAAACAAAACAATCTGGATACCCTATGGAGAGTAAGTATAAATTACACTTTTTTCTCTCTAGTCTTAACTCTGTGTTTTACATTTTTATTTTTTGTTTTTTTGTTTTTTTTCTTAGTAAATTTAGACTGGGTAATTCTACTAACACTCGTTAGAGGTTCATCTTCAAGCTGAGTAAGTTGAAAAACTATACCACCAGCCAATGGCTCAACCTCTTTAAGTATAACCCTAACTGACATTCCTAATTCGAGCATNAGTCCTGTTTTTGAGCCAATCAGTCTATTTGCAGATTTATCGTATTTAAAATATTCTTGAGCTATAGTTCTTACTGGAACGATACCATCTGCTCCCGTCTCATCAAGCCTGACAAATATCCCAAAGTTTGAAACCCCACTTATACTTCCACAAAATTCGCTTCCAATTTTCTCTGCTAAAAATTGAGCAAGGTACCGGTCATTAGTATCACGCTCTGCAACCATAGAGCGGCGTTCACATTCAGATATTTTTTCTGCCGTATGGCTAATATTATCGATATCTGTATTTTTGAGACCATCATCACCTAAACCAAGCGCAAATATCAAAGCACGATGAACAATAAGATCAGAATAACGTCTTATAGGTGAAGTGAAATGGGCATATTTGGANAAAGATAAGCCAAAATGACCAAAATTTTCAGGTGAGTAATAAGCTTGATTCATAGAACGTAAAGTGGAGAGATTTATCAAGTCACGAAAAGGCACTGATTCTGCCTGAGCTAATAATTCGTTGATGTGAANAGCCTTTATATTTTGCCCCTTCCGCAAATTTAACCCTGCTGAGCGGGCTGTCTTTCTCAAAACCTCTATCTTCTCTTTCTCAGGCTCTTCATGCACCCTAAAAACTGTTGGTATTTTATTTTCAGATAATGTTTCGGCGGCACANACGTTCGCAAGAATCATAAANTCTTCTATTAATTTGTGAGCTTCTAATCTTTCTTTGAACCTAACTTCTGTAACAATCCCTTTTTCATCGATTTTTATCTGCCGTTCAGGCAAATTCAATTCAAGAGGTCCTCTAGTCTCTCTAGAAATTTTTAAGCTATAATATGCTGAGTATAATGGCTTTAATACTGTATCTAAAAGANTNAGAACTTTTGCTCTTCCGGTACCTTTATCCATGGCCTCTTGTACTTCNCCATACTCCAGAGATGCACCAGACTGAATAATTGCTCNCGAAAATTTATGGCTTAATTTTTTACCAGCTGAATCAATTTGTATTTTTACAACTATGCATGCTCTATTTTCACCCTCATGCAAGCTGCAAAGATCTCCAGAAAGTCTGTCAGGTAACATTGGAACAACTCTGTCTGGAAAGTAAGTTGAATTNCCCCTTAAACGCGCCTCGTTATCTGTTGGGCTTCCAGAGCGTACAAAATGAGCCACATCCGCAATAGCAACCCAAATCAAATGTCCTCCAGGATTTGCTAGATCTTCGTCAGGCTTTGCATAACAAGCGTCATCATGGTCACGAGCGTCTCCAGGATCTATTGTAACAAACGGTATACCAGTATAATCATCCCACTTTTTATTTTCTATCAGCGTTGATTTCTGAGATTCAAGCAGCACCTCGTCCGGAAAAGTATTAGAAATTTTATGTTGATGAATAGCAATTAGAGATATTGATCTCGGAGCCGATGGATCGCCTAATCTTTCCGAAATACGAACCTTTTCGGAACGAATTCTCTTTTCTGATGTAATTTTTTCTACTTCAACTAATTCTCCATCTTTAACAACCACNCCCTCGTCTAGCTCCACAAGCCAATCGCGACGAGACTTATCTACGGACCTAACTCTGGGTCCATTTTGTGTGTTTCGAAAAATTCCAAGGTGTTTTGATGAAGACCTATCAATTTTCTTAATAACTTTTCCGACATAATCAAAATTGTTAGTATCGACCGACGTTATTTGAGTAAGAATACGATCGCCAAAAGATAAATCACCTGTATTCTTATCATGCTTAATATAAACAATTGGCTCTTCAATAGCCTCGTCCCAATGGACAGGGCGAGCGAAAATCTCGCCGTCACTAGTCGGTGCCATAACCTTTAAAATAAGAATTCTATCGGTAGTATTTGGAGAGCGGTATACTTTATTAGCCTTCAAAAGAGTCCCATCTTTTTCTAATTCTCGCAATATGTTCTTCAGTTCGATACGAATTGAACCCCTTAACCTAAAGGCATTAGCGATATCTTTTCTTTTAGATAAAGTGGGGTTTTCATTTACCCATTTAATTATTTCATCTTTAGAGGGGCAGTAGGGCATCTATCTTTTAACACTCAAAATATCATTCTCTTCTGTGAGTTCATGTAATCACTTCCATTATCCACATCACTCAACACATCACACGAAGCCCATCTATCAGTTTCNAGAGTTTTTATTGTATCATCATAAGCATGGATTGAAGACCATCTGACTTTTTTAAATGTTTTTCTTGATATCGCCCTANTTTTTCTAGCGCCNAAAAGCCAGAATCCACCATCAAGGGTAGGTCCCAAAACGAAGTCTTTATTCATCAAAAGTTTGAAAGCCCTCTCAATGTTNTTGGAACTAACGTCTGGAATATCAGAGCCTATAATGCAAATAGGACTGAAGCGAAAACTATCTAATATCTTGAGCATTCTTTCTCCNAGATCAGACATGCCTTGAGAAATTCGCTTTAATTCACGTGGCCAAACTCTGCTTCGTCGCCCTTCAATATCTGGCGTCACAGCAATGACTGTATTCCATTTGGGATTTATAACGGAACGCAGAATTGACAAGCTTTGGTGCCTATACCACCAAGCTGCANTTACCATACCAATATCGTTTCCCAAGCGAGTTTTAACTTTTCCAGGACGGGGCTCTTTCACCATAACAACCAAGATTGGCTTATATTTCGGCAAAATAATTTTCCANAATACGTGAATAGACCTTTTTTAATTCATATATTTGACTTAATTCAACNCGCTCATCAATCGCGTGAATAGTCTTTCCGACTAACCCAAACTCCACAACGGGACAGACATTTTTTATAAATCGCGCATCAGATGTTCCGCCAGAAGTAGAAAGTACAGGCTCTACCCCAATCTCTTGGTGAATAGACTTACAAACTATATTTGATAATAGCCCAGGCGGTGTAAGGAAACTCTCTCCTGCCGTATGTGTATCAACTACTATCTCTGTACCCGTTTTCAAGGAAACCTCATCTGAAACATTTTTCAGCCAACTACTCAACGTATCACCAGTATGGTTATCGTTAAATCTAATATTGACTGTCGCTGTTGCTTTTTCTGGAATCACATTGTTTGCAGGGTTTCCAGTATCAATTGTGGTAAACGCTAAAGTTGATGGATCAAAATGCTCTGANCCTTGATCCAAGTTTTCTTGTGTAAGAGCATTCATCAAAAGTACTATTGCGACCAGAGGATTTACTGCTAAATGAGGATAAGCGGTATGGCCCTGCACACCCTTTATAGAAAACNTTGCTGTTATTGAACCTCTTCGTCCAATCTTTACCATTTCACCCAAGTAATTAGGACATGTTGGTTCACCCACAAGGCAGTGGTGAATTTTTTCATCATTTTCATGCATCCAATCTAATATTGCCACTGTTCCATGCTTAGCTTCACCTTCTTCATCGCCAGTGATCATAATAACAATTGAGCCATTAGGTGGGGTTTTTTTAACAAAATCAATTGCCGCGGCCACAAACGCTGCAACACTTGACTTCATATCTGTTGCGCCACGGCCAAATAAATAATCGTTTTTTACCTCAGCCCCAAATGGGTCTACTGTCCATGATTTCGGATCCCCAATTGGAACTACATCAGTATGCCCGTTATAAGCGAAACTTCTACCCACCGTACCAGTGCCCCAACGCGCAAAAAGGTTTTCTATTCCTCCACGACTTATTCGAGAGCAAGCGAACCCTTTTTTTCGAAGTAAAACCTCCAATAGATCAATTGCTCCCGCTTCTTCAGGGGTAACAGATTGGCACTTTATAAGATCTGAGGTAAGTAGTACTGGGTCGATTTCACTCATAATATCACCTTAAATAGGTAGTAGNTGCTTTACAGCACCTACCAGCTCCATCGGTGTCTCNATAAGACAGTCGGCATGAGCTTCCTTCAATTCATTTTTTGATCCGTACCCATAGCTTACTCCTATAGATTTAATCAAGTTAGATTTAGCGCCAAAAATATCGTACTCTCTATCACCAATCATCAATGANTCTTTTGGATCAATGNCAGTAACTTCCAAAGCATGTTTCAATAAAGCAGATTTGTCAGATAAAGAACCATCTAAATTTGAACCAAATTCATATGAGAAATGTTGTCTTAATTCAAAATACTCTAATATTGAAATGGCAGAAATAGTTGGCTTGGCTGTGGCTACACAAAGAACATAACCCATGGATTTCAAGGTAGCAAGCTGATCAGGNATACCCTCATATACTCTGTTTTCAATGTATCCTTTCACATTATATCGATCCCGATATAAACTAACTGCTTCATCTAGACGTTCCTCAATAACGCCAAGTTTCTTGAAAGTGCCCCAAAGAGAGGGACCGACAACCCAATCACTATCCCACCCCAACTCTTCAAGGTTCATTTTATTTAATGCATAGTTAATACTTGCCTTAATTCCTGGCCCTGCGTCCGTAAGGGTCCCATCTAGATCAAAAAAAACAATACGCCTCAATTTATTTTATCTGCCTCAATATCATTTCCAAATAAAGGCATTACATGTGCGACAATGACTGAGTTCTCATCTAACGCACGCGCCATGAGATTATTTTCCTCATCATCAATTTCATGTCCATCTTCTAGTCTATCTTGAATTGACCCATAACCAACAACGTTAAGCGGCGCCATATTTAAACGCCTTAATGTTGCAACAGCTTCGCGTACAGCTTCATCTTCGGAGATACCAGTAGAGTAACAGATTAATATCGCTCCCGTAGCCTTTTTTGGAAGCCCATCATCCCTAGAACGCCCTAAATTTATCTCTAAGGTGTATACAGCGCGTTGATTTTTTATGGTATCAGAGATTTTGCTCATAAAATTTAGTTATTAGCTGTTTGCTTAACAGTTGTTACTAAATATCTTAGAAAATCTTTTATTGAAATTAAAACTTCCTTTTCTGAGTTTGCCATATCAATGTTCAATCACGAAGTAGATCATTTATTCCCGTTTTACTGCGGGTTTTTGCGTCGACCCTTTTAACAATTACTGCACAGTATAAGCTTATATTATTCTTGGTTGGCATTGAGCCAGAAACAACTACTGAATAAGGAGGAACTTCACCATACATTACTTCACCTGATTCCCGATCTACTATTTTTGTCGATTGTCCTACATAAACTCCCATTCCTAGAACAGATCCTTCACGAACGATTACGCCCTCTACAACCTCAGAACGAGCACCTATAAAACAATTATCCTCAATAATTGTTGGAGATGCTTGCATTGGTTCTAGTACTCCTCCTATACCAACACCTCCAGATAAATGAACGTTTTTTCCTATCTGAGCACAGCTACCAACTGTAGCCCACGTATCGACCATTGTTCCAGCGTCAACATATGCTCCAAGATTAACAAACGATGGCATAAGTACTACTCCGGGCGCAATATAAGCTGACTTTCTTACAATACAGCTTGGAACAGCCCGAAAACCTGCATTTTTCCAATCTTTACTGGTCCACCCTCTAAACTTGTTGTCGACTTTGTCCCACCAACCGGATTTTTGTGGTCCACCATCGTGTATCTCCATATCTTTGAGCCTAAAACCTAGTAATACGGCCTTTTTTGCCCATTGATTAACTACCCAATCATTTTTATCTGTTTTTTCAGCGACACGTAGATTTCCACTATCGAGTGCAGACAATGTGCTTTCGATGGCTTCTCTTTTTTCACCTTTTGTTGAAGGATTTATTTCTTCTCGAACACCCCAAGCACCCTCAATTGCTTTTTCTAACTCTGAATTTATCATTCATTTCTCCAGTAAATTTTAGCGTGCTATATAATTTTGAGCCCATATATACAACGAAAAACCTACATGATGAGGCTAACATTCTCAAAATATGTTAATTTATTTTCAGCTTAATTTGCTCTGTTGCGGCGTAAATAAATGTAGAAAGCCCCTAGTCCTCCATGTCTATGGTGAGCCCGCTCTATTTGAAGGACTAGACTAGAAAGCCTAGGCTCTTTAAGCCAAATCGGAACCTGAGACCTTAAAACGCCATTGCGCTGAGGAACAGCATAACCTGGATCAGTGTTTTTACCTTTACCAGTTATTACTAACACCAGTCTTTTTTGAGTGCTGTGTGCTCTGCTAATGAAGCTTGATAAAGCCGGAAAGGCTGTTTCCAAAGTCATGCCATGAAGGTCAAGGGTGTCTTCTGGTTCGAGCTTACCTTTTTTTAGCTTTGTAAATGCCTTCATGTCCATTTTTACTTTTTGTGAGTTCTCTAAAATCACTTTTTTTTGAAATGGTTCATTCGCTGACTGTGAGAGCGTCTTTATTTTTGGAGAAACCCTCTGAGGTTTTATCACACTCCTTAGATTGTTTTTTTTTGGAGGAGTATCGTGTACGACGGGTTTCTTTTTATCAAGGGGCTTCGTAGATCCAGTAACTTTGTCCCAAAGCTTCAAATCTTCTGAGCTTAATTTTTTCCCTTTCATAATTTGACACCAAAAAATCTAATTAATAAGGTTTAATAATAAATTATTCTAAACTTTAACTGCTGGTGGCTACAAGCAGCCAATTAGGGTCAGTTGATGATAAATCACGAGAGAACGTCCATGTGTCCTTTTGCCTTTTCACTTGTTTAGCATCTCCCTCGATAATTTCCCCTTCTTCATTTTTAACTACAGAAGAGAGCTCGCCAGTAAATGCTACCGAAAGTTCTGCTATCTTAGTTTTCTCATCAAAATCAGCGCTTTTTAAACTTAGTTCTCTTATTCCATAAAATTCTGCTACAACCTTGAGCTTCTTTTCAGCACGCGTATTTATCACCTGTTGGAACGCGTCTTGTACGTCAGCGTCAAGAAAAACTTCTACCTCTTTAAGATCACCATTCTCGAACGCCATTAAAATCATTTCATATGCTGACCTTGCGCCCGACAAAAATTCGTTTACTAAAAATCCATTGTCTACTTTTTTCATACGCGCTAAAGCATCTGCGGATGGGCTTTTTTTATCAATGTTGTCGGTTATATCAGTATCCTCACCTCCATCAATGACGCGAAAATCTCTATTCTTTTTAGATGGGGAACTTTCCTGCAGTGGTGGCTTTTCAAAGCCCTCTCGCGTACCCAAAACATTCTTTAGTCTTAAAACCAAAAAAATGGCTATTCCTGCCAAAACAAGAATTTCAATAATCGCTGGACTCATTTCACGCTCCCAATCAATGCGATAGTGGTAATTTCACCTTCAGTTACTTATGTAGGTGCTAACCGTGTTAATGTCCACTAATGTGCAACAAGGAAAAGAAATTAGATGTGGCTTTTTATTTTATTCTTCACTGTTCCATTAATTGAGATCGTCTTGTTCATAAAAGTGGGTGGTGCAATTGGCTTAATACCAACAATCATGGTTGTATTGCTAACAGCGCTTGCAGGAACAGTCTTTGTTAAACAACAGGCCTCTCAACTTTTCGATCTTTTTAAAAAAAAGACTAACAACCTTGAAAACCCTTCTGAACCAATTGGTCACGGAATTTTGGTCCTTTTTGCAGGTGCTTTGTTACTTACACCAGGTTTTTTCACTGACATTTTCGGTTTTCTACTACTCATTCCAGCCTTTCGATATTGGCTTATTAAACAGCTCCAAAAAAGATTTTTTCATGTAAGAGATATAGATGTTGAAACTTCTAATAAATATGAAAATATCTACGACGCCGAATATACAGACGTAACACCCAATGAAAGATCACCGTGGAAAAAAACCCCTACCTCAAAAGATTGAGTGCCTATTAATTCATCTATAAATTTTACTACTCAATAGGAGATATCGATGGCAAAAAAAACAGAACAGATTAACCCACCAAAAATGAATATATTAGCACAGTATGTAAGGGACTTATCATTCGAAAATATACTTGCACAGAAAGGTGTTGACGGCGAACTGAACCCAGAAATGCAAGTAAATGTAAATATAGACGCGAAAAAGAGAACGGCGGATAATCAGTTTGATGTTATAATAAAGCTTCGAGTTGATAGTACATCTAAAGGTACCAACGATATTCTTTTTGTTTTAGAGCTTGATTATGGTGGGGTTTTTCAAATCGAAAATATTCCAGAAGACCAATTACATCCTTATTTGCTAATAGAATGTCCAAGAATGTTATTCCCGTTCTTAAGGAGAATAGTAAGTGATATTACTCGTGATGGTGGGTTCCCACCACTGAACTTAGAAAATATAGATTTTCTCAAATTATATAAACAAGAAATGGAAAGACGAAAAAATGCTGCGAAGGGAAGTGCTTCAAACCTAAAGCACTGAGACTAATAGTCGTTATTTAAAATTTTCGACCACATAGAACCGTCTCCAAGCAGCTTAATAAGAGCTTTATGTTTTTTTTGTTCATCAAGTGTTAATCTAGGTTCTAATCGCTTCGACCTAACATTTGTTATTTTTTTGGTTTGTGTAGACTCTTTATTTTTTAGAGATACGCTTGAAGCGCTCAAAATGAAATCTGGCTGTTTTCCGCCAATTAATTCTAAATATACTTCTGCTAGAATTTGACTATCGAGAAGTGCGCCATGCATTACTCTCGCTGTGTTATCAATTTTGAATCTTCTGCACAGGGAGTCTAAAGAGGCTGGTGATCCNGGAAATTTTTTTCTTGCAATTGTTAATGTGTCAACTGCCCGATCGTGTGAAATTTCCTCCCGTTTGATCGTCGAAAGTTCATAATTTATAAACNTCATATCGAAAGAAGCATTGTGAATAACTAACTTTTCAGAACCTATAAAATCTAAAAATTCCGTTGCAATATCGACAAACTTAGGTTTGTCAGAAAGGAACTTATCGCTCAAACCATGTACNGCAAATGCTTGTTCTGGCATTTTTCTAACAGGGTTTATATATTGGTGATACACATTGCCTGTAGGCACATGATTAAACAGTTCAACCGCGCCAATTTCTACTATTCGGTGCCCATCATATGGGTCAAGCCCTGTCGTTTCAGTATCTAAAACTATTTCACGCATGTTTTTGTGTTTCTATGTCCTTTAATATTTCTTTGACTCTTTTTTCAACCGAAGNNAGCGTCGATGTTTCAATCACATANTCTGACCTTTCACACTTTTCATTACTCGGCATTTGCTTTGACAACAGTTCTTTAAAATACTGCTCACTACCATGGCTTCTATTCATAAGCCGTTCCAATTGGTTTTCATAACTGGTAAACACGCAGACAGTCTTATGCATGTCCTTNTCTGCGCCGATTTCAAATAAGAGCGGNATATCAAAAACAACTATTTCTTTTTTTGTATTGTTTTGAAAGTTTTGTCTGTCCTCAAGAACTAAAGGATGCACTGCTTTCTCTAAAACTTTAAGCTTATCTGGAGCATTACTTAACANCNCTTTTAACTTGCTTCGTGAAATAGANCCGTTTTCAACCGATGACGGAAATAATTTAGCTACAGNAGTAACAGCTTTTCCTCCTTTAGAGTACAGCTTATGTGTTGTTTTGTCTGCATCCCAAACAGCGCAACCAANTTTTTCAAAAACNTTTCCNGTAGTGGTCTTCCCCATGCCCATTGAACCGGTTAANCCAATTTTTATCATCACTTAATNAGTAGCTCTCTNAGNGNTTGAGAGTCACCNGGCTTAATACCAAACCAGCGTTCAAAACCNGGNATTGCTTGATGAATTAACATTCCTAAGCCATCTACTGTTCTACAGCCCATTTTGGCTGCAGTAGCCAATAAATGGGTTTCAATAGGAGTATAAACAATATCGGTGACCAGTGTATTTTTTTTCAACGTATTTAGCGGTATCGGTAGGTCTGTGTTACCCACCATACCAAGAGATGTTGTATTTACAATTGTCGATGCATCACTTAAATAGTTTTGGATCTTCATCCACTCAACTACTTTGACTTTTGCTCCAAAATCAGACCTTAACTGATCTGCTCTAGACCTTGTCCTATTAGTTAAAATTATATCACTAGCACCATCCTCAATTAGCGCTCCAAGTATTGCTCTTGATGCTCCGCCTGCCCCAAAAACTACTGATATGCCCTCACTAGCGCTCCAGTCTTTATACTTTGATTTTATATTTTGTAAAAATCCATAACCATCTGTATTATCAGCATAGATTCCACCATTTTGTAAAAAAGTAAGAGTGTTGGCTGCTCCAACTAAAGCAGCTCTATCTGAAATCTTATCCGCTATTTTTAATACTTTTTCTTTGTAGGGAATTGTGATGTTAGCACCCACGAATCCCAGCTCTGGTAGATTACGAATGCTCCTCTCGAACTTCTTTGGATCTATATCAAGCGGTATATAATATCCCTCAAGTCCAAACTGCGCCAACCAATAATTATGCATTCTTGGTGATCTAGAATGGTTTACAGGATGGCCAATAACAGCAGCTACTGGAGCTTTCGACATATTCACTGTTTAATTACCCCTCGGTTAATAAGGTAATCTATTAGTTGTAGTATCGGAATACCTAGCACGCTAAAATAATCTCCATCTATTTTTGAAAACAAAGAGGCACCAGCGCTTTCGATTTCGTAGCCACCAACACTGTGCTGTATTGTATTCCAATTGTCTTCAACATACTTTAATATAAAATCATCAGACAGGTTTCGCATAGTCATGTTTGCAGAGCCAATAAATCGCCATTCTGGTCTGTTATTAATATATACCACCGAAGCTGAATAAACTATGTGCTCGTTTCCTTCTAAGACTTTCAACTGGTGTACCAAATCATTAGTATTTTTGGCTTTCGATATTATTTGCTCTCTAAAGGAAAGTATCTGGTCACATCCAATGACAAGTTGGTTTGGGAATCTATTTGATAGTTTTTTTGCTTTCATATCTGCCAAAACATCTGCAACGTCGCGCGGTGTATACCCCGCATCNATATAAGATAACTTTAATTGTTCTTCGTCTATAGCAGCATCTACACTTACAAAACTTAGCCCGGCATTCTTAAGAAGTAACGCTCTTACTTTAGATTTTGATGCTAATATAATGTCTGTCGTCATGTTGATAAATCTTTAATATGTTTGATTTGTTATTATGAATATTACTTGTTTTTGANTCTCTATGACATGCTAATATTTTTTAAGTGAGTTTTATACAATGTATAAGGATAAGTTTAAATTACATATCTCTGTTTATTATTTTGTAAATNTTTAGTTAAATATTTGTTTTTATTATATAAAAANAATTATTTTACATATAATAACTCTGTTAATATTACATTAATAAAATTTAATCCACGACACTGCTTTTCCCTATTACTTAAACAACTCTTTTCTTATAATATTTANTTATTAGTAAGATAGGTGGTTAAATTAATGAGTGATCTGCTTACGACTTTTTATCCCTGGGTTAAATCGTTTCATATTATAGCGGTTATATCCTGGATGGCCGGTTTATTTTATCTCCCTCGTATTTTTGTTTATCATGTTGAAAAATCGAATGGTCAGGATAATCTTAATGACGTGTTTTTAATAATGGAGCAGAAACTTCATGCGTATATTATGAATCCTGCCATGATCGTGTCATGGATATNTGGTATCTTATTATCTGTAACCCCCGGCATAATAGATTTTTCACAAATGTGGGTATGGTTTAAACTAGTTTCTATATTATGTATGACATTCTTCAATATTTGGTTGGGCTTAAAAATTGTTGAGTTCAAANAAGGAAGCAATACTTTGTCTGGTAAACAGTACCGATTACTAAATGAGGTACCAACGGTGTTACTGATAGTGATAGTTCTTTCGGTTGTATTGAAATTCTAAANTTTATTGACTTTTCGTAGTATTTTTANTACCACGAGTCTGGTCCTCTTCTGGATACCGTTTCCATAAATATAAAATTAAAAGGGTTAGTTATGTCTGCTCAAAAGTTAAACCTGTCTGATCTTAAATTAAAGAGTCCCAAAGACTTACTTTCGATGGCAGAGGAACTAGAGATTGAAAACGCTTCTACAATGCGTAAAGGCGAAATGATGTTTCAAATTCTCAGAGAACGTGCAGACGAAGGTTGGGAAGTTTTTGGAGAAGGTGTNCTAGAAGTTCTACAAGATGGCTTTGGTTTTCTACGAGCACCGGAAGCAAACTATTTACCGGGCCCAGATGATATATATGTCTCACCAGAAATTATACGTCAATTCTCCTTAAGAACAGGTGATACAGTTGAGGGAATGATTAAGGCGCCAGATGAGAGTGAACGATATTTCGCGATAGTTGGTGTAAACCAGATAAACTTTGAAGATCCTCAAAAAGCAAAACACAAAATAGCATTCGATAACTTAACACCGTTATATCCTGACGAACGCATGACAATGGAAATAGAAGACCCAACGGTTAAGGACCGGTCTGCGCGCGTTATTGATTTGGTGGCTCCAATTGGTAAAGGCCAAAGATCTTTAATAGTTGCTCCACCACGTACTGGCAAGACTGTAATATTACAAAATATAGCCCATAGTATCGAAAAAAATCATCCAGAGTGTTATTTAATCGTTTTGCTCATTGATGAACGACCAGAAGAAGTTACTGATATGCAACGATCTGTTAAAGGAGAGGTTGTATCCTCGACATTTGATGAGCCAGCCACGAGGCACGTAGCTGTATCTGAAATGGTTATAGAAAAATCTAAACGCCTTGTAGAACACAAGCGCGATGTAGTTATTTTGCTAGACTCTATAACGAGATTGGGTAGGGCTTTTAATACGGTGATACCGTCTTCTGGTAAAGTTTTGACAGGCGGTGTGGATGCAAATGCGTTGCAGAGGCCAAAGCGTTTTTTTGGTGCGGCGCGAAATATAGAAGAAGGTGGGTCGTTGACAATAATTTCAACCGCGTTGATAGATACTGGTTCCCGAATGGATGAGGTTATTTTTGAAGAATTTAAAGGGACTGGTAACAGTGAAATTGTTTTGGATCGTAAAGTCGCAGATAAACGCGTCTTCCCAGCAATTGATATATTAAAATCTGGTACTCGGAAAGAGGAATTGCTCGTTGATAAAACTGATTTGCAAAAGACGTTTGTGTTGAGACGAATTTTAAATCCCATGGGCACAACAGACGGTATAGAATTTTTGTTATCAAAGTTAAAACAGACAAAAACAAACTCGGAATTCTTTGACTCGATGAACACCTAAACCACTAAGAGTTGTCTTTTGGATACCATTTTTGCACTAGCATCAGCCCCTGGTAGGGCTGGCATATCTGTAATCAGACTGTCTGGTTCGGAAGCAATAACTGCTGTAGAACTTATAACAAGATCAGAGCTGAGGGGAACCAAACCAAAACTTCGTACAGTGTATGGGCCAGATGGTAGCTTTATTGATGAAGCACTAATACTGATATTTAGTGAACCATATAGTTTTACAGGGGAGCATGTGGCAGAGATTCATTTACACGGCTCACATGCCGTTGTTGCATTAACTATTAAAACATTAAACAATATCAGTGGCTTAAGGCAGGCGGAAGCTGGTGAATTTACGCGGCGATCTCTCGACAATGGTAAAATGGATTTGGCTCAAGTAGAGGGGCTTGGCGATCTTATTGATGCAGAAACAGAGGCACAGCTTAGGCAGGCTGGGAGAGTTTTTACAGGTGCGCTTGGGAAGAAAAGCAATGAATGGAGGGAAAAACTTACTAGAGCGGCAGCATTATTGGTCGCAACTATAGATTTTGCAGATGAAGAAGTGCCGGATGATGTATCATCAGAAGTAGAAATACTGATAAATACTGTAGCTAATGAGCTTGATAAGGAAATCGTTGGGGTTCATACGGCAGAAAGAATTAGGTCTGGTTTTGAGGTAGCGATTGTCGGGGCGCCAAATCTTGGTAAGTCCACTTTATTAAACTTTCTGGCTGGAAGGGACGCTGCCATAACGTCGAGTATATCTGGGACGACGAGGGATATAATTGAGGTAAGGCTTGATTTATTCGGGCTGCCTGTCACCTTTTTGGATACAGCAGGGATACGTGTGGCAAGTGATTTGGTGGAAGAGATTGGAATTAGCCGTGCTTTAGAAAGATCAAGCCTAAGTGACCTTCGGATAGTTTTGAGTACGGATGGAGAGTACCCTGATGGTATGGAACCAAAGACCACTGATATAGTGTGTATCGCGAAAGATGATGAAGGTCTGAAAGGGGGTGTTTCGGGAATCACAGGTGCCGGTGTAGATGACTTAAAAAACAATATATGGTATATTTTTAATAATAAAGCGCAAGATGTAGGAATTGCAACTCGAGAAAGACATCGAATATCAATGGTGAATGCTAAAGACTTTTTAGATAACGCAATCGTTTCCTTGGGTTACGGCCCGGAGCAATATGATATTACGGCAGAAGAAATACGAGCCGCAACGCACGCCTTAGATAGCTTAATTGGAAGAATCGGTCTAGAGAATGTACTAGATGAGGTTTTCTCGAGTTTTTGTTTGGGCAAATAGGTGTTTCACGTGAAACAATTTGATGTAATTGTTGTTGGGGGAGGTCACGCAGGCTGTGAAGCGGCGGCGGCGGCGGCACGAGTAGGTGCTAGTACTGCCTTGGTGACGATGAAAAGTTCTGATATTGGTATAATGTCGTGTAATCCTGCAATAGGTGGTTTGGGAAAGGGACATTTGGTCAGAGAAATAGACGCCCTAGGTGGTTTGATGGCGCTGGCCGCAGATGAAGCGGGTATACAGTTTCGTTTATTGAATAGAAAAAAAGGTCCAGCNGTGCAGGGCCCAAGAGCCCAAGCTGACCGAGCGCTCTATCAGTCGGCAATGAAACGGCGGATGGCGAGCGTTACTGGTCTGAGCTTGGTAGAGGGTGAGGTTGTCGACCTACTAGTGGATAGTTATCGTGCTTGTGGCGTAAAACTATCAGATGATACGAAGTTAGTTGCTAATTCTGTCATTATTACGTCTGGTACTTTTCTGAACGGCAGGATTCACATAGGGACAGAAANCCTTCCTGGAGGTCGNATGGGAGACCAGCCCTCNAACTTACTGGCTGANAGGATAAAAGATATCGGATTANGNNTTGGNCGCCTAAAAACGGGNACACCACCTAGGTTNGATGGGNGAACAATAGCTTGGGATAGGATAGAGAAGCAGCCGGGCGATGATNAGCCTGTCATGTTTTCTTTTTTAAATAANACCCCGANTGCTCAGCAAGTATCTTGTGGTATAACCTATACAAACGAAAANACACANNACATTATTAGAAAAAACCTTGAAAAATCAGCAATGTATGGNGGTAAAATAGAGGGTGTTGGTCCTCGCTACTGNCCGTCGATTGAAGATAAAATAGTAAGGTTCTCGGATAAGCCTTANCANCAAATATTCCTTGAGCCAGAAGGGCTTAATAATAATACGGTTTACCCAAATGGTATTTCAACTTCGCTACCTATTGAGGTACAGGAACAGTATGTGAAAAGTATTGTTGGTTTGGAGGGTGTTAAAATACTGCAACCAGGATACGCAATAGAATACGATTATGTCGATCCACGGTCTCTTGATGACACATTAGCGGTGAAAGGGTTTGAGGGTCTTTATTTGGCTGGGCAAATAAACGGAACTACAGGATACGAAGAAGCTGCCGCACAAGGTTTGGTTGCAGGTTTGAACGCAGGTCGGAGGTCTCTTTGTTCTGAAGGGGTCGTATTTTCTCGGTCTGATAGCTACATTGGTGTTATGATCGATGATTTGGTTTGTCGTGGTGTAACAGAGCCCTACAGGATGTTTACGTCAAGAGCAGAGTTCAGGTTGTCTCTTAGAGCGGACAATGCAGACCAAAGATTAACCCCAATAGGTCTCGAGGTAGGGTGCATAGACACGGAAAGAAAAGAGATTTTTATAAGTAAGATCAATAGGTTAAAGGAAGCGAAGAAAATTTTTGAGGGTGAAACTTTTACACCTAATTCCCTTATAAAAAGTGGAATTCCTATTAGCCAAGATGGCAACCGTAGGACTCTCATGCAGGTTTTGGCGTTTCCAAACGTCACGTATAAAGATCTTTTCAAGCTGAACGCTAATTTGAAGGATATAGATGAGGAAATACTTGAGCAATTACAAAAAGACGCCACTTATGCTAACTATTTAGAAAGGCAAAGAAAAGACATTGACGCCATTAAAAGAGACGAAAGAGTCTTAATTCCAGTAAGTTTGGATTATAATTCAATACAGGGACTTTCTACTGAACTAAAGGTAAAACTATCCAAAGCGCGACCAACAAATATGCTTCAAGCTGCTCGTGTTGATGGAATAACCCCCGCAGCGTTGATGTTGGTAATGGCTAAGATAAAGTTTATGGGTAAAGCTGCCTCAGCATGAAACATATAAATTTGTTGCCTGGGCTTAATGTTTCACGTGAAACATTTTTAAGACTAAAAGAGTATGAAAAGTTACTTTTCAAATGGAACGCAAAAATTAACCTTGTTTCCAGGTCAACTCTCGATAATTTTTGGAATCGCCATGTTCTAGATAGTGCACAGTTTCTCTCTTCAGTTGGCGAAAAAGCAGGAAAATGGGTTGATTTAGGCAGTGGTGGTGGCTTGCCGGGTTTGGTTGTTGCAATATTGTCTGATGAGGTAGAGCTAGTAAATAAACTTTTTTTGGTGGAAGCTGATGTCCGTAAAGCGGTCTTTTTAAAAACAGTTTGTAGAGAGCTTGGTTTAAAGGTCGAAGTTTATAATAATCGAATTGAAGAGTTGCCGCCAATCTCTGCTAATATTGTCAGTGCTAGAGCGTTAGCGCCGCTTAAAACCCTATGTTTATATGCAAAAAACCATTTAGAGAAGGATGGTGTGGCTGTTTTTGCAAAAGGAGAAAACTGGAAGGCAGAGCTAGTTGAGGCGCAAAAAAAATGGATTTTTAGCTATGAAGCTGTTAAAAGCACATTGCACGAAGGGTCTGTCGTCTTGGTCTTAAGAGGAATTAAAAGTGTCTAGAAGTGTTTCTAAAAATGACCCTAAGGTGGTGGCCGTAACTAATCAAAAAGGTGGTGTTGGCAAGACTACAACTACAATAAAT
>PAHS01000017.1 GCA_002711145.1 Marinovum sp. | reverse complement strand
GTACGCCGCACCTGCCAGTTTTAATAATCATCTTGGAGTTCCGCTGACATTAGCCAACTTGCCAAGTGATGCGACTTACGCCGTTGTGGAAATTGGAATGAATAAACCTGGTGAGATTGAGCCATTAGCGAAAATGACTTCTGCGGATGTAGTATTTGTAACTGCAATTGGAAAAGCTCACCTAGAAGCGTTTGAAGATATTAAGGGAATTGCTCACGAAAAAGCTCAAATCATTAAAGGTTTAAAAAGTGATGGAGTTGCTGTGTTAAATGCTGGAACGCCTGGTTACGAAATATTGAAAAAGCAAACTTTAAAAAATGGTAAACAGTTTGTTTCTTTTGGTGGATTGAGTAGTGATATTAAAGCAAAAAAAGTTCAAAATTCAAATGGCAGAATAAAGGTGTGTTGTGAATTTAAGAATAGAAAATTAGAATTTAGTTTAAATTCACTCGGCTCTCATTTTGCAGATAATTCTTTAGGTGTTTTGCTCTGTGTTGATCGTCTAGGAGGTGATATCGATAAGGCTACCCATGATCTGGAGAAATGGAAACCATCTAACGGACGAGGCTCTCTGGAACAAGTTGCGTTACCATCAGGTTATATTTTTTTGATAGACGACGCTTTCAATGCAAACCCTTCTTCAATGAAAGCTGCTCTAAAACTTTTGACTCAGAAAAGTATAGTTGGGAATAGAAGGGTGGCTTTATTAGGTGATATGTTGGAGCTAGGAATGAAAGAAGTTTTGCTTCACGAAGAAATAAGTTTTTGGCCAGAATTAGCCAATATTGATATCATACATACTTTGGGACCCTTGATGCATCATCTACACAGCAAACTACCTTCGGATAAAAAAGGGTATCATTATCGCAATAAAAATGAATTAATTTCTGATTTGGAAAATATCATTCGAAATGGCGATATAGTTTTAGTGAAATCTTCAAAGAGTGTTGGATTATCTTCCTTAATTGATGCAATACGGAGTATGAAAAGATGAACGAAGTTCTGGTTAGTAAAAGGGAACTATAAATGTTGTATTGGCTTACTGCGCTATCAGATGGTGGAGATTTTTTTAATCTTTTTCGGTACATCACTTTTCGAGCCGGTGGAGCTTTTTTTACTGCCTTAATTTTCGGCTTTGTTTTTGGTCGGCCATTAATTAATGTGCTGCGGCGTAAACAGGGTAAAGGACAACCCATTCGTGACGATGGTCCTGAAGCGCATTCAGCAAAGTCAGGAACTCCTACAATGGGTGGGTTGCTTATTTTATCAGCATTGGTTTTTTCCACAGTGATGTGGGCTAGGCTTGATAATAATTATGTCATTATAGTTCTCTTTGTTACAATTTGCTTTGGTGGTATCGGATTTATTGATGACTATCTTAAGGTAAGTCGTCAGAACCCAAAGGGTGTATCAAGCAAAATACGCCTATTATCTGGTTTTTTTGTNGCNGNAGTAGCCGCTTATTTTATTTCGATCATNCATCCAGAAGCATTGCAAAATCGGTTAGCATTGCCGATTTTTAAGAATTTACTAATTGATCTTGGATTTTTATTCGTTCCATTTGCAATAATTGTTATTGTNGGATCAGCGAATGCCGTAAATTTNACNGATGGCTTAGATGGNTTGGCAATTATGCCAGTAATGATCGCAGCTGGGGCACTAGGAATAATTTCTTATGCTGTTGGACGAGTAGACTTTACCGAATATTTGGATGTTCATTATGTNAACGGCACNGGGGAAATATTAATTCTTTGCTCTGGAATTTTTGGTGCTGGATTAGGTTTTCTCTGGTATAATGCACCTCCAGCTGCTGTTTTTATGGGTGATACGGGCTCATTGGCCTTGGGAGGTGCTCTTGGTGCTATTGCTGTTGTCACCAAACATGAATTAGTTTTGGCAATTGTGGGTGGNCTTTTCGTTGTTGAGGCTCTCTCTGTCATTATACAAGTAGTTTACTTCAAAATGACTGGTAANAGAGTTTTCTTAATGGCACCAATACATCATCACTTTGAGAAAAAAGGATGGGCAGAGCCTCAGATAGTAATTCGTTTTTGGATAATTTCACTTATTCTCGCAATGGTAGGATTGGCAACATTGAAAGTAAGGTGATTAGCGTAATAAATGTTTGTAAATAACTAATTTGGGTTCAAAATCATATAGCTAAGGGGTTGCCTGTGATAAAATTACAGGGATGTAGTAATCGAAATTACGTGGTCTTAGGTCTAGGACGGTCTGGAACGGCTTCTGTTGAAGCTTTGNNTGCNAGTGGTGCTAATGTNATCTGTTGGGATGATGATGGNGAGANTAGAAGTTTAGCCNAAGCCAAAGGCTTTCAANTAAAAAATCCTATNTNNGATTTTAATTGGGAATGCATAGATCGCTTAATTTTAAGTCCNGGAATACCGTATCATTTCCCTTCACCACATCCNATAGTTTCTTCCGCTATTTCTGCNGGTGTTTTGGTCGATAACGATGTNGGNCTTTTCTTNCAATCTATNGCNACTNAAAGTTGGAGTACNTTTGCNGTGCNCCCCAAAATTATTGCAGTTACCGGATCTAATGGAAAGTCTACCACGGCTTCGTTATTACATCATATTTTCTCAACGCTTGGATATAAAGTGCAGCTTGCAGGTAATATTGGACGCGGAGTATTGGATATTAATCCGCCCAGCGATAGTGAGGTGATTATACTTGAATTGTCATCTTTTCAAATTGAAGTTGCGAGAACGTTATCACCGGATGTTGCTGTTTTCACCAATATTAGCTCTGATCATCTTGAGCGTCATGGAGGCTTTGGGGGGTACTTTGCTTCAAAGCGTCGCCTATTCGCTGAGGGATGCCCGGATTATTCTATAATTGGTGTAGATGAGTTAGAGGGGCTTCAACTAGCCCAAGAACTTTCTGTAAGTACACAAGATGCAAGTGTAATTCGAGTTTCGGTCAAAAATCCATTACGTAAATTTGGTTGGTCTGTTTTTTGTGACGGTACAAAGTTAGTCGAAAATCAAAAAGGAAGACAGGCAAATTCGATTGATCTAAAGTATTTTGATAATTTTGTCGGTCTTCATAGTTACCAGAATGCGGCTAACGCTTATGCTGTTTGTAGGGTAATTGGTTTTTCACCCCGAAAAGTTGCTGAGGCGATGAAAACGTTTACGGGGTTGGCGCATCGTTCGCAAAAGATTGCAGTTTTTAACGGGGTAACTTTTGTTAATGACAGCAAGGCTACTAACATTGACAGCGCTATGATGTCATTGAACGCCTACAATAATATCCGTTGGATTTGTGGGGGTGAGCAAAAAGATGGCGGTTTATCACGATTAAATGCGTCAACTCAAATGGTTAAGCGAGCCTATATAATAGGCGTGGAAGCGGAAAGTATATCAAAACAGTTAGAATGTGAATCTGTAATTTGTGAAAATATGAAAAAAGCAGTGGAAAAGGCCACCGAAGACTCATCGCTTGGTGACGTAGTTTTATTAGCCCCCGCAGCATCAAGTTTTGATCAATATGATAATTTCGAGCGTCGTGGTGAAGACTTTATTTTTCAAGTAGAGAGGGTCATCGAAGGTGCAAAAAAAAGTAAAACTGTATAAATGTGGTGTTTTTGGTATCTGATTATTGATTTAAAACAAAGTAATACTGGTATTTTTTAAAAAAATTAGTAAACTTATGCAAGAGATCTCAGGAAATGAGACAACGGGCAGTATTAGGCAGATAAAATGACAGAAATGGCATATGGTTCCTCCGGACCTGTGGATGGTGAGGCGGTTCTTTCCAGATGGTGGCGAACGTTAGATAAGTCAGTTCTTACTGCCGTGTTTATTCTTTTCAGCATTGGCTTATTATTGGGTCTCGCATCATCGCCACCTTTGGCGGAGAAAAATGGATTACAGCCCTTTCACTATGTATATCGACAGGCGATATTTGGGTCGCTTGCGCTAATTGTTCTTGTGGTATTCTCTATGATGTCACCAAAAGTTGTTCGAAGGCTTGGCGTAATAGGGTTTTTAGGATGTTTTGTTGCGCTGATCTTATTGCCCTTTTTTGGTACTGATTTCGGTAAGGGTGCTATCAGGTGGTATGGGCTGGGTTTTGCATCAATTCAGCCTTCAGAGTTTCTAAAGCCGGGATTTATAGTTACCGTGGCCTGGTTAATATCGGCGAGTGGTCAAATTAATGGGCCGCCAGGACGGCTTTGGTCGTTTTTCATTACGATGATTGTAGTAGCTTTATTAGTTATACAGCCAGATTTTGGTCAGGCGTGNCTNATACTGTTTGGTTGGGGAGTAGTCTATTTCATTGCCGGCGCGTCATTTATATTGCTCGCAATCTTAGCAGTAATGGTCGTGATGGCGGGGTCAATGGCCTATTCNCTGTCTGAGCATTTTGCAAAACGAATAGATGGTTTCTTGATGNCTGATATCGATCCTCGGACTCAGCTAGGCTATGCCACNAATGCAATACAAGAAGGCGGTTTTTTTGGGGTGGGTGTTGGTGAGGGNCAGGTTAAGTGGTCCTTNCCAGATGCACACACAGATTTTATAATTTCAGTTGCTGCTGAAGAATATGGATTNCTTTTGGTAGTTTTGATCATCTTGCTGTACACTTGGATCGTTCTGATTTCTCTAACAAGGCTTCTNAAGGAGAGAGATGCATTTGTCCGCTTGGCTGGTTCGGGCTTAGTAGCGATGTTTGGCGTTCAGGCCATTATTAACGTCGGCGTGGCTGTAAGATTGCTCCCTGCTAAAGGTATGACATTGCCCTTCGTTAGNTATGGAGGTTCNTCGATAATCGCCATGGGTATCACGCTCGGAATGCTTCTCGCATTAACAAGGGCTAGGCCACAAAAAGATATAGGTGATATTTTTAATGGGCATTAAGTTATGAATGTTAGAATGCTTGTTTTGGCAGCTGGTGGAACGGGAGGTCACATGTTCCCGGCGCAGGCGCTTGCGGAGGAGATGATATCAAGCGGCTGGCAAGTAAAATTATCAACAGACCGAAGAGGTGCTAAATATACCAATAACTTTCCATCCGATGTAGATGTTTCGATAATTAAGTCTGCTACATTTTCCGGTGCGTCAATTTTTGGGAAACTATTAGTGCCTATCATTATATTTTATGGAGTTTTGCAGTCAGTATTATGGTTTAAAAGTAACAAGCCAGATTGTGTCGTTGGCTTTGGAGGTTATCCAAGTATTCCTGCTGTTTTAGCGGCTCTTATCTTGCGTATTCCAACAATTCTACATGAGCAAAATGGAGTTTTAGGGCGAGTTAACAAGCTCTTTGCGAAAAGGGTAGATTTCGTAGCTTTTGGTATTTTGCCAGAGAATTTTACTACCAAAAACGCTGGTTATATTGGAAATCCTGTCAGAAATTCTGTTTTGAAATTTAAGGACTCTCCTTATATTCCTCCAGGTGACTATCCAGTTAATATTTTGGTTATTGGAGGTAGCCAGGGTGCTAGAATTATGTCTGACATAGTTCCTGTTGCGCTATCATCATTGTCTGAAAAGGACAAAAAAAATTTACAAGTTACGCATCAGGCTAGACCTGAAGATAAAGAGAGAGTAGTTGAGCTGTACTCTGAGGGTAATATCAGAGCAGAGGTGTCCAGCTTTTTCGATGATGTGGCTAGGCGTATTTCCGAGGCTCAGTTAGTAATAAGTCGCTCAGGGGCCTCTTCGATCGCTGATATCGCTACAATAGGTCGTCCCTCAATTTTGGTTCCATTAAAATCTGCTTTAAGAGACGAACAATCGGCGAATGCTTTGAGTATGACAAGTGTGAATTCAGCGATCAGCATAATTGAAGACGATTTTACTGTGGAGAGGCTTTCAGTTTGTGTTTCTGAATTTTTGTCCTCTCCTAAANNCGCTGAAGCAATGGCTNCAGCNGCTTTAGAAAGATCTTCTAAAAACTCTGTTACACTACTGTCTGAATTAATCGTAAATCTGGTTATACAAAAGAAAGATGGGTGGAAACCGACTAGCTTGCCTATCAAGAAGGGAACACTCGAGTGAATGTGTCTACGAAGTTTCCTGTAGAAATTGGCCCGATACATTTCATAGGTATTGGTGGCATAGGCATGTCAGGTATCGCAGAGATCTTAATTAATCAAGGTTACTCGGTTCAAGGTTCTGATTTGAGGAAAACAGAAATTACCTCGCGATTAGAGGAAATGGGTGCTTGCATAAATGTTGGTCATGATAGTGATAATCTTGAGAATGCAGTAGTCGTAGTAATCTCGTCGGCAATAAATAAGGACAATCCTGAGCTGAGGCATGCTCGCGCCGTTGGTTTGCCGGTTGTCCGTAGAGCAGAAATGCTCGCGGAGCTGATGAGAATGAGGTCAAACGTAGCAATCGCCGGCACTCACGGGAAAACAACGACTACCACTTTAGTCGCTACTTTGTTAGATGAAGGTGGGTTTGATCCGACAGTTATAAATGGAGGAATAATTCATGCCTATGGTTCTAATGCAAGGGCTGGAACCGGTGAATGGATGGTTGTAGAGGCTGATGAAAGTGACGGTACTTTTACGAGACTACCCGCAACTATTGCTGTCGTGACGAATATAGACCCAGAACATTTAGAGCATTGGGGTGACTTTGAAGCATTAAAAAAAGGGTTTTTGGATTTCATCTCTAAAATCCCTTTTTATGGTGTCGCAATCTGTTGTAGTGACCACCCAGAGGTGCAAAAACTTATTGGCAAAATTTCTGATCGCCGAATTAAAACTTTTGGCTTTAATGCTCAGTCCGACGTAAAGGCTGTGAACCTTAAGTATATTAAGGGAGAAGCGCATTTTGATGTAAAATTCCAGAAAGAGAATTTTACGATTAAAGGTTGTGTACTTCCCATGCCTGGTGATTATAACGTCTTAAATGCCCTGGGTGCAATCGCAGTAGCTCATCATCTTGGTCTTGACGGTAATAAAATTCGTATGGCTTTAGCAGGTTTTAAAGGGGTTAATCGTCGGTTTACAAAGGTTGGAGAATTAAACGGCATTACCTTTATAGACGATTACGGCCATCATCCAGTTGAGATATCATCTGTGCTACGTGCAG
This sequence comes from Marinovum sp., assembly GCA_002711145.1. Classification (GTDB taxonomy): domain Bacteria; phylum Pseudomonadota; class Alphaproteobacteria; order Rhodobacterales; family Rhodobacteraceae; genus Salinivivens. The sequence goes on along the minus strand of PAHS01000017.1, from coordinate 2,522 downwards.
CAAGGCAGATAAGTTCTGGGCGTATTATAGCGGTTCATCAGCCTCATAGATACACTCGACTTAATGCCCTTTTTAAAGATTTTTGTTCTTGTTTTAATGATGCCGATATAGTTGCAATTGCAGATGTATATTCTGCTGGAGAGGAGAAAATTCCTGGTGCAAGTAGAGATGATCTTGTTTCAGGCTTACTTCGGCACGGTCATCGACATGCGATTTCTGTCTCCAATTTAGAAGAATTATCACAAATAGTAACTGCTAATGCCAAACCGGGTGATGTTGTTATATGTTTAGGTGCTGGGTCAATAAGCTCTTGGGCTAGTGCCCTCCCAAAACTTTTACATGGCGGGTTTTAATATGGTTATAGACTTCCCCAAAACTCGAGGCAAATTTACCGAAAACCAGAAACTTTCTGACCTTACCTGGTTGAAGGTAGGGGGTCCGGCGGAATTTTTTTTCCAGCCCGCAGATTTAAAGGATTTAATGAATTTTTTATCAAAATTACCTGATAGCACATCACTTTTTCCAATAGGAGTTGGGTCTAATTTAATTGTACGTGATGGGGGCTTAAAGGGTGTTGTGATAAGGTTGGGCAGAGGATTTAACTCTGTTGAGTTTTTAAATGGTTTAGTAGTGGCAGGCGCGGCTGCTTTAGACTCATTTGTTGCCCGCAAAGCTGCCGATCACGGTTATGATTTAACATTCCTGCGAACAATTCCTGGCTCTATAGGAGGGGCATTAAAAATGAACGCGGGTTGCTATGGAAAATATACTTCAGACTACTTCGTATCTGCCAAGGCAGTGAACCGCAGTGGTGATTTGGTTAAGTTGGAAAAGTCTGATGTTTTATTCTCATATCGAAACACAGACTTACCGACTGATCTTGTTGTTGTTGAAGTAACTTTTGCACCGCCCTTGGGGGAAGTCGACCGATTGCACGAAAAAATGCGCCTTCAAAAAGAAAAACGAGATGGTGAGCAGCCAACCAATGATATTACTGCTGGTAGTACCTTCCGCAATCCTTGTGGATACTCAAGTTCAGGAGCGGTTAATGAAAACCATAATTTAAAAGCGTGGAAGGTAATTGAAGATGCAGGCCTTAGGGGTTTTAAGATGGGTGCAGCTAAAATGCATGAAAAGCATCCAAATTTTCTAACTAATATTGGCGGTTCTACCGCTTCAGAATTAGAGAAATTAGGCGAGTTGGTAAGAAAAAAGGTGTTCCAAAATTCGGGAATTGATTTACAGTGGGAAATTATTAGGGTCGGAGATCCTTGAGAATGACGTCTAAAAAAAGACGCAAAAGCCTGTAAAGGGCAAGTGAGGCGATGGGCATTTCGAGCGGAAAAGGTCCCAAAGTTGTTTTATTAATGGGTGGTCACTCCTTAGAAAGGGAGGTGTCGCTCGTTTCTGGACAGGCATGTTCAGCAGCTTTGAGGGATGAGGGTTTTGAGGTTTTAGAGCTTGATGCTGGGCATGATATTGTTCAGCGATTATCACAGTTGAGACCTGATGTGGTTTTTAATGCTCTTCATGGGCGATGGGGCGAGGATGGTTCTATACAGGGGGTACTGGAATGGTTGAGAATTCCATATACTCATTCTGGAGTGATGGCTTCTGCTTTGGCGATGGACAAACAGAAATGTAAGCATGTTTTTTCTAGTTTTGGGTTACCTGTAGCACCAGGTTTTACGGTCGATAAATCAAGTTTAATAAAATCACATCCGCTTCAAAAGCCTTATGTGGTGAAACCAATAAATGAAGGTTCTTCTATTGGAGTTTATTTTGTGAATCCAAGAAAGGACCCGCCACTTTGNATGCCTACAGAAATGCCAAAAACTGTGATGGTTGAGGAATATATTGCAGGAAGAGAACTTACAGTAACGGTAATGGGCAAGAAAGCCTTAGCTGTCACCAATATAATTACACAAGAATGGTACGATTACGATGCTAAATACAAAAATGGTGGATCGTTTCATGAAGTACCTGCCAAAATTCCACGTGAAATTCAGGATAAATGCTTAGAGTACGCTCTAAGCGCGCATCAAGTGATTGGCTGTAGGGGTATAAGTAGGGCGGATTTTCGTTGGAATGAAAAGTTAGGGATGGATGGATTGATTTTATTAGAAATAAATACGCAACCTGGTATGACGCCTACTTCCCTTGTCCCAGAGCAGGCTGAGATTTGTGGTGTTAAATTTGGTGAGCTCTGCAAGTGGTTGGTGGAGGATGCATCGTGCGATCGCTAAGGCAAAAAGTCAGAGGTAATATTGATCCGGCTCCTTCACGGATTGCATATCGTATAATGCGGTTAATGCTAATACCACGATTGCGGTTAATTTTTACTTTAGGCTTTCCATCACTTTTAATTTTTTGTGCAACTTTAGGATTGTTTATAAATATTAATGTTTGGGAAAATATCAGTGCGATCAAAAAAGATTTAAAACTTGCGTTCGTTGAAAGGCCCGAATTTATGATAAAAGTTGCGTCTATTGACGGTTCTTCGGACGAGTTAGCAAACGAAA
>PAHS01000016.1 GCA_002711145.1 Marinovum sp. | reverse complement strand
GCCGCAAAAGGTCTCGCATTATCTTTGAAAGTACCCCTTTCGGGCGTAAATAGCTTTCAAGCCTCTCTATATGGGCAAAATGAATATGAGGTGGCAGCAATTCAGGCACCTCAAAACTCTTATTACCTCGGAACCATAAATGGCGATTTTAGAACTGGCCATACAAAAGATAGTGACGCGCATGAGCGTTTTGCAAGTCGACCCAAAAGTAAAAAATTCATAGAAAATATGGCCAAATTTGGTGCAGATCGAAAATGCACCTTATCTCAAGCGATACCACTTTATATAAAGGCAGCGGATGCCAAACCTCATAATCATGAATTCTCCATGATCGAATGACACCAAAAAAGATGGCAAAAATTCATGCTGCCGCTAAACCAAACCACCGTATATGGAATGCTCAAGAGTTTGCCAACCTCTTGTCCTCTCCCGGAGTAGTTGCAGAGTGCCATCCAAACGGCTTCGCACTCGCGCGAATTATCCACACTGATGCCGAACTTTTGTTACTGGTTACAGAACAGATCAAACAAAACACCGGGATAGCAACTGGTTGCTTATTAAAAATGGAAAAGCATTTGATGAAGCTTGGCGCTCGAGAAATAACTCTAGAAGTTAGCGAATCAAATGGAGCAGCGATAAATTTGTACAAAAAATTAAATTATAAAAAGATCTTTATAAGAAAGTCATATTCACGTGACAAAAACGGAAATCTTGAAAATGCTTTGCTTATGCAAAAAGAACTAATTCCACTTTACTGAGATATTTATAATTTCAGGTCTAATAATTGAAATTATTTGGTTGACCATCCATTAGAATCTTGACCTTAATAAGGCACGAGGTTGGTTGCTTTTAATGGGCCAACAAAAAATTAATCGGGAGATATATATGAATATCGTTACAAAAATGTTGTCAACCGCCGTTGGTTTGACCATGAGTGCAGGAGTTGCTTTGGCAGAGCCTGCGATTATTTTTGATCTTGGGGGTAAATTTGACAAGTCGTTTAACGAGTCCGCTTTTACTGGCGCTCAACGTTGGGCTGACGAAACTGGAGGATCCTTCAGAGAAATTGAGCTTCAAAATGAAGCCCAAAGAGAGCAAGCCCTTCGCAGATTCGCTGAAGCTGGAGCTAATCCTATTGTAATGGCTGGCTTCGCTTTTGCTGACTCACTAGGAAAAGTAGCACCAGATTATCCTGACACAAAGTTTGCTGTGATAGACGTAAATTGGCTAAGTCTGCCAAACGTACGTGGCATTGGCTTTAACGAGCATGAAGGATCCTACCTAGTTGGGATGCTTGCAGCTCAAGCATCAAAGACAGGAACCGTTGGTTTTGTTGGAGGTATGGATATACCTCTGATCAGGCGTTTCGGATGCGGCTATGCTCAGGGTGTTAAAGCAGTAAATCCAGATGCCACAGTGATAGCTAACATGACAGGGACAACGCCTGCAGCATGGAATGATCCAGTAAAAGGTTCTGAACTTACTAAAGCTCAAATCAGCCAAGGTGCAGATGTAGTGTATGCTGCTGCCGGTGGAACCGGAGTAGGAGTGCTACAAACAGCAGCAGATGAGGGTATTCTTTCCATAGGTGTTGATGCAAACCAAAACTACCTACACCCTGGACAGGTTTTGACATCAATGCTTAAGCGTGTCGATAATGCCGTTTATGAAGCATTTTCTGCAGGAGAAAACCTAGAAACAGGTAATTTTCAGATGGGTATAGAAAATGGTGGAGTCGGCTATGCATTAGATGAGCATAATGCTTCTCTCGTTTCTGACGGAATGAAGGCCGCTGTTGACGCTGCAGCATCTTCTATCGCGAGTGGATCGATGTCAGTGCATAATTATACTGATGATGAGACCTGCCCTGCTGTTTCATTCTAACCAAATTAAAAAATCAAATCAAAAAACCGCACTTTTTAAGTGCGGTTTTTACATATTAAATTGAGAGTTTGATGAACAATAATCCAGCAATTGAACTAAAGGGTATTTCCAAAGCCTTTGGACCCGTTCAAGCAAACAAAGANATAACNATTAAAGTAATGCCTGGAAGCATTCATGGTATTATCGGAGAAAATGGNGCTGGAAAATCTACATTAATGTCNATTTTATATGGGTTTTATAGAGCTGATNCTGGAGATATATTTGTAGATGGAANAAAAATCTTAATACCGGATAGTCAGACNGCTATCGCGGTAGGGATTGGAATGGTTTTCCAACATTTNAAACTCGTNGAGAATTTTTCAGTTCTTGANAATATTGTTCTTGGCGCAGAAAGTGGCGCATTACTNTCNCCCTCTTTAAATAGGGCTAGATCAGAACTTAAGGCGTTAGCTTCAGAATATGAATTAAACGTCGANCCTGATGCAATTATTGAAGATATCGGGGTCGGAATGCAACAGAGAGTAGAGATACTCAAAGCACTCTACCGAAAAGCCAATATCCTGATTTTAGATGAACCCACTGGAGTTCTGACGCCTGCAGAGGCNGACCAGCTATTTAGGATACTCAAACGACTTCGTACCGAAGGAAAAACCATTATTTTAATAACNCACAAGCTNCGTGAGATNATGGATATAACNGATACAGTCAGCGTAATGCGCCAAGGTGAAATGACGGCGACATTAAAAACAGCCAAAACTAGCCCGGAAGACTTAGCAGAACTTATGGTGGGCCGAAAAGTTTTACTTCGTGTTGATAAAACTCCGGCAAAACCTAAAAATCCTGTTCTGGAGATACAAGATCTCAATATGTCTGATGATTTTGGTGTTCATCGCCTAAAGAACATAAATCTTACTGTGAGAGAAGGTGAAATTCTTGGGATTGCCGGTGTTGCAGGTAATGGCCAGTCAGAACTATTAGAAGTTTTAGGTGGTTATCAGCAAGCTAATGGGTCAGTTAGGATCAAGGGATCAGAAATTGATTTAACCACAAGTGCGGCGGGAGATGGNCAAGCCAGAAGAGCACAAGGAATAGCNCATGTGCCTGAGGATAGGCAGCGCGAAGGACTAATAATGGACTTCACGGCATGGGAAAATTCAGTATTCGGATATCACCGTGAAAAATCCAACCAAGCAAACCGGTTTTTTATGGATAACAACGCAATTCGGCAGGAAACTGAGGCGAAAATGCGTCGCTTTGACGTACGCCCTCCAAACCCTAGTTTNACTGCAAAAAATTTCTCAGGCGGAAANCAACAAAAAATAGTTCTTGCCCGTGAGATAGAACGAGATCCCGATTTGCTTTTGGTAGGACAACCGACAAGAGGCGTTGATATTGGCGCAATTGAATTTATACACCAACAAATTGTGTCCCTNCGCGATAGAGGNAAAGCAATTCTTCTAATATCAGTTGAGTTAGATGAAATTTTATCATTGTCAGATAGAATAGCCGTCATGTTTGATGGGCAAATTATGGGAGAAAGGCTCCCGNCTGAAACAAATGAGAAAGAGCTTGGCCTTCTTATGGCNGGTGTTTCTGAGGAAGCGGCACAATGATCACAATGACTACCTGCAGATATTATCATGGAGCTTACATATGGATGTGATGCCAAAGTGGGTGGACGTTATTGTNGTCCCATTATTCTCTTTGTTTTTNGCTGCTTTTTTATCAGCCTTATTAATTTTAGCGATAGGTGAAAGCCCTATGGCAGCACTTAAGCTTATGATAGAGGGCACTTTATTTCGATCTGCCGGTTGGGGCTACATGCTCTACTACACGACAAATTTTATTTTCACTGGATTAGCCGTATCAGTAGCATTCCACGCTGCACTTTTTAATATTGGGGGTGAAGGTCAAGCTATGATTGGAGGCTTAGGAGTAGCTCTAGTTTGCCTGTTTATTCCTTGGCCACACTGGACCTTAGCAATAATTGGAGCGTCAATTGGNGCCGCTATTTTTGGAATGATTTGGGCGGGTCTACCAGCCTATCTNCAAGCCAAAAGGGGTAGCCATATTGTTATTACCACAATTATGTTTAATTTTATTGCCGCTGGAGTGCTTAATTTTTTCCTTGTAGACGTTTTGAAGCCAACAGGAAGTATGGATCCAGCATCAGCAAACTTTCCGGCCAACACTCATCTCCCAACTTTCCAGGACCTAGCAGGTGTAATCGGCTTTGANAAGGCATTTAGATCTGCACCTGCCAACGTTAGTTTTTTCATCGCACTTTTTGCCTGTGTCGCCGTTTGGTATCTAATTTGGCGCTCTTCACTAGGATACGAAATCAGAGCCTTGGGTAAATCAGGACCAGCNGCTCGCTACGCAGGTGTGAGNCCGGTAAAAATAATAATGATAACTATGATGATCTCGGGCGCACTCTGCGGAATGATGGCAATAAACACCACACAAGGCGAGAGTGAACGTTTGATTTTGAATTTTACTGAAGGAGCAGGTTTTATTGGTATTGCAGTGGCTCTCATGGGTCGCAGCCATCCATTAGGGGTTTTGCTAGCTGCTTTATTATTTGGGTTTCTCTACCAAGGCGGTGCAGAGCTAGCCCTGTGGACCAAAATTCCGCGTGAATTAATAGTGGTCATTCAAGCACTGGTGATACTATTCACAGGAGCGCTTAGTTTAATGGTAAGAGCTCCCCTAGAGCGCTTTTTCATATCNATGCAAAGGGTTAACGAATGATTGATTTTCTAACCCTNTTGCAAGTTTTAGATAGNTCACTTCGNCTGGCAACACCATTGTTGTTAGTTTGTCTAGCCGGNTTATTTTCTGANCGNGCGGGAATATTTGANATTGGACTAGAGGGTAANCTNTTAGCNGCAGCGTTTGTATCGGCTGCTTTNGCGGCAATNACTGGATCAGTCTGGTTGGGTTTATTAGCTGGAATATTTGCATCGATTTTATTATCTTTACTGCACGGACTNGCGTCAATTACACTTCGTGGAGATCAAATAATATCGGGTGTTGCCATAAATTTTTTAGCAGCAGGCCTAACAGTAGTAATAGCGCAGGATTTGTTTGGACAAGGAGGCCGAACGCCCCCACTCAAATCTGGTGGTAGATTTGAACCTTTAAATTTCCCAGGCGCTACTTCATCGAAAGAAATGGGTGANGCAGGTNCGTTAATGCAACTGTATTCTGAACTTTTATCAGGACACTCTCTTCTGGTTTATATAGCACTTGTAACAGTTCCTCTTTCTTATTTTGTGCTTTATAAGACCCGCTTTGGACTGCGTTTGCGAGCTGTTGGCGAAAACCCCGCTGCAGTTGATACAGCAGGTATTTCAGTTGTTGGCTTACGCTACAGTGCAGTTGTTATCGGCGGTGTTTTGTGCGGTATTGCAGGAGCATATATTGCAACGTCCTTACAGGCAAATTTTACAAAAGACATGTCTGCTGGGCGTGGCTTTATAGCCTTAGCAGCATTAATTTTTGCCAAATGGCGTCCTTGGTACGCTCTCGGAGCATGTTTGTTATTTGGGTTTTTCTTTGCTGTGGACACTAGATTTCAAAATATACTTCTGCCGGCTTGGGTCCTCAGTGGTTTCTTGATATTTATCTCACTTGGGCTGGCAAGTTACGTTTGGAAAAAAGATTACTTAGACAAAGTAGTTCTTGGGGGCTTAGCACTTGGAGTAGCAATTATTGCTCTTATAATAGTAACGTCAGTATGGCAAAGTGGTATTAGTAGCCAAGTAAAAATTCCAGTTGTTTTCATACAATCACTTCCCTACGTTTTAACGGTAATCGTTTTAGCTGGCTTCGTAGGCAGGGCAATACCTCCAAAAGCAGGTGGTCGACCATACGTCAAAGAACGTTAGAGCCAATATCACAACACCTATATACCCAGTTTAATCTTCGTAACTCTCGCTATTGATTTATGTAGGCNCATTGAGCTAAGTGAAACAATGCAAATTTACTTACCCATAGCGGAGGTTTCAGTTAATGCCTTTTTGCTCCTAGGCCTTGGCGGGTTTGTGGGTATTCTTTCTGGNATGTTTGGTGTTGGTGGCGGCTTTTTAATGACCCCATTACTTTTTTTTATTGGTATTCCACCTGCAGTTGCAGTGGCTACCGAAGCAAACCAGATAGTAGCATCATCCTTTTCAGGAGCACTAGCACACCTTCGTAGAAAAACTGTTGACTTGAGAATGGGGACTGTTCTGCTGAGTGGCGGTCTTATAGGGGCCGCGCTGGGTTTATATATTTTTAATTATTTGAAAGCAGTAGGTCAAGTCGATCTACTTGTGAAGCTTTGTTACGTTGTATTTCTCGGTATTATAGGCTGTCTTATGTTTATAGAGAGCCTTAATGCAATTAGAAGGGCAAGGTCGAAGACNAATGTGATTAACAGAGGTAATCGCCACAAAGGACTTGTACACGCATTACCACTAAAAATGCGTTTCAAAACGTCAGGATTGTATATTTCTATAATCCCCCCCTTTGCAGTAGGAATATTCGTGGGAATATTATCTGCAATCATGGGTGTTGGCGGTGGCTTTATAATGGTTCCAGCAATGATATATGTCTTGGGAATGCCAACAAAAGTTGTAGTAGGAACGTCGTTATTTCAAATTATATTTGTGACAGGTTTTGCAACACTTCTGCATGCTACCACAAATTATACAGTTGATATTGCATTAGCGGTTTTACTTTTAATAGGNGGGGTAATAGGAGCTCAAATTGGAACTCAAATTGGAGCTAAGATGCAAGCCGAACAACTGAGAATTTTACTCTCAGTTCTTGTAATATTGGTTTGCCTGAAATTAGCTATGGACTTATTAATTGAACCAGCTGAACTCTTTTCCCTNAAGGTAATTGGGACTTAGTGATGCGGATACTGTCGATAATAATAATAGTCTTGATGCTTTCGAAAACTCTAGCCGCTAATGAAAAAATAGTCTTGGGCCTTAGTCAGGACGAAGTTGCTATAACGGCCAATTTTGATGGCTCCCAAATTCTNTTATTTGGCGCGATACAAAGAGAAGCACCTCAACCTGACGGTAAAATGGGTGTGATTATTACTATAGCAGGACCATCTAAACCAATTGCGGTTCGGAAGAAAGAAAAGCGNTTTGGTATATGGGTAAACAACCAAACCGTTGAAGTTGATGCTGCCCCTAGTTTCTACGCAGTCGCTACAAACGCCCCTTTTAATGAGATATTATTGGATGTAGAAGATTTGCGAAATAAGATTTCCATTGAGCGCGCTATTAGATCGGTTGGGGCTCCAATGCATATAGAAGACTCCCAAAGTTTCACAGAAGCTGTGATCAGAATAAGAAAAGAACAAAAATTATATCAGTTACTTGAAAATGAGATAGTAGTCGATCAAAGNACCCTATTCAGAACAGCGATTGATATGCCAGCAAACCTAACAGAGGGTGACTATTTTACCCAAATATTTCTTACTCGCGANGGTAAAATTGTAAGCCAATTTGAAACAATAATTGATGTAAAAAAAGTTGGACTTGAAAGATTTTTATTTAACTTATCACGTCAAAACCCTCTTATTTATGGTTTATTGTCACTTGCTATAGCTATCATCGCTGGTTGGACAGCATCCAGTTTTTTTCGATACATAAGACATACTTAAGTTGGACTCTAATTTTTAGGCAGCTTGTTATAAGCATAAGAAAACATAAACTTGGACCAAAATATGCAGCAGATAAATCAATCCTTAGTTAAGGAAATACGGCAAAAGTTNTGTAATGTGGAAAAATGTCCAATCTCCGGAGATCGTATTTTCTTTGAGAACGCTGGCGGAGCGCTCACTTTAAGGTCAGCGGTAGAAACTTCCACAAAGTTTGCAGCAATACCTGACAATCAAGGTCGAGACAACTTAACGAGTAATACTTTAAATAGTATAATCAAAAATGCGAAAAATGACCTTAGCTACTTATTAAATACGCATTCTGGTGAATTTTTTATGGGAGAGAGTGGAACAGAATTATTATTCCGATTGATAAGAAATTCATTATTGGCCTCGCCATCTGGTGGATCAATTGTAGGTACTTCTTTAGAACATCCTGCGTCTCGCAGTGCAGCAAAAAAATGGGCTGATGAGATGGACTATACCTATTGCAGCGTGCCGCATAACGTGGAAATGGGTACAGTCGACCCGGAAGCATATGCCAATCACATTTCTGAAACTACTCGCGTCGTTACGATTGTGCATGCATCACCCGTCACAGGCATGGGTACACAAATTAGAGANATATCAAAAATCATCCGCCAGAAGGCCCCATTGGCATTTATAATAGTGGATGGAATACAACACGCTGCGCACGGAGGTATTGATATAGAAAGTTACGATATCGATGGCTATGTAATATCNCCGTATAAAATGTTTTCACGCCATGGCTTTGGTATAGCTTGGGTATCAGAGAGACTAAGAAATTCACCCCATGAGAAATTAGATGGTGGACCATCAGATAATTGGGAACTTGGTACCCGAGATACAGGAGCCTACGCAACTATGTCAGATGTTAAAGACTATATGTGTTGGCTTGGTCAGGAAGTCACAGAAGACACAGATATTCGGTCGCAAATTAAAGCCGCCAGTGCAGCGATNCAAGATTATGAAAAAAAAATGACTGATGCTATGCTATATGGAGTTGATAATTTAAAAGGCCTAAACGATTTTGACAAAATAGAAATTATTGGGGGTGCTACCAATCCTTCAAGAGANGGTTTGGTCAGTTTTAGGTTTAAAGACCAGCCATCCGAGGTAATTGTCCGATATTTAAATCAGCAAGGCATTCGAACACATACGCGAAAATGCGACCATTATTCAAATAATATACTGGCCCCNCTTGGCTGGGATGATTGTGTTAGAGTATCAATTTGTCATTATAATACAGTAAACGAAGTTAAAAAATTTCTTTCCTCAATGGCTACCTTNGAAGATAAATAGTATCTGCAACAGAAACTATTTTTATTGTCTTTGAATTATAGGGACACATCTAGTCCTTGGTGGGTATTCCCCACAGTTTTGAGAATTGAGAGATTATTTGATCTCTGCTCTGGCGATACGCGCTCAACTTCATTTCACGATTCTCACCGATACCTGTAGGATCCATTATTGGCCAGTACTCAACCTTCATATGAAAAAACTGCGTTAAATCTAGGGCACGTCGTTGGCTGGCCGGAGAAAGTGCAACCACTAAATCAAACGATGATAAGTCATCGCCGAAGGCCGCCATTTCATCAAAACTCCGAGACTTGTGGCGAGACAGCTCGACCTCGATTTCATAACAGACAGAAATGGCAAATCCGTCAATCTCTAAGTCATTATACACTCCAACTGATTGCACATAGGTGTCTGACCCATAGAACCTTTTCATAATACCTTCCGCCATCGGCGATCTAACAGCATTGTGGTCACAACAAAAAAGTATCGATTGTGGTAATTGATTAACCATATCAAATGCCAAAATGAAGAATACAAATTAAGGTAAATAATCGACGAGATGTATCACGGTCTAGAATAGCTTTTTCCTCCAATCGCTCCAATAATATGCGTGCACCTTCGTCATGTATTCCGCGCCTAGCCATGTCGATTGTTTCAATTTTTCCGGGTGGTAAGTTTTTGACCGCGTCATAATAACTTTCACAAATGGCCCAGTAATCTTTGACTACTTGTCGAAAAGGAGAGAGAGACAAATGAAATTCACTTACTGGACTTTGATCTTCGTTAGTGACTTCAAAAACCAAACGCTTTTCTTTAATCGATAGAATTAAATGGTATGGTCCTGACTTAGACGGAACCTCGAATTTATTTCCCTCCAGCAAATCATATAAAGCAACTCGTCGCTCTTTTTCAATTTCATCAGTAGGTGGCGGGCTATGCTTATCATCTAATTCTATATGGGAGATATAACTCATATTAAATTTCTCAAAACTTGTAATAACTAAGTCTAATCTAAAATGTTAATAACTTATAATAAGTTATCATCTATTTAGCTTTTTCAATCTAGAAGTAACAGACAAGCCGTGGGCCTCCAAGCCTTCACAAGCGGCTAGCGTCTCTATTGAAGGACCAATAGCTCTCAGAGCTTCCTGAGAGACAAAAGTTGTTGTCGTCCGTTTGATGAAATCCATTACAGATAACCCACTACTAAATCTCGCAGAGCGAGCAGTTGGAAGAACATGATTTGAACCCCCAATATAATCACCAACAGCCTCCGGTGTCCAATAGCCCATAAAAACAGCTCCAGCATTTGAAATCTTTTTCAATAATTCCTTAGGTTTAGCTACACAAAGCTCTAAATGCTCGGGAGCAATTTTATTTGAAAGATCTGCTGCCACTTCTAGAGTAGGTACGGTAATTATTGTTCCAAAATTATTCCAACTGGGACCAGCTATATCTCGTCTTCCTAAACTCAAAAGTATTTTTTCAATCTCTTTTTCTACTAAATCAGCTAGCTTCTGACTAGTAGTAATTAATATAGATTGAGCACTTTCATCATGTTCAGCCTGACTAAGTAAATCCAAAGCGATCCACTCCGGATCATTATCCTCGTCTGCGATTACCAAAACTTCAGACGGGCCAGCTATCATATCAATTCCGACTTTGCCAAAAACTTGTCTCTTCGCGGCAGCTACATATGAATTACCGGGGCCAGTGATTTTGTCCACGGGCAGGATAGACTGAGTTCCATATGCTAGCGCTGCAATCGCCTGCGCTCCTCCAATTCTATAAATCTCATCAACACCAGAAACCTTCGCAGCATAAAGGACTGTTGGATTAATTTTCCCGTTCGGTGTAGGCACAACCATTGCAATGCGTTTTACTCCGGCCACCTGAGCCGGTATGGAATTCATGAGGACTGAAGAAGGATAACTTGCCAATCCACCCGGCACATAAATACCCACAGACTCAAGAGGGGTCCACCTCCACCCAAGTTCTACTCCAATTTCATCAACCCAAGATACATCTTCAGGCTTTTGTTTTTCATGATATACCCTTATTCGAGTGGCGGCTAAGTCCAAAGCTTTTCGTTCATCTAAAGATATTGTGGACGAAATTTCTTCTATTTCATTTTTTGTAAAACGTAGTTTTTCTTTATCTAGTTCAATTTTATCAAAACGNTGGGTTAATTCCAANATAGCCTCATCTCCACGCGTTTTAACATCTGTTAAAATATCNATCACTACTCTGTTCACATCCAAATTATCGTTACGATCAGAGTTCAAGAGATCTTCAAATCGCTGAACAAACGTAGGATCATCAAAATTGAGAAAAATCGGCATCGCTTTTGCTCCTCAAGGGTNNTCTTNTTATTGGGTATTCAAAATCATCTCAACTGTCGTAAANCACATGATGCATGGGTGCTTTGCCAGACTTAGCTGTATAAGGTCGGGTTACATCTTTCATTGAAATTTCAATTGCCTCTATTTCGCATCTAATAGCACCAAATTCAGAGAGTAGTAATGTCAAAAAGNTANNTTTTTTNGTCTGGTTTACATCTAATTTTAATAAGTTTAATGGCGTATTNATATCAGTACGTTCAATACCTTGCGATGAAATCTTCAAAACATTATTTATTATTAAAATTGTCCTCACTCNCTCAGGAAGATTATTTTCCCAACGGAACCTATTTACCAAAAGAGCTAATTTACGTTTCTTTTTTGTCCAAGCCAAATCCTTCATACAAAAAACACCGTCCTGAAGAATAGAAGAAACTACTTCGACATCCTCTNNAGTGAATGCTCCTAAATATAAAGCACTGTCCGCCCCTTCNGAGAAACTTACATCTTGNGCCATCTTANTTAACTCGCTCTACCTTGGCTCCAACATTTTGTAATTTTTCAACAAGCTTTTCATATCCCCTATCCAGATGATATACNCTGCCCACTTTAGTTTGACCACGCGCCGCCAAACCCGCGAGTATAAGCGACACCGACGCTCTTAAGTCAGTAGCCATTACTTGAGCACCCTTTAACTTTGNTACTCCTTCAACTCTTGCAACGCCACCTTGTACATCAATTTGGGCGCCCATTCGAATTAGTTCTGGGGCATGCATGAACCTATTTTCAAATANNGTCTCTTCCAACCTAGATACTCCGTTAGATATGCACATAAGTGCCATCATTTGAGCTTGTAGGTCAGTAGGAAACCCNGGATAAACAGCTGTCTTTACATCTACAGGATAAATGGTATCGAGTTTTCGTTTAACCTTCAGTCCATTTGCGGTCTTTGAAATTTCAACGCCTGCCTCAGTAAGTTTTTCACAAAATGTTTCTAAAAGTTCTACCGTCCCACCTAAAAGCTCAACTTCACCCCCTGCTATTACTGGAGCAAGCATATATGTACCCAGTTCAATACGATCCATCACAACCGAGTGGGTTGCACCGTGTAATTTTTCAACGCCTCTAATAGTTACTGTATTGCTTCCCTCNCCTGAAATATTCGCACCCATTGACCNAAGACACCTTACCAAATCTACAATTTCGGGCTCCATGGCTGCATTTTTCAGTTGAGATCTTCCTTTTGCAAGACATGCTGCCATTATAAAATTTTCTGTGGCACCTACTGATGCAAACTTTAATCTATGCTCACCACCCNATANGCGTCCCTTTTNGAGTGTCCTTGCATGCAAATACCCATCCTTCAATTCGATCTCTGCACCGAGGGCTTGCAAAGCAGAAACATGCAGATCCATCGGCCTTGCACCAATAGCACATCCTCCAGGCAATGAAACTATGGCTTCACCAGTTCTTGCAAGTAACGGTCCCAAAACCAAATTGGACGCACGCATTTTTCTGACAATATCGTAATCAGCCCGAGTGGTTTTGAGGGCGTGGCTGGATAGCGCTAAAACTAGGCCATCATTAAGGCTCTCCACCTCTACCCCAAGCGATTGCAGTAGAACCGTCATTGTCCCAATATCAGATAGTCGTGGTGCATTTGTTAATGTAAGTGGCTCGTCACTTAACAGAGTAGCAGGCATCAAAGTTAAACATGCATTCTTTGCACCAGCAATTGGTATCTTACCATATAGAGGCCCACTTTCTTCTATTATTATGGAGTCCATCTAATTTAGTCCTCTAATTTTAACTCGATACTTTTCTTAGTAGACATGGTCTGTGTTCTNCCTTTGGCTTGTGCTTTTCGCTTGGCAACATTTACCTTAAGGGCAGCCTTGAGGCGCTCCTGGCGGGACTTTGGTATTTTTTTTTTGTTATTATCNTCCATAAACATTAACTACATTATGAAATTCGATTGGTCTAGTTTGGACTTGCTTAAGGTCGTATTTAAGTCTAAATCGCCACGGTAAAGATAAGCTGCTGTAGCTCAGTGGTAGAGCGCACCCTTGGTAAGGGTGAGGTCGGGAGTTCAATCCTCCCCAGCAGCACCACAAAATTCCCATGAAATANAATATATTTTTATAGATAAGNAGGCTACACTCAGGATCATCATAAGGAAGCCCGCTACTACGTAACATAAAGTTTTGTTTTACTGTATGTAACGTATATCGACCTTACAGCTCAGGATATAGCAATCTCCAAGGTATATCTTAAGGATATGAAGTTCCATCCGGACATCAAATAAACTTCAAACATTGACCAAGNATTTGTTTTCAAGCAAGGTTAAGTATGGACAAGATTGATGATATTGGTACTTGGCCTGCTAACGAAATTGTTTACAAAGCAGGAACTCCGCCTGAATTTACTTACCTTGTAATTCAGGGAGATGTGCAAGTGAAAGCGCCAAATGGTCACTATTTAGGCGAAGTAGGCGAAGGTGAGTTATTTGGAGAGGCATCATTCATACTTGGAACAAAACGGTCCACGACAGTAATAACCGGCTCAAAAGGGCTCAAAGCAAAGTTAATTCCGCCGAAACAAATACTTCAAAAACTAGAAAAAGATTTATTTTTAAAGGCATTGATTAGAAAATTAGAAAAACGTTTGGACTCATCTAACTTTGAAACAGTGCATAGATCTATAAAAATAAAGGAAACAGTTGAGCATTTGAATGACTTAACATCTGAGATTCAACGATTTGGAGCAAATATTAAACAAGATCATCCAGATGCAGCAATTTTAGTCTCTAAGCTTTTAAATGTAACCAAAAGCCTCGAAAAAATTAAAAATAATCTAAATGTTACCTAGTAATAAATAGCCCAAACAATGGGTNNTAAAATATTTTGCTTTTTTTGCAAATATAGTGCATACTATAGTATGCTGTTTGGGCGGCCACTAAATTATTGAGGCTATAATGTCATTTTATAATCTGGCTCCAAAAGAGGCTATCCTAAACTACGCGCAAGTTATGGCTGGGTCTTGGGGCTACAAACCTGTAGTTTATGCCAAAAGAATGGGTTGGTTAGATTCTGACGAAAAAGTCACGATTGACGGTCAAAAAATTGCAAAATGGATTTTTGAAAGCGAACCAGAGTTCTAATANTAACCTCATGATATATAGCAGTTGAACTTTACATGATTTAGTCATGTTATTTATTAAATTAAATTGACTATAAGTGNTCTCGCTCTTCTTTCCCGGTATTGAAGCTAAGACACGAGAATAAAGTCGGCAATTGATGTATCGTATGGAGTAAATGGATAAAGGCATAGAACATTGCCTTAGCTTTTTTTACCAAANCATGTTTAATGTCCAAAAATCTGAATTGGCTTTGATTTACGATGTTTGACCCTGAAAAATTGACTGAGTACAAAATAAGAATTGTATTATCTTTAGTGATTATTCTGTTAGTCGTATTTTTAATTTTTTATAGAGGCATGATTGGAACCGGTAGCATNGAAGTTATTTTTATTGGGTTAGGATTTTCTGTTGTCAGCTTATTCCACGCAATTTGGGCAATTTTTAAGATAAAANGACTTTAATAGTGATATCTCAAATAATTTTGACAGTTCACTTTGCTTATTTAAAATATTTACTCTTTATTTTTATCAGTTAAACTTCGCCCAAAATCTGGAGCTTCTGTGTCTTGGCCAGCTTCGAGGATACCGCGGCGAATTGTTCTAGTTCTTGAAAAATAATCAAATAGCATTTGACCATCTTCAGTTCTGATGGCGCGTTGCAACGCAAATAGCTCTTCGGTAAATCTTCCAAGTATTTCTAGGGTAGCGTCTTTATTTGATAAGAAAACATCTCTCCACATAGTAGGGTCACTAGACGCAATTCGGGTAAAATCCCGAAACCCAGCTGCGGAATAGTTTATAACTTCTGTATCTGTTACTCTACTCAAATCATCAGCGACACCAACCATTGTATATGCAATTAAATGCGGAGCATGACTTGTCACTGCTAATACCAAATCGTGATGAGCAGCATCCATCTTATCAACCATTGCGCCCATACCAGTCCATAAGCGCGTAAGTTGATCGATTGCTTTTGGATCGCTGGACGGTGTTGGTATTATAATACACCAGCGGTTATCAAACAAACTGGCAAAGCCACTCTCCGGCCCAGAATGTTCAGTACCAGCAAGAGGGTGAGCTGGTACAAAATGCACATGATCAGGAACAAGAGGTTTAACAGCATCTATCACCGCTCTCTTTACTGAACCAACATCCGAAAGAGTAGCGCCTTTTTTTAGATTTGGTGCAATTTGAGCAACTACCTCGCTCATAACACCAACGGGAATACACAAGACCACTAAATCTGCATTCTCTACAGTATCTTTAAGGTCATCAAAGACCTGATCGCAAAGGCCTATGGACCTTGCAATATCACGACTTTTTTCTGATTTAGCATATCCAACCACCTCCTTCGCAAGGTTTCCCCTTCGGATAGACCAAAACATAGATGACGCAATCAAGCCAAGTCCTATGAGCGCAACTCGATTATAAACGACAGTCATCTAACATTCTCCAAAAAACTTTGAATTGATTTATAGACACGCTCACAGGCGGTTTCATCCCCTACTGTAATTCTCAAACAATGCGGTAAATTGTAATTGGTTACTTGCCGAACAAGCAGGCCTTCATTGTACATAAATTTATAGCAGGCTTCCGCTTCACCTATGCCTTTGAAACGTGCGAGGATAAAATTAGCATGCGAGGTATCAGACAATATACCCAAGTTACCCAAATCGTTGGCCAATAACTGCCGCAATCTAGCATTTTCATTTCTGCAGCGATCCACGTAGTCAACATCTGTAAGCGCAGAAGTCGCCGCTGCTAGAGCAAGAGAAGATAAATTAAAAGGACCACGTATACGATTAAGAATATCTATTACATGCTTAGAACCATACCCCCAGCCAATTCTCAATCCGCCAAGTCCATACATTTTGGAAAAGGTTCGTGTCATAAAAATATTTTCTCTATCGTGTACTAACCCCGCACCACCATCAAAATTTGGAACATATTCGGCGTATGCGCCGTCAAGCACCAATATGCATGTTTCTGGTATACCATCTGCTAACCTTTTTACACATGCGGCATCAATCATTGTACTCGTCGGGTTATTTGGATTGGCTATGAATACCAATTTAGTGTTCCTGTTACAGGCGGCTAAAATTGCATCAACATCTGTATAGCGCTCATCTTCTCGTACTTCGACAGGTCGNGCTCCTGCCGCCAATGCAGATATTTTATACATCGCAAAACCATGCTCGGTGTGAATAACATCATCCCCTGGCCCTGCAAAAGCCTGACATAGAAATGAAATTATTTCATCACTCCCTACCCCACAGATTATGTTATCTGAATTCAACTCAAAACAGGTGGCAATTGACTGACGCAACTCCAAGTGATTAGTGGAAGGATATAGATGCACTTTAGCAGCATGTTTTTTAATCGCATCGACGGATTTATTGCTTGGACCGTACGGGTTTTCGTTTGAACTTAGCTTTATAACATCTTGCTCATCAGATTTTGGTGCAGAGCCCGCTTCGTATAAAGCGATATCTAAAATTCCACTTTTTGGCTCAATTTTAAACATAGAATATCTCCGTGCATACGATTACATAGATTCTAATATTATTGCCACTACAAACAAAAAATGCCGCAACGGTTAACCGTTACGGCATAATTCCGTCAATTACACAATTTAGTTCTGTGCGTAATACTCGATAACTAAATTAGGTTCCATAATTACCGGGTATGGTACATCCGACAATCCAGGCGTGCGTACGAAACGCGCAGTCATTTTGGAGTGGTCTACTTCTAAATACTCCGGTACATCTCTTTCAGGTAACTGGGTAGCTTCTAATACGACCGCAATTTGTTTTGATTTATCCCTGACCTCAACGACGTCTCCTTCTTTAATTCTATACGAAGGAATATTAACACGCTTGCCATTAACTAGTATGTGACCATGATTAACAAACTGACGAGCAGCAAAAACTGTTGCAACGAACTTTGCCCTATATACAACGGCATCGAGCCTTTGTTCCAAAAGACCTATTAAATTTTCACCAGTATCGCCTTTTACTTTTTCAGCATCGCTAAAAATTCTTCGAAATTGCTTTTCGGTAAGGTCTCCGTAATAACCCTTCAGCTTTTGTTTAGCTCTGAGCTGTAGGCCAAAATCGGATAGCTTTGCCTTGCGGCGCTGCCCATGTTGACCTGGACCATATTCNCTCCNATTNACGGGCGACTTGGGACGACCCCAAATATTTTCACCCATTCGTCTATCAATTTTATGCTTGGCAGCAGTTCTTTTAGTCATCTGCTGTTCTCCTTCCTTGTTTAGCGCCGCTAGGCGATTTNGAAGGGCGTTGTCCTTTTGCNTCACGCACGACAGGGTTTCCTTTGCAGGAGCCACCAACACCAATAATTCAAACGCGGCTTATACATCGTTTGATGGCGGTGTCAACGCATTCGAAGTAATTACCGTACATGTTAGAAGCTTAGAGTTTATAATTCTTTTTAACGCCAACAAAAAAATCTGAAGAGATTTATCATTTCAAAAAAAAAGGTTTGTTTGTAATATTATTACTCTTGCCGCGATGCAGCAAAGTCGATAAACAGCAGTTGGAATCGTAGTAATAAAGATAATTCGCATAGGAAATATAATATGACCGACGTCGTTATAGCATCAGCAGCTCGTACTGCAGTGGGAAGTTTCAGTGGTTCTTTCGCCAATGTTCCAGCGCATGAACTAGGTACAACTGTTCTTGAAGCCGTTGTTTCTAGAGCAGGAATAGACAAGTCGGAAGTTTCTGAAACAATTTTGGGTCAAGTTTTAACTGCTGGCCAGGGCCAAAACCCAGCACGTCAGGCTCATGTAAATGCGGGACTCCCTGTAGAAGCTGCCGCTTGGGGTATTAACCAAGTATGTGGTTCAGGTTTAAGAGCAGTAGCTCTTGCAGCACAACATGTAAAACTCGGTGATGCATCAATAGTCTGCGCTGGTGGCCAGGAGAATATGAGTCTTAGCCCTCATGTTGCAAACCTTCGCGCAGGACACAAAATGGGTGATGTTAAATATATTGATAGCATGATTAAAGATGGCCTTTGGGATGCGTTTAACGGCTATCACATGGGACAAACTGCTGAGAATGTTGCAGAGCAATGGCAAATATCTCGCGATACACAAGATGCGTTTGCACTATTATCCCAAAACAAAGCTGAAGCAGCGCAGACTGCTGGCAAATTTACAGACGAAATAGTTCCATTTACAGTCAAAACCCGAAAGGGCGATATTTTNGTGGAGAACGACGAATACATCAGACACGGCGCCACAATAGAAAACATGCAGAAACTTAGACCAGCATTTTCAAAAGAAGGAAGTGTTACCGCCGCAAATGCTTCGGGCATAAATGATGGTGCAGCAGCCGCACTTGTCATGTCAGCAGAAGAAGCAGGCAAAAGAGGCATTGAACCTCTGGCAAGAATTGCTTCATACGCCACAGCCGGACTAGACCCAAAGATAATGGGAGTGGGTCCAATATATGCAAGTAANAAAGCGCTCGAAAAAGCTGGTTGGACTGTGGCAGATCTTGATCTTGTTGAAGCAAATGAGGCTTTTGCTGCACAAGCATGTGCGGTGAATAAAGATATGGGATGGGATCCCAGCATAGTGAATGTCAATGGTGGAGCTATAGCTATAGGGCATCCAATCGGAGCCTCTGGAGCACGTATTTTGAATACTTTGNTATTTGAAATGAAACGTAGATCAGCAAAAAAAGGGCTTGCTACTTTGTGCATCGGAGGAGGCATGGGCGTAGCAATGTGCCTAGAACGAGATTAATAGTTAATTTAAATTTANAACTAACCTGACTTAGGAGAAGATTATGTCACGAATTGCATTGGTTACGGGCGGCTCACGAGGTATTGGAGCGTCCATATCAAAAAAGTTAAAACAAGATGGCTTCTCAGTTGCAGCTACTTATGCAGGNAATGACGAAGCAGCATCTNCTTTCACAGCTGAGACTGGCATCAAAACTTTTAAATGGAATGTNGCTAATTANGANGAAAGNAAGTCTGGNATNGAAAAAGTAGAATCAGAANTGGGTCCAATTGATGTAGTCGTTGCCAATGCTGGAATTTTACGTGATGCCCCATTTCACAAAATGACCCCTGAACAATGGAATGAAGTGATCGCGACTAATTTAACAGGCGTTTTTAATACCGTCCACCCAGTCTGGCCGGGAATGAGAGAGCGGAAATTTGGAAGAGTGATAGTTATATCGTCCATTAATGGTCAAAAAGGTCAGTTTGGTCAGGTAAATTATGCAGCAACAAAGGCTGGTGACTTAGGAATAGTGAAATCCCTTGCACAAGAAGGCGCACGAAATGGAATAACAGCCAACGCCATCTGCCCGGGCTACATTGCGACAGAAATGGTAGCCTCAATGCCTGAAAAAGTACTTGAAGCTGTTATTGGTCAAATACCAGCTGGACGCTTGGGTGAACCAGATGAAATAGCAAGATGCGTTGCTTTTTTAGCATCAGACGATGCGGGATTTATAAATGGATCTACTATCTCAGCCAATGGCGCTCAATTTTTTGTATAAATAAAATAACTTAACGAAAAAAGGAGGGAACAACCCTCCTTTTGCAAACATATTTTTTTTACTCAATAAATTATAAAATCTTCCCTCTTACATAGAATTAGGCAACGCGTTTCATCGATATCGCCAGATATTATATGTTGGACTGCAATAAGATGTTGTTCTATCAATTCAACAACGCTAACCGCACAAACCAAAATACTGGAAATATTGTGAAATTAAAGCCTCGTCATTTTTTTTACGCTATTTTAGTGTCGACTATTGGTAGTCAGAACATTGCNGCAGAGCGTGGTCCTGTCACTAACCTTTTAATGCCTCGATATGTGTCACTGAAAGCTACTGAAGCTAACGCTCGCCGAGGTCCCTCTCTTTCACATAGAATAGATTGGATATTTAAAAAAAAAGGAATGCCTTTAGAAATATATGGTGAATACGATAATTGGCGTCGAGTTCGCGACGCTGAAGGTGCCGGTGGCTGGATTCACTATTCTCTACTTTCGGGTGTACGTTCAATTGTTGTTACTTCTTCAATGGCCGACTTACACAGGAAATCGAACAAAAACTCTATGGTTTTGGCTAGGATTGAAGAAAATTATATCACAAACTTAGGCAAATGCGTTAAAGATTGGTGCGAAATTGATGCCGGTAAATATGATGGATGGGTAAAAAAAACTGATATTTGGGGAGTCGCTCCAAACGAAGTTCGCTGAAGTTGATTTTTGACAGTAAAGAGTGGTGGAAAAGGAAGCAGTAATGAAGATAGGCAATCGAAACATTGGCCCCAACGAACCTCCATTAATTATTGCTGAAATTGGCATTAACCATGGTGGTGATCTAAATGTTGCGAAAAATATGGTAGAATTGATTGCAACCTCCGGCTGCGAGTGTGTAAAGCATCAAACCCACATCATAGAGGACGAAATGACTGAAGAAGCTAAGTCGATTTTTCCTCCCAACGCCAATAAGTCAATTTGGGACGTAATGAAAGAATGTTCCCTAACATTGGATGAAGAACATGAATTAAAGAAGTATACTGAAAACCTTGGATTGATTTGGATATCCACCCCATTTTCAAGAATGGCTGCCGACTTTTTAGATGAAATTGACGTACCTGCTTTCAAGATTGGTTCTGGTGAAGCAGATAACCTGCCGTTAATTAATCACAT
Organism: Marinovum sp.; assembly: GCA_002711145.1. Taxonomy (GTDB): domain Bacteria; phylum Pseudomonadota; class Alphaproteobacteria; order Rhodobacterales; family Rhodobacteraceae; genus Salinivivens. The sequence continues at coordinate 10,483 of PAHS01000016.1, read as the reverse complement.
AGCTCAAAAGGGCAAGCCGATTATAATGTCAACCGGCATGCAATCGATCAAAAGTCTAAAAAATAGTGTGTCCATTTTAGAAGATGCCGGGGTCGAGTACGCATTACTAGAATGCACTAACCTATACCCCTCTCCCCCAGAAATTGTTAGCTTACAAGGGATAAATGACCTTAGAAACGCTTTCCCGAAGGCCACAGTTGGCTTTTCAGACCATTCAATTGGCCCCGAGATAGCATTAGCCTCCGTAGCTCTTGGTGCTTGCATAATTGAGAGACATTTTACTGATACACGGTACAGATCTGGACCCGACATTAGCTGTTCGATGGATCCCACTGAATTAAGACATATGGTTGATAAATCCGCTGAGATACATAAAGCATCAAGGAACCCAAAACAGCGAACAGCACCAGAAGAAGACGTTTATAAATTTGCACGCGCATCGGTTGTTGCTGACACAGACATGTCAGCTGGCCATATTATAACAGAGCAAGATATCTGGGTTCGCAGACCGGGATCTGGAGAAATTCCAGGATTTAAATATTACGATATAATTGGTAAAAAACTTAAATTTGATGTTAAAAAAAATTATCAATTGAAATGGTCTCATTTTCATTAGCAACTGTTGAGGGCACTGTTCATTTGACGCTGCATTCAATTCAGATTTAATTGGAACTAATTAATATGACTAAAACACTGCTTTTTGTTACAGGAACGCGCGCAGATTTCGGTAAAATCGAACCTTTAGCAATTAAAGCGAGAGATGCGGGATATTCTGTGAGTTTCTGGGTCACAGGAATGCATATGTTGAATAAATATGGGCTCACTAAGTTAGAGGTGGAACGTGTCGAAGGCGTAGGTATATTCGAATTTANAAACCAAAAAGAAACTGACAGCTTGGATGAAATTCATGCAAATACAGTAATTGGCTTTTCACAATTTATAGCTCGGCAAAAACCCGATCTGGTGTTCATTCACGGGGACAGAATTGAAGCATTATCATGCTCATTGGTATGTGCGACGAACAATTTGCCATCAGTACATATTGAGGGAGGAGAAATTTCAGGAACTATCGATGAAATATTCAGACACTGTAATACCAAATTAGCCCACTGCCATTTTGTTAGCTCTGAAACGGCAAGAAATCGTATACTGAGAATGGGCGAAGAAGATAAACGAATTCACGTCATTGGTTCTCCAGAGCTTGATTTCCATGCAAAAAAATCTGGTGTGAGCATAAAGGAAGTTAAAAGTCGCTATGATATAAAGTTTGATGATTATGGCATTTGCACCTATCACCCCGTCACTTCGGAAGCGAGTGATATGGGAAAACAAGCTTTAGCTCTGTTTGAAGCATTAAAGTGTTCTGGGCGTAAGTTTGTCACAATTTTACCTAATAATGATCCTGGCTTTGAAGAAATTTGGCGGGTTATCGAGACACTCCCTAAAAATCAATTTAGAATAATCCCATCAATGCGCTTCTCATATTTTTCTGAATTGATGAAAAACTCATCGGTAATTGTGGGTAATTCGTCAGCAGGNGTCAGAGAAGCNCCTTTTCTTGGCATACCATCNCTTGACATAGGTTCAAGACAGAGAGCTCGAAGTACANCAGCCTCCGTAACTAATAGNCAACCTNANGACAGNGAGAAAATCTTAAATTTCCTNAAAAANTCATGGGGNAATTCCTTCCCGAGAGATGAAAGCTTCGGNNCNGGCAAAACTGCTGATAAATTTCTAAAAATACTGAACTCTACTGCGTTTTGGGAAAATGATATTCAAAAAATATTTAATGAGTGAACAATTGAGTAAAACAGCGTTAATACTTTGGAAAACATTATACTATCTACTCCAATTTTCTCTTCGCATTTCAGCAAAAAAAATACTGAAAAAACGCCTAAGAACGCAAAAAGAGCATCCTGAGCGTTGGAGAGAAAAACTTGGGGAAACCAATCGGATAAGACCACAAGGTGAGTTAATTTGGCTTCATGCTGTGGGATTAGGAGAGGTTATGGCCCTAAGGGGGCTAATTTCTATTATTTCACATAACAAACCTAACATTAACTTTCTAGTTACGTCAGGCACAGTACAATCTGCTGAACTCTTTTCGCAAAATCTACCCGTAAATACAACACATCAATTCATACCATTTGATGTACACAAATTCAGACAGAGTTTCTTATCACGGTGGAAACCAAATTTAGTGATTTGGTCAGAACAAGAAATTTGGCCTGGTTTTGTAAATGACTGTACCAAGCTAAAAATCCCACAAGTCTGGGTGAATGCCAGGATGGGGGATAAGGCATATAATTCTAGAAAATGGCTAAAACCATTTTTTGGAGATCTTTATGCCAACTTTAAGATGATATCAGCACAGGATGGAAAAACTGCAAAAAATATTTCAAAACTAATTAAACCTGATCTGAGGCAACGCATTAGAGTGGATGGTTCATTAAAGCCAGCTGCTCCAAGATTGAAATCCAAACAAAGAGTACCAAGTCAAATTACTGCTTTGATCGAAGGTAGGAAAATTCTTACTATAGTCTCATCGCATTTTGAAGACGAACAGTTTGCAATACATTCTGTGAAGAAAATTCCAAAAGAAATGCGTCCTATTTTGTTGATAATCCCAAGGCATATTGAACGCACCGAGACTATACGAGATCAATGCACTAAAGCAGATTTAAAATGCACAATCCTTTCAGAGCTTAGTGAAGTTTCGTCTATTTCTGACGTCTATGTTTCAAACCAAATCGGTGCCCCAGCCGTCTGGTTACCTTTGACAAACTTTGCCTTAATCGGTGGGACTTATTGCAATGTTAATGGACATAATCCGTGGGAGCCCATCCAATTTGGAGCAGCGATACTCCATGGCTCAAAGACAGCTAACTTTGCAGAGGACTTTAAAGAGCTTTTGGCTTCTGAAAGCTCCACCGAGATACTAGAAACAGACGAAATGGCAAAATTAATAACGCAAACAAATTTTGACCAACAAATTAAAAATGCAAGTTTACTTCTCCAAAAAAAAGTGAGCGCTGTAAAAGACTTATCAAATGATATTTTATTACTGGTAAGTTCAAAACCAATCTAAGTTTACTGCAAAATAATTAGGTAAAAATCTTGTCAGATAAACATAAAAACTCTTCTATTAAAGTAAAAAAGAGATCATCTTTTTTAGATCTTAGCATCTATATCTTTGTTAGATATCTTCTAGGCATTTTATCAATTTTACCTTATCGGACGAAAATTTCTTTAGGTGGTTTAATTTATCAGAAAATTTTTTCACCTTTATCCGGTAATCGTAAACGTATAATTGATAACCTTAAACTCATATTTCCTGATCTTGAAAAAAGAAAACGAGAAGAGCTCTGTAGCCAGGTCCCTAATAATATTGGACGCACGCTGTTTGAATTGCTATCTCCAAATGCGTTTTCCAACATTGCAAAGTCAGCCAAAGTATCTGGTCCTGGTTTTAAAATACTGAAGGATGCTCAGGAACAAAAAAAACCCGTAATCCTAGTTTCTGGTCATTTCGGNAACTATGACGTTGTGCGNGTAGTGCTTAACACAAACCAAATTTCAGTGGGTGCTCTTTATAANCCGATGAGTAACCCCTATTTCAATACTTTTTATGAAAGATGTATAAAACAAATTGCTGAACCATTATTTCCCCGAGGTCGCGCAGGCATGGGGAATATGATGCGGTATCTTGAGGATGGTAACGTAGTCGCTCTTTTGATTGACCAATACATGAGCCATGGAGAACCTTTGAAATTTTTGGGGCATACAGCATACACGGCAACTTCTGCTGCAAAATTAGCNCTAAAACACGATGCATTACTTATCACNTTCTACGTAGTAAGGAATGATGACGGCATAAATTTTGACTTAGTNTTTGAAAGTCCAGTGAAGCCCTCTACACCCAACGAGATGACCCAAGTACTTAATGACAGATTAGAAAAACAGATAAGAAAAAATATGGGACAATGGTTGTGGACACATAAACGATGGAAGTCACCTAGCCCTATAAGAAATAAAANTTAGTTCTCTAAANGCTTTTTGTAAATTTTAGCTACTCGATCAAAATCATCTTGATTATCTATATCTAAACTATTNTCNTTTGGCATTTCCACTACACCAACATTGTTTGAANTAAATCCNNTGTTCTTTTCAAACCACCCACCATTGAAAACATAAACTGCACCGTTGGGCCTGANAAGCTTTGGTAGGTCCTGTCTATTCATAAATGTGAACTCTGGTTCCGCCACGGGTATAAATCTGTTACCTTGANCGAACCCCGACTTTAACATAGCGCTGTCTTGAGATGATACTGTAAATACAAGATCAAAATTGTTTTTCTTAAAAGTTTCAATGCATTTTGAAATNTCTTCATCCCGTCTCAAGGGAGATGTCGGCTGAAGTAATACTATCGTAGAGTTTTGCAACTCATACCGCCTTATCAACTCTAACATNAACTCTGCCATAGTAGACTGATCTGTTGACAATTCTGGNGAGCGCTGATGTTGCTTAACCTTATAACNTTCGAGCTCTTTTTCTAGGTTTTTATCGCTGGAAATTATAACTTCACTTATGGAACGCAATGCTTGATCAAGGGTTATCTTATAAAGTTTCTCTGATCCTAACATAAGAAAATTTTTATTAGGCAGACCCTTAGAACCAGCCCTACATGGGACTATGGCAACACAGTTATGCAACATAACCTCATTATTAATTTCATTTTACTATCTTAACTTAATGTTCGATAACCTCAAACAGGGAATAAGCCATAATAATTTAATTAATTACCGTATACTACCTGCGCATTGCCATTCCATCTGGATCATATGGCGAAGGANCAATTACTTTTGCTCTTCTTTCCACTCCCACTATATGCACAATAACATCCGTACCTTTNGAGGCTAAGGCTGGCTCAATTAGGGCCATTGCGAGAGATTTCTTTACCGTGTGACCATACGCTCCCGAAGTAACAAAACCAACCATGTCCCCTGCTTCTGACCAGATGGGCTCATAACCAGAGGCATCTGCATCACCGTCTGAAATTTCCAATGTCACTTGAATTTTTTCAGGNCCATTTCCATTGCGTTCAGCAACCGAGGCTGCTTTTCCAATGAAGTCCGGCTTGTTCCAATCAATCCATCGGTCCATTGCTGTCATAGCTGGGGTTCGGTCTTGAGTAAATTCAGCTGACCAAATCCCAAAACTTTTCTCAATGCGTGTTGAGAGCATTGCGTTAAACCCTACTTCGCGAATATCATGATCAGCTCCAGCTTCTAGCAACATTCTACGCAGAGCAATATGATCNCCCATTTTACAGTTAATCTCAAAGCCCATTTCACCGGTAACACTCATCCTAGCAATTCGCGATCGAACCAAACCAATATCNAGTTTTTTACAATNCATAAANCTCATATCGGATATATCTTCCTCGGCAACCCTTTNTAAGACAGAGTGCGAATTTGGCCCAATTAAGGCAAACCCACATATTTCATCCCCGAGATCTCTAATACTTACACCATCTTGNATATGCTCATTGAACCAACGCATATGCCAAGCTCTAAGATAATAGCTCCCCATAATCCAATAAGTGCCGTCGCCCCAGTTCAGTAGTGTCAAATCGCCTTTAAGCTTTCCAGAAAACGAAAGCATAACTGCAAGGCGAGCTCTACCAGGTTGGGGTAATTTGGTTGCAAAAATCTGATCTAACCAAACTTTTGCATTTTTACCCTTCACTTCNAAGCGTGAAAAGCCTGTAATATCTAGTAATGCTAAACCTTCTCGAATTGACTTGCATTCTTCAGCAATAATCTCATGAGCGTTAGAGCGCTTNAACGTTAATTTTTCTTCAAATTNGTCAGATGGTGCAAAATATAGTGGNACCTCCAAATCCCATGAAACGCCCCACCTACATCCAGCCTGCGTCATCGCATCATGAGCCGGTGCCATCTTCATTTGACGTCCTGCTGGAAGCTGCTCATTCGGATATGACATCACAAAACGCCTAGAATAAAACTGCCCAGTTGTCTCACGAATGTATCGTTTATTTTCGGCATATTTTCCATAACGAGCTACATCCATCGACCATGCATCAGTCTCTGGCTCTCCTTCAATCATCCATTCAGCCAGTGTTTTTCCTACACCTCCACCCTGTAAAAAACCTGCCATAACTGCACATGCTGACCAATAACCTTTCTTACCGGGGACTGGACCCACCAATGGATTGCCATCGGGGGAAAAGGTAAAAGCCCCATTAACCCAGGTCTTTATTCCTACATTCTCAATAGCTGGATAACGTTGGAACCCAAGCATTAATTCATTCTCAATTCTATGGAGTTGCTCTTGAAATAGTTCTTCTCCGTAATCCCAAGGTGCACCGTCCATTGCCCAGTGCTCATGATCAATTTCATAAATCCCAACCAATACCCCATTTTGATCTTGACGCATATAAGTGAAGCCTTCGAGGTCAACCGTCATTGGCATCTCAAAATCACTGCTTGCTACTTCTGGAATACTGTCCGTAATTAAGTAATGATGCTTTAGGGGGCTAACTGGAAGCTCAATACCCGCCATTCGCCCCACTTGCTTCGCCCAAAGGCCAGCAGCATTTACAACATGCTCACACTTAATATCACCTTTTTCTGTCTTAACTATCCAACCCTCTGATGTTTGGTGAAGACTATCAACTTTTACTTCTTCATAATATTCGGCTCCCCGCTTTTTAGCAGCTGTAGCATACGCTTGTACCGTTCCTGTGGTGTCGATGTAACCTTCTCTATCGGCCCACATTGCACCCAAAACGCCATCAACAGACATAATTGGGCAGCGTTTTTTAGCTTCCGTCGGAGTAAGTAGTTCACAGTCATTGATTCCAATAGACTGAAAGATGCGATAGTTCGATTGAAGCCACTCCCACCTTTCTGGTGTGCCTGCCAAGGTCAGGCCACCAGTCATGTGAAAGCCAACATTTTGACCCGACTCTTTTTCAATCTTAGGTAAAAGATCGATTGTATAAGCTTGAAGAGCTGCCATGTTCGGGTCTGCATTAAGTGTATGAACCCCTCCTGCAGCATGCCAACTAGACCCAGAAGCAAGTCTGCGGCGCTCGAGCATGACAACATCTTTCCAACCCATTTTAGCAAGATGGTACAAAACAGATGCGCCAACCACTCCACCGCCTATAACGACTACTCGGTATTGTGATTTCATTTCAAATACTCCCAAATCTCATTTTGATCTTATTCTTAAATAAATAAGTTCTTCAAGAATGTTCTAGAGTCGTCAGAATAAAATCTATTTTGGTCAATTTTTCATTTTAACTTAAGTATAAGAACTAACTAAGGAAATGACTGATCATGATAATGTATTAATTTCTAATTTTTCTTAATAACTAACAATCTAGGTCACATCTGCCAAAACATCCAAAAAAGCTACTCCAAAACGATCTGTCTTTTGGGCCCCAATTATCTTAGACATCTCATTCAAACTTCTAGGTTTAAGTTTTGCGATTTTAGAAAGTAGAGATGCTGAGCAACTCATCGGTTTATCCACGCCAATTGCTCCTCGTGATAACTTGGATTGAACCTCCACAAGTAAATCATACAACTCCCCTTCCTGAGCGCCGGCAAGTTTTCGCCGCCTTGGATGCATGTGATCAACTTCGCCATTTATAACTGCTAAAAAAATATTCCCAAAATTCTCTAATTTTTTTGTACCAACACCGTTAATTCGAGACATCTCATCAAGGTTCAGCGGGCGCCTTTGAGCCATATCGATTAGAGTCTTATCATTGAAAATAATATAAGCTGGCACTCCTGCAGTTTCTGCTAATGCGCGCCGCTTGGCTTTAAGCGCAGTAAGCATGGGAGCATGCTCATCACTTATTAATGTTTTAACAGAGCGGTTCCCTTTTGCTGAATTTATTGTATCCAAACGCAAAGTTATGCTTTGCTCACCACGTAAAATTGGCAGTGCTTTTTCAGTCATTCTCAATGCACCATACCTTTCGGCGTCGGGACGGATAAGATCGTGGCCCATCATTTGTCTAAAAATAGCTTGCCATTTTACTCGACTTAATTCTTTTCCAACCCCAAAGGTNGGTAAATTTTCATGTCCATGACTACCAATCTTTTCAGTGAAATTACCTAACAAAATATCGATTAAATGTCCTGCACCAAAATATTGGTCAGTGCGCAGTATAGCGGATAAGGCTTTGCGAACTGGCTGAGTACCATCGAACGTTTCAGGTGGACTGTCACACAAGTCACAATTTCCNCATTTTATATCACTTTCACCAAAGTACCCTAAAAGGTTAAGGCGCCGGCACTTTAGAGCTTCAGCTAAACCTAAAAGTGCATTAAGACGACCGTGATCAGCAGACTTTCGCGGAGCGGGGGCAAGACCTTCATCTATCTGGTTACGCCGAAAACGAATATCATCTGCTCCATAGAGTGTTAAAGTTTCTGCTCGACCACCATCTCTTCCAGCTCGTCCAATTTCCTGATAGTAGCTTTCAATTGATTTAGGTAAGTCTGCATGTACGACCCATCTTATATCAGGCTTATCCACTCCCATACCAAACGCTAAAGTTGCAACAACAATCAGACTTTCTTCAATAGCAAAGCGGCTTTCAACAACTCTTCGATCATCCGAAGCCATGCCACCATGATAATAACATGAAATGTATCCAGCATCTTTGAGTGCTTGAGATAGCGTTTCCGTTTTGGCCCTNGTGCCACAGTAAACAATACCCGATTGACCCTTGCGCTGTTGAACAAAATCCATAATCTGGCGCCGAGGTTTATCTTTAGGTACGAAGCTGAGGAAAATATTAGGCCTATCGAAACCTCGCAAAAATGTTTTTGGTGTAACACCGTCAAAAAGCCGCTCAATTATTTCTTGTTGAGTATCGTTATCTGCAGTCGCAGTAAATGCACTTAATGGAACACCTAAGCTACGCCGTAATTTACCAATGTTTAGATAATCTGGTCTAAAGTCGTGCCCCCATTGACTTACACAATGAGCCTCATCCACNGCTATAGAATTAACATTAGATTTTCTCAGAATATTTTGTATCCTACTCGAATTCAAACGTTCAGGAGCCACATAGAGAAGCTTTAGATCTCCAGAANCAATCTGTGAAAAAACCNTGTCTGTCTCTTCTTGCGTATTTCCTGAGGTAATTGCNCCAGCTGCCACNCCAGCTGCTTGNAAACCACGTACCTGGTCACGCATTAGAGCAATAAGGGGAGAAATAACGACTGTTAGGCCGTCATTTAAAAGAGCAGGTAACTGAAAGCATAATGATTTCCCACCTCCNGTAGGCATGATTGCTAAGACATTCTCNCCGCTTGTCACAGCATCAATAATTTCGCCTTGACCAGGTCGAAAGTTATTAAACCCAAAAACGTCATTCAAAAGGGTTTTTGTACTTTCCATGGGTGACGTTCGGGCTCCATTTAAGAAGAGGGTTTCCCCCAGTGTGATTACATAGGCAAGTCGTTTTCACGACTTGTTGAACATTATACTTTAAGTTGATTTTGTTACAGGGATTACTGACTAAACTCTTTTGCTTTCCCTTTTTGCATAATATTACGTTCCGCTTGGCGGGATAAAGCTTTAATAGTAGTGTTTGCTGAAATATCTCCTTCCTTAGAGAATAATTCAACATTTTGAGATATTTTTGAAAGGTCATAAAGATAATTAACCATCACTCCTTTCGACTGTAGCAATCCCTTTTCAGAGAGATCTGCATCGATATTAATCTGATGAATGATAGCACCGTTTCCAAGATGAAACTTAGCAACCGGGTCAATCGGACGTCTATTTTTTCCTTTCGCCTCTACTAAATAATGAGCAGTAATTTGCTTTAACATACCTTGGTCTTCTACAAGTTTTTCGAGCCCCTCGTCTTTTATCCACTTTGTGAGACCAGGTATCGGGGAAAGGGTTACAAACGTTTTTAAATGTGGCATTTCCCGAGATAGATCTTGTGCTACTTGTTTAATAAGTGAGTTTCCAAAAGAGATACCCGATAGGCCTTCCTGACAATTAGAAATTGAGTAGAAAATGGCAGAATTAGCACCTTGAAGATCTATCTCCTCCCGTGACTCGGATAATACCTTCTGAATCGAGGTTGCCACTCCGTTAGTCAATGCAACTTCAACAAAAATTAATGGATCGTCAGGCATTGATGGGTGAAAAAAAGCAAAGCAGCGGCGGTCCTTTGGCAAAAGGCGGCGACGAAGATCTTCCAAATTTTTTATTTCATGAACGGCTTCATATTCAACTATCTTTTCCAATATTGATGCTGACGTATCCCAAGTGATTTGTCTCAAGACCAAAAATCCACGGTTGAACCAGCTTCTAAGAAGGTGAATAAAATCAAAATCTGTACGGGCGTAAGATGGATTCTCCCTAAGCAAGGACAATAATTGCTCTCTCATTTTAACCAAATCAGCTGTTGCACCTG